>NZ_JAJQRB010000066.1:0-48708 GCF_046533075.1 Treponema primitia | reverse complement strand
TTAACGCCGGCGCCGAAGTTGTCGCTAGGGCGTAGGGAAGAGAAAGACGGTGGCAACAACTAAGTGGGATTTGACAGATTTCATAGATTCCAAGAAGGATGTGATCGCAAACATTGAGGCAGCACTTGAGGAAAACGATCCGGAATATCTGTTTGAAGTCATTGGTGCTCTTGCCAGATCAAAAGACATGACTGAAATAGCCAAGGAACTTAATGTCACCCGTGAAAGTCTTTACAGATCAATATCTCCGGATGGCAACCCGTCATTTGCAACGGTTATAAAATTATTGGATGTGCTTGGGTTACAATTATCCGTTAAACAGAAAATCGCCTAAAGATACCACATCCATATGTGTGTGAGGAAAATGAGTTGTACCGGCCCCACAGGGGCACGATGTAGGAAATGCTCCCGTGGTGGGGGTGGGGAAAACCAAGCAAGAACGCACGCACGTGGTTTAAACGTGGAAACACCCCACGAGTGTGGGGAAAACAGCAAGGATATTACACTTGCCCGGATTGCGGAAGAAACACCCCCACGTGTGTGGGGAAAACACACCGATGTTTTGAGCGATACGGTCTTCGATAGAAACACCCCCACGTGTGTGGGGAAAACTTTTCCTCGGAATGAAGCCTGGTAGCTTCCGTAGAAACACCCCCACGTGTGTGGGGAAAACGCAAGCCCCCGGGCTTCCTGAACAGCCCCGGTGGAAACACCCCCACGTGTGTGGGGAAAACCCTTGGAGCCCAGCGAAAAAGACAAAAAACTTAGAAACACCCCCACGTGTGTGGGGAAAACCTTACTGTCTATTTCCAGTATTAAACGGCTTAAGAAACACCCCCACGTGTGTGGGGAAAACCTTACCCTGGATGATATAGGTACTCACAATAAAGAAACACCCCCACGTGTGTGGGGAAAACCTCGACCCTTAACGCCTGCGCCTTGATGTCGTAGAAACACCCCCACGTGTGTGGGGAAAACCCAGCTGATTCTGATCATGGATGGAAGGGGGTAGAAACACCCCCACGTGTGTGGGGAAAACCTTTTTACATGGTAAAACTTGTCAGCTCCAGTGGAAACACCCCCACGTGTGTGGGGAAAACATCAGCTCCATACAGAGCCGGGGGACTTACTGGGAAACACCCCCACGTGTGTGGGGAAAACGCAATCATCATGGAAAGTTTCTTGAGAAGCGTAGAAACACCCCCACGTGTGTGGGGAAAACAAACGAAAGCCCCGTCGAAATTGCCGTAGGGCAGAAACACCCCCACGTGTGTGGGGAAAACAAACAAAGTCCCGTCTTCCGTCAACAACCCAAAGAAACACCCCCACGTGTGTGGGGAAAACTCATCTAGGGGATTCATCTCCTCCCGGTTTACAGAAACACCCCCACGTGTGTGGGGAAAACCCGGAATGGTAGTCCAGTATGTCTAGCGATATGGAAACACCCCCACGTGTGTGGGGAAAACTTACCATCTTCGATTTCCACAACTGTAGGGTTAGAAACACCCCCACGTGTGTGGGGAAAACAATTACCAAAAACCAGTACCCCACAAGGAGGGAGAAACACCCCCACGTGTGTGGGGAAAACCCCGGATGGGCGCCCATATCGGGCCGGCCATAAGAAACACCCCCACGTGTGTGGGGAAAACCCCTTTATAGCAGAAGCCAGCATTACCTGCGTAGAAACACCCCCACGTGTGTGGGGAAAACGGACACACCGCAGCGCCATGAGGGCTTTGCGGGGAAACACCCCCACGTGTGTGGGGAAAACGAAAACCAGTATTGCCTAAAATTATTTCGGCTAGAAACACCCCCACGTGTGTGGGGAAAACCCTCCTTAACTCGCTAAAAATGTGAGATAGCCGGAAACACCCCCACGTGTGTGGGGAAAACTCTTTCTGGCCGCATCGACTACCACCTCTGATAGAAACACCCCCACGTGTGTGGGGAAAACGCCATGACCCGATATGGAACAATGACAAGCTGAGAAACACCCCCACGTGTGTGGGGAAAACAATCTCCCGCTTTATCGCTCCCAGGGTCTGGTAGAAACACCCCCACGTGTGTGGGGAAAACCCCACTACGGGGGTCCCGGCATGAAGCCGCTCAGAAACACCCCCACGTGTGTGGGGAAAACGCAACGGAATTCAGCGTCCCTTTGGCTTTGGGGGAAACACCCCCACGTGTGTGGGGAAAACTTGCTGTATCAACCGATGGGAAGCGGCTGCATAGAAACACCCCCACGTGTGTGGGGAAAACCTGCTCATTCACTCGCCGGGATTCGTGGATATAGAAACACCCCCACGTGTGTGGGGAAAACTTTAGTCTTTTTAGGCCGTCCGCCCTTGGATACGAAACACCCCCACGTGTGTGGGGAAAACTAAAATGAACAATAAGAATAAATTTCTTGGATAGAAACACCCCCACGTGTGTGGGGAAAACGTACCTGAACCAACTTCACCAATCGATGAGTTGGAAACACCCCCACGTGTGTGGGGAAAACCCCAGCATCTGGGGCTATTGAAGAGTTTGTTCCGCTGTATATAGTGTTTTTTCTCTGGAGGATAAATTTTTTTCAATAATTAGTTGAAGTCCGTCAATGTCGGTGATTTGCTTTGTATGATCGCCAATTCCCCATATTTTATATCCGGGGGAACGGTTGATCCTTTGAAAGATTAGAAGTCCTGATTCGGGAGGGCAGGATTTATTGAGATAGGTAACCACTGTATCAGCAACGGAATCCTTTATACCGGAAACAAAAATATTGGGACGAGGTTCGATAAACCAAAGCTTCATACGTCCCCGGACTGCGGGTGGTAAATCATTGGCTATCACTACCAGCATTTTTCCCTCCCACTATAAAGTCAGGGATATCATTCCCTATCTGCTCTAATAATTTCATTTCAATTATCCGCTTTCTGAATTCATCGGAAACCTTATGCCTATTATACAATCCGCCCATTTTTATGGTCAAGGAGAAAGCAAGATCGATGCAGAGCTTTTCCTTATAAATGTCAGCCATATCATAAACAAAGGGTAGAGGGCTTCCTGTATGAATAAACCCAATATGGGGAGAATAACCCATACCATATATTGCCGATGTAAGTAGTCCATATAAAGCAGCATTCATGGCGGTAAGGATTTTATTAGTTAAATCTCCCAGCTCAAATTTTCCGGGAATATAACTGCGGCCTTTCCAGCCGCAACCATATTCTTTTGCTTTTTGCTCATAGAGTCCCCGAACCCTGTATCCTTCCATGCCCATCATTTCTTTAAGGGATTTTCCTGATAAATCAGCAGTGGGAAATCGGCGGAAAAACATACGACGGGCAACTTCAGTCTGGGCTTTCTTATCCGAAGCCGCGATCATCTGGGTTCTGAAGTTTCTGGTGTTAGCTGTTGGACTCTGACCAACTGCGTAGAATAACAAGCTGTCTTCACCTACCCAGCATACGGTACAGTTTGCCGCGGCCATAACCTTTACCGCTTCATGGGTGATGCTGGTTCCTGGGCCAAGTAAGATCGTATTGATGGTAGCGATGGGAAGCCTGATAACATTACCTTCACTATCTATCCATTTAACACTGCTGTCATCAATTTCAAGCCTGCCTCGTTCAAGATAGATAAAGGGATATTTATCTTTTATTTGAGGTAAGCTTTCCCGGGTGATCTTAATAAACAGCCGCTGCCCTTCCTTTTTTTGTTCTTCCAGATGAACAGCGGTGTTGTCAGAAGTAGTGTCACTCATGGGGCGGTATCGTTACCCGGCGATCCCGATATTGTTTAACCGGACCGAACTGAATGGGTACATCATTGAGGGTAAGGATTTCCCCTTCGGCTTCCCCGGAAACTACCCGGAAATCTTCAACCAAATCAAAATCCTGATTTAATTTCTTCTTTTCGTCCAATAGCTTCGCTATTGCGGCAATAGCTTCTTCTTCGGTATTGAAGATATTTCCATCCCGAAAGACAAAATCAGTAGGGACGCAGTTCTTTCTGCCCAAATAAATATCAAATTCCGGATTCAACAGGGCTTCTGCAAAAGTATCCACCCGCTTTTCGGGAACCTCCAGGATAACCGCGAACCGGGCATCCTGCAGATAATACCGGTAGGTCATCTTTGTCCCTGGCCCATTAGGTTTTTTCCCCGCCGCTGTTTTTGGGATCATCAGGGACTGCCAGGGATCTGAATCGTCATACCCGCTGCCGACCATATGGAAATCCATCAGGGTGGTTTCCCGTTCTCTTTTTACATTTTCCCCATTTTTTTTATCCGATCTAACATAGGAGATGACGGTCTGCCTTAGGGGCGCCATTTCTGCAAGCAGCTCCCGTTGTTCGCCCGAGGCTCCCAGGGCGGCGCAGAGTAAACCCAGGACCCCTGACTTAGTCGGAAAGTCCATGGTATCCCGGCGTCCGAATTTTGAATCAGCCCCCCAGGATTGCAAAGGGGCTTCAAACCATAAAAGCAGCCAGCGGGTACGCATCATTTAACCTTTGCGGCTTTTTGGATTTCCGCACTAAGATGATCGATGGAAAAATCCTCATTTTCGCCAAAGTCAAATTCTACAATCTTGCCAAAGAGTGATCCGGCAAGTTTCTCCTGTTTACCAACATAAGCCTTAAGGTATTCAATACTCGGTTCAAGGAATCCTCCGCCCTGGTTTTTGACAGGGGCTTCAAAGGGAACCTGTAAGCGCTGTCCCTTGCGGACAAATACCTTGGCGTATTCCCAGGGGGAGGCCCCTGATTGCGTGGTTTGGCGAGCGGAAGGAACTGCTGTATAGAGGGCCTTGGTAAAAGCATCAATGGCCTGGGGGATAAACTCGCCACTTCCCAGGGTGCTATACAACTGCCCCAGATCCAAGGATATATAGCGGTAATAGGTGGCGGAGTTGAATTCCAGGCTACCCATGTGGGCGGACCCCTGCTCGGTGGAATTATCATCCAGGGCGGTGAAAAATTCCACTTCGTTTGTCACCTTATGGGTGGAAATAGCATGGGAAAAGGATGCGGCGGCTTCCACATTCAGTTCCGCCGCCTGGGCTACCATGCGTCCGAAAAGGGCAATGTCAAGGCCGTCAAGATTTTTGGCATTTTCCAATTTTTGTTTTCCGATAATTTCGGCTAGCTCTTTTGCTTGTTTTTTGGAGTCTGATTGAGTGATAAGTTCCCTGGGTTTAAATTTTTTTTCCTTGAACTTTTTTGCAATAAGCGAAACCTCGGCAGGAGCAAAAAATAACAGGGTATCGCTCTTTCCGACATCTTCCACAGCAGCATCTTCTTGATCGGCTTCTTTTTTGTCGGAACTTTTTTTTGCGGAATCGGCCTTTTTTATAAAAATATTTTCAATTAAATCACCGCATTCTTTGGCCTGCGCTTCACTTGCTCCTTCCGCTTTACAGGCGTTCCCGATAAGTGTGGAAATCAATTTGGTTCTGCTTCCCAGGGTGATACCGCAGTCACGCAAGGCAAGTCGTACCTGCCGTTTCCAGCATTGGCTGCTAACCCGCGCCCGGGTAACTCCGCCAACTTGTGCGGTTTTTGGCGAATTTACATCGTCCCGGTTAAGGCATGATACGGGGAATGACTGGAGGATATGGTATTCCACCCGCACATTCTTGAAGGGATTTTCATTGGTATTCATATTCTTGCTCCTTCTAAAAAATTATATTCTGGTTAATCCTGTAAAGGAATTATCTCTAATAACCCAAAACCGAAACTTTTCCCACGGCCTATGCCCTGTTCAAAACTTTTGATAAAAAGGGACCGGTCGTTTACCCGCAATTTACCGATAAAATTGACCACGTTCTGAGTTACCTGGCCGTTCTGTTTATCGAAGGTCTGAACCCCCGTAAACTGTATCTGTAAACTTTCCCGTTCCGTTACGAAGCCCCATCTTTCCGATTTTGAACAGAACCATTCAGCTAAATTCTCCTTTCCCATTATGGGAACTATTTTACCTCCGTTCTTTTCCCGTTTGGTGGGGTTAAGGCGAATTTCAAAACCGTAATGATCCTGATTGAGAAAAGGTTCAGGGATATTTTTCGATTCAATCGTTCCATAATCCGGTTTTTCCGGTGATCGTTTTGATAAAATTAAAATCTGCCTTTCATTAAAATTGCCCCCCTTATCAACGAATATAAAATCCCGGCCATCACCTGTTTTTGGAAAAAGGGAATAGACTGCCCTGTGTATGCCGTAGGGATCATTTATCCTGAGTTTTTCAAAATCTGATCGGCTGAGCTTAAGGAGCGATGCGATCATTCTTCGGCCTCCTTTATACCTTGATAGAAATTCTTTGCCCAGCGTGGTTTAATTTGTTCGTTGAATTTTTCATCATCCACTAACAGATCCTTTAAAAGATGTATATAATTAATGGGAATTGTGCCGCCGTCGGAATTAATAAGATTAAGCATGGGGCGTAGTATGGTGCAAGCCTCCTCAGTGGTGTCACAGGCGATCAGGCGGATAAATCTTGCCTTCGCAGCCTTGTCAATGCCATATTCATCATTATTATTCCTGCCCTTTGCAGAATAATAGACATTTAAAGCAGCGCCTATTTCAAGATGACCGTTAGCCTTGGGAGGATTCCCCGATTTTGCAAGTGCGGAGCCTATCAAGGCAAAGGCTTTTAGTTCTTTTTCATTAGTAATATCGCAATATCTGGTAAAATGTTGCCAGCTCTTGGATATGCCTTTAGTATCAGTATTGGCCATACGCATGGCTGGGCGAAAAGCGGTATCCCTACTCTTTTTTGTTTCATCATCTTGTAATTTATGGATCACCATGTTTACAAAACCATCCGGATTTGCCATATCATTCCTCCTATGTTTTTCCTTTTGCTTATAGTACCGCAGCTTTGTTTTCTTTTTTCTCGTAAAAGTTCTTCACCCTGGCGTAATTATGCGCCCATGCTTGTGTCTGCCTCGCTGTTTTATGAGGACAGCTTTTATCATAGGCGGTATAAACGCAGTGGATAAAATATTTTCCAATGCTTTCAGCATCCCCATCTTTGTCATGTAGAGAAATATCAACTAGTTTTTGGTATTTCCGTTCACAAAGCTGCCAGAATAATTCCTTGGCGCTTTTTGCATACGAAGCGGCATTGAGATTTAACTCATTGCAATACCTTGAAACTATTTTATAGAGATAGTCGGAGAGTTTTTCAAGCCGGTTAATATTTTGCTCCAATGTAAGGAAACCACCTTCCAGGTAGGAAGAAACTATGCGTGTTTCGGATTGCACAAAATCATCATCCTGTTTTATTGATTGATCTCCGGAGTTTGCCCGTACCTTAACACCTCCTGACCAGATGCCGATATTCATTTTCTTGTTCTTTATTCTTTTTAAGGTATACGCAAGCTGTTCACAGGTAAACTTATCATCCTTGGCGCTTAAAAACGAAAGCAAGGAGCTAATTTCCCGCCAAGGTTTCTTGTGGGGATCTACCCAGAGGAGTTTCCCGGTATTTTCATTAACACACATACTGGGTTCCCGCCATCCGTTTTTATGACTGAGGTACTGTATACCCTCCGCATAGTATATCCCGTCCCCTTCAAGTAAAACGAAACGACTCATGGCGACAAGACGACCCATGTAGGAATCCCTTAATTTTCGAGCCTGTTCACAGTCTTCCCCTAAGGGCATTCTTTCCCAGGGCGGCAAGACCTTTTTTTTATATTTAAACATGGAAGAATCTTCAATGTATTCCTGGGTAAACATATTTAACCAAAGGGTGTTTATAATATCTGAACCGGTAATAAAGGAATGGAGGTATCCCCAGTGGTTGCCTATGCTGGGGCCTGATTTAGCAGAAACAGTTTTGCCCGAATAACCCTGAGTGAAAGGTTCCAGGTCCTTTTCCACTCGTTTTCCCCCAAAGGCAAAATTCATCAGGGTAACAATAAAAAGAGCTTTTTCTGCATCGGAAAGTTTATGGGATATTTGCCCTTCTGTCAAAATAGTGTTGTTATCTGAAGGTAGATCCGGGTAATATCCCGGTCCAATATCCTTGGGTTGTGCATTTGATTCCGCAACTGCTTCTTTTGTCCCACTGGTCAATTCGGCGTTTTTTCTTGCCAGTATCTTTTTCTTTATGGCGGGCATTTGCAGAAAGGGTTTGTCGCCGTAAAGCCAGAAACAATCCCGGAGTTCTTCCAGATATGGGGGTACTTTCTTTGCAAGTCCATCAGGTCCCATTGCATCCCAGTCCTCATCATCCTCTGGGGTATAGGCGGATTGGCAAATCGCAAGGAGCAGTTTTAACAGGGCAGTTTTCTGTACCGGGTTTCCCCCCAGGGCTTGCGGATAGGGCTTTTTAAATATACCCCGCAAACTTACATACCCCTTGTTTTCAATAGGTATCCATGGCTCATCCACCAAATTGAAGGTGTTTTCTATCTTTGATTTTCCCCCCATATTTTTAAGCATCCTCCTTATTTGACCAAATACCCAATTTCATTTGTATATGATAAGGCAGAATCGGATATTTTGGTACCATTAATTCCCGTAAGTTCTCCGGTTTTCTTAACAATCGCAATCCGAAGCGTTTCTTCCCCATGATCCGGCGATCCGGTATAGATATACTCTCTGAACCGGTCAAGGGTTTTTTGATTCGCTGGCAGCGGCGCCTTGTAAACCGGTACGGTAACAATATGTTTGTGTAATTTCGCAGATTGTCTCCTCCATTCTTTTTGTTCTTCCTTGGTTCCCTGTTTTAGCCCTCGTTTGAGATTAAGTTTTATAATCTTTGAATCGTTGGGATCATCGGGAGATAGAACCAACGATATATCACCGTTATCATGATAATAAGGTTCTGAATAAAATAAAAGTACCTCAATGGTTTCTATTTCCGAATAACGGGTCTTATGATTTTCATTTGACGTGTCAAAAAAACTATAAGAATGTCCGTTTCGAACTTCCATACCCGTATCGGGCAAAGTTTTTATGTGTAAATCCGTTGTACGTAAGGCAAAAATTTCAAGGATGGAGCGTTTTTTCTGTAAATTTCCTTTGAGCCAGTCAAGGGGAGCTTTCTCGTTCCGTTCGGCGTAGGTTGCTTCAACCAAAGGGCGTATATCTTCGGGGAGGGTCAAGCTGGTCAGGTCCCGCCATATTTCGATGGTTCTTAATAACACATAGGGATCATAAACATAGGATGTTTTACCTAATTCCTGGTTAAAGACGTTTTCTGTCTTTTTATTGTATCCCGCCAGAACCTTCTCGTATTCCGGCATGAGTATCCACGCTTCACAATGGGCCTCTGCCGGACGGACCGTATCATTGTGACGCCAGAGCCGTCCTATGCGCTGCAGGAGCATATCCGTAGGACAGATCCGGGTAACTAGAAAATCTGCGTCAATGTCCAGGGATTGTTCCAGTACCTGGGTTCCCACGAGAATACGTCCGCATTCCTGCCGCCGTTCCTTTCCCTTTTCTCCGAAAAGATCTACCCACTTATCTTCGTTTTCTTTTCGATCATGTTTTGTAAACCGGGAATGAAGCAATCCGAATTCAACCGTAATAGTTAAATTGCCTATCCGCCCAGTAAAATCAGAGTACCGTTTTTGGGCCTCATCAACGGTGTTTTCTATCCATAATATTTGTTGGCCCTGTTCCGCCCGTTTAAGAGCTTCCTCGAAAGCTGCATCATCGGAAACATTTTTTATAGACACATGAGGACTGCCGGTACTTTCCACCGTACTTTTTGCCGGGATTTCCTGCATACCCTTTTCCCGGTCAGTTAATACGCTAATGAGAGGGTAGGGAGAACTAGCGCCGAAATTTTGCTCATCTAAATTGAGGATCTTATTTTTTCTTTCCCCGGTTAAGGTGGCGCTTAAAATGATTACCGTACAGCCCATTTTTTCAAGCCATTTTACCAGGGTATCAAGCAGGGTTCCGGTATAGCTGTCGTAGGAATGGACTTCATCAAGGATCACTACTTTTCCCATAAGGCCAAAGGTTCGGATAAACCCATATTTGACATTCATCACCGCCATCAGGGCCTGATCGATGGTCCCCACCCCGAATGGGGCGAGGATACGCCGTTTCCCGCTGTGGAACCAGTCCTTGCCGGGGGCGCCAGCTTTTCCCATTTCGGTCTCAGTTATCCAGGCGGAACTATGAACCAGTACTGATTTCGGGAGAGACGAATTTTCTTCCAACACCTTATCCAGAAACTCTTCGAACCTGGTGTATATCTTGTCTGAAGTAAGCTGGGTAGGCAGGGCAAAATATATCCCCGATGCTTTACCGGAAGCGTAGAGCCTGTAGGCCGCATAGAGGGCTGCTTCGGTCTTGCCCATGCCCATGGGCGCTTCAAGCACATAAACACCGGGAGTGCTGACGGTGTCTATAAAGGCGGATTGGGCGGGCCGTGGAGATTTATTGTTAAAAATATACTCAAAGCTAAGATCCTTTTTCATCCTGGGAAGAACAAACCCAGCTTGATCAAGTGCTTCCTGAACCCGGGCAGGTAAACCGCTGATCTGCCTAACATCAGTAATAGTATCAAAATTAGATCCCGATCCGATCCAATCGCTGACACTGGTAAGCCCTGAAAGGAGGGCAGCATGAACTTTGTCTTTTACCGTGGGCCAGCCAACGCCAAAATGCTCCATAAGCTTTTGAAGCAGTTTTTCCCGCTGTTTTTGCCATTCCGGCCCGCCAAAATGTTCATAATTTGATTTGAAGTACTCTGGTGAAAGATACCCATGGTGACGTCCTGCAATCTGGGGTATAAATTTAGGGCTTCCATCCAAAGCTGCCAAGCTGACCCCTGCGTGGCCTTTCCAGGGTTTATCCCTTTCGGGATTGGATGGATGCCCGCTTATAGCGTCTTGAAGCCTCGTCTGGAAAAGCGGGTAGACCTTGCCAATGTCATGGCTAGCTGCGATAAGTTCACTGCCGGACGGGAAAAATTGTTCACGAATTTCCGGAATAAAACGTTGAATCAAAGCTTTGGAGATCTCGCCGACTATAATACAGTGGCCAAGAACATCTATTCCAGGCTTAATTTGTCCGTTTTCAGAAGCGATAGTCTTGGCTAGACAATCTAATAAAGAAGGTATATTATTTAATATATCAAATAAACCATTCTTCATAAAAATATGGTAACTCAATACAGATAGATTTGTCAAGAATAAAATATCTGCATTTATACATTTCCTCATGCATTATGGGGGTGTTTCTGGTTTCTTTGAAATAGACCTGTTTAAAGGTAGCTTTTCCCCACCTCTGTGGGGGTGTTTCCGTGTAATGTCAAGCTCAGGGAGTGTTGGACTAAAATGGGAAAATTATCAATCAAATTAGATAATGAGCTTTTAAAGCAGCAGAAAGCGGCGGCGGAACAAGCCCAGAGAGAGAGAAATGCCAAAGCAACCGCTGACAGGGCAAAAAAGGATTTTCCCAATGAAACATGGTTGGGTACCAATGATGTAAAACTCAATCACGTAAATCTGCCTAAGAATTTGGATGGGATCAGTATAGCCAAATCGAAATTCCCCATGAATAAGGACGATGAGAAAACTCTTTTGAAGGAAGTCAAACAGGCCAAGATTTTGGCTGATAAGGGAGGAATCATCAATCTCATTCAGAAAGTCAGGGATAGTCTGGGTAATTATGTCCATGGCCCGGATGCTATTGTTAATGGCTGGTATGCAGAATTTAAAACCGTAACCGGAAGTCTTGGTAAAGTCGAAAGACGGTTCCGTGAATCAAGAGTCCAGAGCGAAAATATATTCCTCAAAATCGACAATAAAAAGCTTTCAAAGCATGATGTGATAAACAAGATTCGACACGTTCTTAAAGATCCGGAATACACAGGCGGCACTAAGGGGAATTTGATTATCAACCTTTCCCAAACAAAAAAGACATATTTTATAAGGATTACGGATTTAAAGTAAAAAAATCGGGGAGTCTTTCGACCCCCCGCAAGCTCCCGAGGCTACAATGCCGCCTCGAGAAGTGGCATCTTAAATATACGCCTTTTTAGGCCGTCCTGTCAAGGCATCACGGGCGTGCGGCGATCAGGCTTGCAAAATAGCAGGTGTTCCCTACCTGGGTTTTTACGCCCTAAAACACCGCACCCTGTGTCCCGCCCCTCCGCTTTCCCGCATATCCGGGTGTTCCCGGCGGCAGTGTTCATCCGCCAGGGGACAGCGCTCGGCAAAGGCGCAGCCTGAAAGTTCGGTGACCGGGGTACGTACTTCACCCTTCAGCAGCGCTGAGGGCTGTGCAGGACCGCCGCTGGCAGCGGTGTCCGGCGTTCCGGCGACGGAGGAGAAGAGTAGCTTGGTGTAGGGGTGCAGACAGGTTTGGTAGAGATCCGCCGCTGCCGCTTCTTCCATGAGTTCACCCCGGTACATTACACCGATACGGTCGCAGAAATACGACGAGACTTTGAGATCGTGGGCAATGAACAGGAATGACAAATTACGCCGACGGCGTATATCCAGCAGGAGGTTGAGGATCTGGCCTTGGATGGATACGTCCAGGGCGGAAACTACTTCGTCGCAGATCAGCAGCTCCGGCTGCAGCAGGAGGCCGCGGGCTATGGAGATGCGCTGGCGCTGGCCGCCGGAAAATTCCGCTGGCCGCCGTTCCAGATCCGAGGCGGAAAGGCCTACCTCTTCCAATATGGCCGCCGCTTCTTCCCGGGCTTTCTTTTCCCCGGGCCAGTCGGAAGAGTAACGGTATCCGGCGATAAGCACTTCGTAGACGCTCATCCGGGGGTTAAGGGAACGGGCGGGGTCCTGGAAAACGTACTTAACCTTTTCCCGGTATTTTTTTAGTTCGCCTCCCTTAAGGCTCTTGACATCAACAGTATCCTTAAAGGTGATAGTTCCGCTGTCGCTTTCGTACATCCGCACCAGGAGCCGGGCGGTGGTGGTCTTGCCGCAGCCCGATTCCCCTACCAGGCCGTAGGATTCGTTTTGGCCTATGGAAAAGGAAACGTCATTTACCGCATAGACAAAGCGGCCGAAACGGGCGAAGAAACCCGCTTCCAGGTTAAAGCGTTTACGCAGATTTTCTACGGTGATCACAGGCATCTAAACATCCGCCTTTTGTAATACATTGTGTATGACACATCGTATTACACGGTCTTCGGTCTGAACCAGGGGCGGGATGCCTTGGGTACATTCCTGCCCGGCTTCGGCGCAGCGGGGGGCGAAGGGACAGCCTGGTTCCGGGTTTGCGGGGTCCGTTACCCTGCCGGGAATAGAAAGCAGCCTGGTCTGCACATAGTGGCTGCCGAAGCGCGGGGACGCGGCCAGCAATGCTTTGGTGTAGGGGTGGTAAACAGTGCCCGTTCCCTGCGTGACGCTCGCTCCTTGCGTGGCGCCGGCGCCGGTGAAGGCCGGTGCAGGGCCGCCTTCCATAATCAGCCCGCCGTACATTACCAGGATACGGTCTGAGATATCCGCCACTAAATCTATGTCGTGGCTGATAAATATAATCGATATTTGCCGGGTTTTCCGCAGGGTCTTCAGCAGATCTACTATCTGAGCCTGGATGGTTACGTCCAGGGCGGTGGTGGGCTCGTCGGCGATGAGGAGCTCGCAGGACTGGGCTAGGGCCAGGGCTATACCGATACGCTGGAGCTGGCCCCCGGAGAACTGGTGGGGAAAATTGGAGAGCCGCTCCCGGCCATTGGGAAGCCCGGTTTCGGCTAACAGGGCCGTTGCCTTTTCCATGGCCTCTTCTTTGGTAATAGCAGGATTGCTGTTGCGGAAGGTTTCGTAAAAAACGCTTCCTATATTTTGCAGGGGATCGTAGGACCGGCCCGGCTCCTGGAATATCATGCCTATCTTTTTCCCCCGGTATGTCCGCAGGGCTTCTACATCAAGTCCCTTCAGTTCCCGACCTTCGTACAAAATGGAACCCGATACTTTGGCGCTCTTGGGGTGCAGCCCCGGTATCGCCTGGGTGGTAACGCTCTTCCCGGACCCGCTTTCCCCAACAATGCCCAGTATTTCCCCCCGCTTGAGCGTAAAGGAAACTCCCCGTACCGCCTGTACCAAAATTGTTTCCTGCCCACGGAGCACAGAAAAACTAACCGATAGATCTTTCACGGAAAGTAAGGGGGACGATGAGGAATCATCCGGGAGGATTTTATCATTTCTCAATCCCTCTTGTGCGGCTTCGAACGGAAGCTTCGACTTTTTCTTATCCCTGTGCCGCCGGAAAACTGTGTGATAGGGGTCGTAGAAATCCCGCAGTACGTCCCCCAGGAAGTTAAAGGCCAGGGTAACCGTCAGGAGGAACCAGACCGGGGAGAGCAGCCAGGGAAAGTTGCGGAGATTGCTCAGGGTGGAAATGTCGCGGCGGATGAGGGAACCCCAGCTTACGGCGGGGTCCACGATACCCAGTCCCAGGTAGGAAAGGGTGGTCTCGGTCATGATAAAGCCCGGTACCGAGAGGGCTATGCTTACAATAAGGAGGCTGGCGATCTGGGGGATGATGTGCCCCAGGATTATTACCGGAGAAGGGATCATTTCAAGCTGGGCGTTCATTACGAATTCTTCACGCTTAATGGCATGGACCATACCGCGTATGGTACGGGCGGAACCGGGCCAGCCTACCAGGGAAAGTATCACGGTGATCATCATATAGGATTGGCCTGAATCCATGTTGCTTGATAAGAGGGATCGCAGGAAAAGTATCAGATAGAGCCCGGGGATGAGCATGAAAAATTCGGAGAAACGCATCACCGTCCAGTCGGTAAGGCCGCCAAAGAAGCCGGAGACGCCGCCCAGGATCATAGCCAGGAACAGGGATATGGCGGTGGCGATGAAGCCGATGGTGAGGGATATCCTCGAACCGTAGACGATGCGGGAGAAAATATCCCGGCCCAGGTGGTCCGCCCCCATAAGGAAGATGGGGTAGACGCCGCCTGACCCCACGGGACCGGTGGTGAAGAGGTGCCGTTCCGCGGGGATGAGGCCAAAGAGCTTGTAGGGCTCGCCCTTACCGAAGACGTGTACCTTTTCGTAGGCGGCCTTGACCCGGGCGTATTTCCAGTTTACCGAGTTGATCACCCGGGCTTCCTGGGCCATGGGACCGGCGCTTGAGAAACGCAGGTTCGGCGGATGGTAGATCCTATTTTCCATTACGGTGGTCGGTTTATAGGGAGCGATGAATTCAGCGAAAATCATTATCAGATAGAGGAGCAGTATTACTATCAGGGAGACCAAACCCAGGGGGCGGGCCTTCAGGTAGTTTAAGAAGCGTTTCATATTGCCCTTACTCCCTTCCGTACCGTATGCGGGGGTCCACCACCGCAAGAAGTATGTCCGCCAGAACCATCCCCAGGAGGACCAGGAAGGATACGAACATAATATTGGCAAGCACCAGATTAATATCTTCCTGGAGCACCGCTTCGTACATGAGCCGCCCGATGCCGGGGTAAGCGAAGATGATCTCCAATATCAGGGAACCGGAAAAGAGATCGGCCAGGAGATTGGCGCTCCCGGTGATGTAGGGGTTCAGGGTGTTCCGGAATGCGTGGTTAAAGTAGACCCGCCATTCTCCGATGCCCCGGGCCCGGAGGCTTGTGATGTATGGCTGCCCAAGCTGGTCCAGCATGGTGGCCCGGATCATCCGCAGGGTTCCTCCGATGCCGCCGAGGAAGGAGGCCAGGAGGGGGAGGAAGATATGGTGGGCATAGGAGAAGACAAAGCCGCCGGGGTTTGAGGCAAAGGGGAAGGGCGGATAGGCGGTGACCGGAAAGAGCCCGGTTACGGAGGCGAAGAGCTGCAGTAATATTAACATGAGCATCCCCGGGAATGAGTGAAGCATCAGGGCAAAGAAGCTTATGGCCAGATCCGCATGGGTACCCGCTTTGGTAGAAAAGTAGACACCCAGAAAAAATGAGAAGAAGGTGATTAATACCAGGGATATGAGGTTTAGTAAAATTGAGTTCGGCAGCCGGGAGGCGATGAGGAAGGATACCGGCGCGCGGCTGATAAGGCTCTGTCCAAGGTCGCCGTGGAAGATCACCCGTTCGATCCAGCGGAAATACTGGACGTAGAAGGGCTGGTCCAGACCGAGCGCCGTCCGCCGGGCTTCCAATTGTTCCATCGACATGGCCTGCTGGTTCTGTCCAATACTGCCCCCCCGGGACTTGGTCTCGGAGAAAAGCTGCTGCATCATAATCTGATCCACAATGTCCCCGGGCGCCAGCTCCATGAGGCCGAAGATGGCCAGGCCTAAGATAAAGAGCATCACCGCCATGGTAATAAATCTATTCAGAATATAGGAAACCAGGGGCGCCTTTTGTTTAAAAAGGTAGAAGGGTTTTACTATCCGTTCCCCAATCCGCCGAAAAAAGCCCAACAGGTTCATGGTGTTCACGGCCTTAGGAATATATGGTTTGTTTCAAAACCATTCAGACTATCAAAGTAGACATTCGATTGATCCCAGCGGTTCCGCAGGGCTGTAAAACTTCTGGGCCGTACCAGATAAATTAACGGGCATTGTTCCAGGAGTATGCCCTGGAACTCATCCCAATAGATCTTTGCCCGTACCGGATCCACCGTAAAGGCCCCTTCGTTGTAAAGGTAATCGATCCGGGCCTCCCAGTCCGTGGCGGGGCTTTCCTGCTGGGGATACCACATATGCAGATTTCCGTTGGAAGCCCAGACATTACTCCCCTGGCTGGGGAAAATTTGGGACCCGCTCAGTCCCATGATTAGAGATTCCCAGTCAAAGGTATTGAACATTTGTTCTACTATCTTCTGAAAATCCAGGACCCGGATATTTATTTTAATACCAACTTTGCTGAGCTCATCCGTAATTATTGATGCAATGTCGTTCATTATCGTACTTTCCGAGCGGATGGTCAGATTAAATTCAATTGCCCGGTTTTTTTCATCCCGCATTATCCCTGCGCTATCCCGCTTGATGCCGATAGAGGCAAGCAGTTTTTCTGCACCCTCCGGGCTATAGGTATACTGAAGGATAATCGCCGGGTCATAATAGCGGTTTGGTTCAGGGAAGAGGCCGAGTTTCGGCAGGGCAAGCCCCCGGTACACTTGGGAAATAATCCGGTCCCGGTTTAAAAGGCGGCTCATGGCCTGGCGGAATTCTTTTTTGGTAAACCATTCATACTGGGGGCTGTCCTTATTTTTAGGATTTTGGTTAAAGGTCCAGAAACTCGCCCCCAGGGCGCCTTCGTCGTGGTACATCGTATAATCGGCGTTTGCCTTGTTTACCAGTTCATCCAGATCCTCCGGGCGGGGGGAATAGGTTTCGGTTTCGCCCTCCTTAAAGAGCAGGAACTGGGTATTTTCATCCGGGATGATACGGACAATTTCTTCTTCGTAATAGGGTATGGCGTTTCCGTTAGTATCCCTGTCCCAATAATCGGGGTTGCGCTTATACACCAGCCGTTGTCCCGCGGTATATTCGGTCAGAAACCACTTTCCCATGGAGGGTATATTTTTAGGATCAGTGTTTACGCCGAAAAGGTCCATCACCCCCTGGACGCCCCGTTCCCGTTTGGCCTCCTGGTAAGCGGCGCGGGGGGCAATCTCCCCGTTGGTTGCCAGCAGCGGTTCCGCCACTATCCGGGGAAAATGAAACGCAAAGCGCCGGTCATCAATTTTTTCGATATCGATATGGGCTTCACTGCCGTCCGTCATGGTGAGAAACTGCTGGTAATAGCCGGAACTCTGGAAGGCGGGATCACCGTCTATCTCGTTGTACCAGAAGATCACATCATCACTGGTAACCTTAATTTTTCTGTCCGAGCCATAGTAGCTCCAGTACAAATCATCCCGGAGGGTATAGATCACATCCAGTGTATCCGCCGCCTCATCGGTGATTATCTCAAAGGACACGCAGCGGGGCTTCCATTCCCGAGTAAGGGGATCGTAATCCAGGAGATAATCCTGCATGGCCGTTACCACCCCTGCGGTTACCGAATCCTGCTGGGCAATGAGGATATTAAAACTTTTCGGGTCCTGATTCATATCGCTGTTCCAGGTTCCTGCGACCCTGCCGGGAACAAAATCCTCCCCCCGCCATGGCTTGGAAACGGTTTTTTCCAGGATCTCCTTAACCCCCGCCGGGGTAAGGGCATTAATATCCTCCAGGGAAAGCTCGTCATTCCGGGAGCAGGAAGGAATCGCCAGTAAGGCGAGTAAACCGATAAGGGGGATGTATTTCTTCATGGGTTAATAATAGCCGGGAGGGGAGGGGGGTGTCAACGGACCACACGGACTAATACGGCCTTTGTGTGGTTATTCATAATTTGGAATAGCCGGCTACCTTGACAACATGCTTTTAGTAGTTTAGTTTTGTACAGCATTGGGGGAAAAATGGGTATACGAACGATCAAAGAGGCGGAGAAAAAAACCTACCGGCGGGATCAGGAATTAACCAGAACCGTGATGAACATCATTGATGATGTGCGGACCCACGGAGAAGCGGCCCTTATTTCTTATGCGGAAAAATTTGATCATATTAAAATCCCCGGCGTCAAGGTTGACAGCAGCGCTATTACGAATGCCTACAAACAGATTCCCGAAGAAACGGTAAAGCACATTAGTTTTGCCGCAGGCCGTATCCGCGACTTTGCAAAAAAACAACTCGATTGCATCAAGCCCCTCCATTATACAAGTGATATTCCCGGGGTCGAACTGGGGCACCGGCTGGTTCCGGTGGAGAGATGCGGCTGCTATATTCCCAGCGGACGCTACCCCCTGCCGAGTACCGCACTCATGAGCGTGGCGGTGGCGAAGGTCGCCGGGGTTAAGTACGTAGCCGCCTGTTCCCCCCCGGTGGCGGGACACGGCGCCATACATCCGGCGGTGCTGGTTGCCATGGATATCGCCGGGGCGGATGAGATTTTCTGTATGGGCGGAGCCCAGGCCATTGCCGCCTATGCCTACGGCGCGGGGGCGGTGTCAAAGATGGACCTTATCGTGGGGCCGGGTAACCGTTTTGTAACCGAGGCGAAACGGCAGGTGCTTGGAGACGTGGGGATAGACAGCCTTGCCGGGCCGAGCGAAGTCCTGATCATCGCCGATGGAAGCGCCAACCCCGTGCATATCGCCATCGACCTCCTGGCCCAGGCGGAGCATGACCCTAACGCAAAACCCATTCTGATCAGTATCGATCAGGGGATCATCGACAGGTCCCTGAAGGAATTGGAACGTCTCCTCAAGGACCTTCCAACCAGGGAGGTGGCCATTCAGTCCTGGACCGATAACGGGGCTGTCTTTTTTGCCGACAGTATTGATGACGCTATCGCTTTTTCCAATGAGATCGCTCCGGAACATCTTGAGGTGCAGGTCGAGCCGGGGATTGAACGGGATGTGGCGGATAAGCTGCTGCATTACGGTTCCCTGTTTGTGGGCCACTATGCGCCGGTGGCCTTCGGCGATTTTGTATCCGGTACGAACCATACGCTCCCCACCATGTCCACCGCCCGGTATTCCAACGGCGTTTGGGTGGGGACCTTTATCAAAGTACCCTTCCATCAGTTTGTTTCCCGGGAGGGATGTAAAAGACTTTCGATCCCCGCCATGCATTTCGCCGAAACGGAAGGACTGTACGCGCACAGGGATTCTGTCCGCCTCCGGGTGGAGGAAACAGAGTAATGGGCGATACGGAACATCACCAAGCTCTACGACGGGGTTAATTGCCCCCTGCCCCGGAAGGCCCGTAGTCATATAATGTAAACAAATGATATAAGTAAATATGCAATATGCGCGCCGGGTGTTTTTATGCGGTTTAATGCTCATGGCATCGGTTTTAAACGCCGAGCCACAAAACTCCTCCCTGTATGTTGACCTGAGAACCTGCCCCCTCTATGTAAAATCCGGTTTTTCCCCCGCCGACATTTTGAGCAGGCCCGATAATTCTTCCGGAGCATGGCGGGTAATAGAAGATCCCGCCGCTTCCATGCTGGTACGGGATCTCGGGCTTCCGGATGTCCCCCACCGCAGGTTCCTTTCCCCTTTCGGAAGGCCGGTGCAGGAATTTACCTTTCTTATCCCCTTTAGCCTCCCAAGCGGAACCGCCCTTGGGACGGATACCATGCCGATACCGGGTTTGTATTTGGCAAGCATAGGGGATAACTGGGAGATATACCTTAACGGCCATATAGTAAAATCGGAGATGCACCTGGATCCGGATGGCAGCATTATTTCCTACCGGAGCATGAGGAAGATTTTTTTCCCCCTGGATAGGAGCCTTTTTATTCCGGGGGAAAATATTCTGGGTTTTAGAATTGTAGGGGATCCGACCTCGGGTTCTGCAGGGCTCTTCTATATTTCCCCGTATTACATTGATGAGTATGCTAAAATCGCCATGCGGTACAATGAGTTCCTGACCGCCGCCTTTATTGGGGTGTATGTTTTGGTGGGGATTTATCATTTATTGATGTTTTTTACCCGCAAAGAAGATCGCTATAACATGTACTATAGCCTGCTTTCGGGGATCACCGGCCTTTATTTCTTTATGCGCACCTATTTTGTGTACCAGCTTATCCCTGATACCGTTCTTATATGGCATTTGGAATATTTCTCTGCATTTATGATATTGCCCCTGGGGACTTTTTTCCTGGAAAGTTTTTTCCGGAAAAAAATCCGCAGGGTAACCTGGATTTACTGCGCCGTATGTGTCCTGCTTGCGCTCATTCAAATAACGTTTTCCCGTGTTTTTATGGACGATGTTCTCAGGCTCTGGCAGATGGTATTCATGCCCGCAGGGTTACTTCTCATAATCTATGATATTGGCCGCCTCGTTGTACTGGCGTACCAGGAAGCTAAAAAGCATACCCCCGGAGGGATGTCTTTTCTGTCCCGGTTTGCGGCTAATATTTTTCAAGAGTCCGCTGTGGGCAGCTTGATCATAGGGATTGTAATAGCCTTGGGCTTTGCTGTTTTTGATGTACTCGACTCCCTCTTCCTGCATTATAGTCTTACCCTCTCCCGTTACAGCTTTTTTGTGTTTGTTGCCGGGGCAACCATGATTATGATCCGCAGAATCGGCTTTTTATATAATCAGCTGGACGATACCAATACGGTTTTGGAAGACACCAACCAGACTTTGGAACAGCAGCTAAAAGCCCTGATGGAAGCCGAACGGGTGTCCCAGGCAAAAAGCAGCTTCCTTGCCAATACCAGCCACGAGATACGCACCCCCATGAACGCCATCCTGGGGATGACGGAGCTGATACTCCGGAAGGATATAAGCCCGGATGTATACGAAGACGCCCTGAGCATCAAACAGGCGGGATCAAACCTGCTTTCCGTGATCAACGATATTCTGGACTTCTCCAAGATTGAATCGGGCAAGCTGGACCTGGTGGAGTCCGACTACCAGCTGGGCTCGGTGATTAACGATGTGATCAGTATTGTCCGCACCAGGCTGAGTGAAAAACCCATATTGTTCACCGTGGATATCGACGGAAAACTCCCCGACCATTTGATCGGCGACGAAGTACGCTTCCGGCAGATCCTTATGAACCTCCTCTCCAATGCGGTTAAATATACCCGGGAGGGGCGTATCATCCTTGTCGTCAACGGGGAAGTTCAGGATGACCGGATCATTCTCGCGGTTTCGGTCACCGATACGGGCATTGGCATTAAGCCGGAGGATATGGACAAATTGTTCAGTGAATTCCAGCAGCTTGATACCCACAAAAACAAGAGCATTGATGGAACCGGCCTGGGGCTTGCCATAAGCCGCAACCTTTGCCGCCTCATGGGCGGGGATATTACCGTAAGCAGCGTATACGGTAAGGGCAGTGTCTTTGCCGCCACCATTCCCCAGGGGATACTGGATCCGGAACCATTGGCGGCGATAGAAGACCCTGAAACAAAGATGGTGCTGCTCTATGAAAGCCGGAGGGAATACGCCGAATCCCTGGTCCGTTCTTTTGTGAACCTGGGAGTGCCGGTAACAGCCGCCGTTGATGCGGAAGGGCTTGTTCGGGAACTTCTGGGAAACCCCTATTCTTTTGCCTTTGTATGCGCCCCGGCGGTTGAAGAGGCCCAGTCCATTATCCAGGATCTATCCCTGCCCACAAAGCTGGTCTTCCTGGCGAGCCAGGGGGAGATTTCTTCCTTCAAAAATATCCCTATTATCAGCATGCCCGCCCATACCCTGTCCCTGGCCAATATGATTAACGAAAAAACCTATGCCTCTTATCACAACAAATCCGGCGTGCGGTTTACCGCCCCTGATGTCCGCCTTCTCATCGTTGATGATATTGTCACCAACCTGGTTGTAGCCAAGGGGCTCCTGAGCGTATATCAAGTGGATATCGACATCGCTACAAGCGGAAGGAAAGCCATAGAGCTGATACAGAAGAACCGTTATGATTTAGTATTTATAGATCATATGATGCCGGAAATGGACGGTATTGAAACAACTGCGGCGATCCGGGCCCTGGAAGCTTCGCCTCCGATGGAGGCGTCCTATTTTCAAACCCTTCCCATCATTGCCCTTACCGCAAACGCGATGACGGGGATGAAGGAAATGTTTTTATCAAAGGGCTTTAATGATTACCTCTCCAAACCTATTGAAATCTCCAAACTTGACGGGATGATGCACAAATGGATCCCCCCTGAAAAACGGGTAAAACCGGCGCCGGAAACCGATGAGGAAGGGATAACCGAAACCACGGATATCTATATTGACGGGGTAGATACCGCTAAAGGGATAGACCTTACCGGAGGAACGGAAGAGGGGTATCGGAACATCCTGCAAATCTTTTGCCTGGACGCCGCCTCGCAGACGGAGTACCTTAAGTCTGTACCGGCTGTAGAGCAGATGCCCCTCTTTATTAATGCGGTTCACAGCATCAAGGGCATTGCCGCCAGCATAGGCGCCGATACCCTTTCAAGTGAAGCCCTGACCCTGGAAATGGCCGGAAAAAACCTGGACATGGAAACCATAACCCGGCATTTGGCCGACTTTACGGAAAACCTTCTGGTAATGACCGAACGGATACAGGCGTTTCTTAAAGGTCCTTAATTACCGGATTCCTGCCTATTCCTGCGCCAGGGGATTCTTCAGGACATCTTGGTTTAGCATAAGGGCGACCCGGCCTTCACGCAGGAGCCGGAGGTTTTCCTCCGAGGAAAGGATGATAAGCGCATCCTCCCGGTCGATAATGGGATCAGTTGGGCGTATACCGTATACGCCCCGGGCTATGATCCGCAGGGGGTTGTTCCCCACCAGGGCGGCGAGTTCCGGGCTGAGTCCCGAGGGGGTGGGGCGGAAGACCCCGGATTCCGTTACATAGCGGACCATACTGGTGGTCCGCGCAGTATCGGTGTTCATCATATTCCGTTCGTATATCAGGTTCATGTCCGTATCCCAGATCTTAGGAAACAGGCAGGGGAGTACCAGGCTCCCGGCATTCCGGCCCCGTATCGGCAGGGTTTCCCCTGCCAGGATGATGATCCCCGTGTAGGATGCGGCGGGTATGGGCCGCAGGGGACGGGTGATATCCATAGGGCGGCTGTGCCGGATAAGCGCCGCCCCGATGCGCCTTAGGTCTATGGTATAGGAAGCGGTAAGGGAAGTCATGTCTGTGGAAAGCGCCGGGGGAATCCTGCGGGCGCCGAGGGCGATGTTCCCTACGTTCTGGAGGGTAAATTCTCCCCGATCAATCAGATCCCCCACGGTACTGGAGGAATCCACCGGGATAGACAAAATGGAGGGCCTTACCAGCCGGGGATATTCGGTGGAGAGCATCTCCTCCGCCTGGGCTCTTCCGGTGGGCAGCCGTATCCCTGCGGAACTTAAATTCAGGGCTACGGAAGCGGTAATCTCCATGGTCTCCCATTCCACCGCCCCCACAATACCCAGGTCCTGCCCGTAAACCCCCAGTGAGACGTATATCAGTATTGAAAAGAAAATGCCCTTCTTCAACCCAAAGCTCCTATCTAATTATCGGCGTTTTCAGGATTCTTCCCTCACGCAGTACATCATTTAAGCCCATGTTGTTGGCATCCGCCAGGGATTGGGGGTCTACTTCATAGGCCAGGGCGATGGACCAGAGGGTTTCTCCCCGCTTAACCAGGTGGGTCCCCTCAAAAACGAGGTTCCCGCTTCCCCCTGCGGGTTGCCGCTGATAGGGGCCGGCGTTGGTGATGGCGGGAATGCGGAGTTTTTTACCGATTTGGAGAAACCGCGCTTCGGCGCCGGGATTGGCGGCCAGTATCTGGTCCACACTCAGGCGGTAATGCTGGGCCAGGGCGGAGATGGTATCCCCGTAGCCTATGGTATGGAAGTGGTAGCGGATCAGGGATAGATCCTCCCGTTCCAGCGCCGCAAGTACCGCCGGGACGTCCGCCTGGGGTACCTTGAGCTGGTAGCCCTTTACCGGCGGGGTTATGGTATACCGGAGTTCCGGGTTTCCTTTTTTAAGCATATCCCGGTCTATCCCGGCGTATTCCGCCAACAGTTCCAGGTCTATCGAGCGGTCCAGACTAATCCTGGTCCACTGGGGATCCTCCGGCCAGGGAGGCGAAAAGCCGAATTGCCGGGGGTTGGATAAAATATAGGAGACCGCCAATAGTTTGGGAACATAGTGGATGGTTTCGGTTTTCAGGAGCCGCCGTTCCGACAGGGTCCAATAGTCCCTGACGCCGGTTTGCTGTACCAGACGGTTGACCCCGCCCATTCCCGCGTTGTATGCCGCCAAAGCCAGGGGCCAGTCTCCCAGCTGTTTGTAATTGTCCTCCAGCTTTTTCAGAGCTCCCTGGGTAGATTTCCAGAAGTCCATCCGCTCATCCGCGTAGTCGGTGATCCCCATGCCATAGCCGCCTATGCTGTTCCGCATAAACTGCCAGAGCCCGGCAGCCCCGGATCTGCTTACCGCCGTGGTCAGGAAGCCCGATTCGATTACCGGCAGGTAGACCAGTTCCGGGGGCAGGTTCCGCTCCCGTACTTCCCGAAGTATGAAACCCAGGTAGGGACCGCCCCGATCCATCACCGCCCTTAACCAGGCCAGGCCGCCGCTTGCGGAGTATTGCCGTATATACCGCTGGGTCAGGGGATTATCCAGCCCCGGTATGGAGGAGGGGAGCTTCTCATTTGACTGGCCGCCCTGGGTTTGGCGGATAAACCGCTCCGGCTTGGCGCTGGGGACCTGCCGCTGGGATCGGGATGGGGATTCAAACTCCGGGGTTTCAGCCCCAAGCTGTACCGCAGCCATCAGGATCAGCGCTATGGTTAAATTGGGGAAGAGGCGGGTCAGAATTTTTCCCCGTAGTAGATCCCCGCCCATTCCCATCGGCCATGAATTTCCGGGTCCGAGGGAAAGTTGATCTTCCGGAAATAGAGGTACCAGGTGGAAATATACTGGGACCAGCCCCAGGTACGGAGGTAGGCTTCGCTGGCGTTAGAATTGGTATCCAGCTCCGCGGCGTAGCGGATCTGGTTACTCATCATAAAATCCGAAAGGTTGAATTCCGCCATCCCCGAATTATCCCGGTCTTCCTGTCCCCAGGACCGGGCAAAGAAATTGACCTTAGCCTGATAGCGCCGCAGCTGCCAACTGCTCCCGTTGTCCAGGGCGCTGCGGACCGCGCTTAGGAGGGAGTTGAGGTTTTCAAAGGTCCAGTCTTTGCGGGAATTGTTAAAGTCCACCAGATGTTTGGCATAATTGTCCGCCTCGGGGAAGCCTGGGATTACGGTTCCATAGTACGGAAGGAATTGGGTATAGGCCTGGATAGCCCTGTTCCACTCGCCGATCCGTTCATAGGCCTGGCCCAGCATAAAGTAGGTAAGCCCCGGATCGATCTTCTCGGGAAACCGGGAAATCAGCTCCTGGTAGTACCAGACCCGCTGTTCCGGATTATCCGTAAGGGTGATCAGCTGGTTAAGGCAGATTAGATGGATTGATTCGCCCCGGAGGGTTAGGTCGGGATAATTTTTTACGATCAAATCAAAGTACAATGCCGACATGGCGTAGGCTTCCTGCTGGGTATAGGCATAGGCGGTCATGAGCAGGTAATAGGCGGAGTAGGGATCTTCCGGGTGGGTATAGGTCCAGGAGGTAAGAAAGTTAATCAAACGGCCGTATTCCTTTAATTGGGCATACTCATTGGCAATTTCCCTGACCACCGAAAATTGTTCCTCCCCGCTCTGGGCTTCCCGGGCCAATAGGCTGAAGAGATCCAGAAACACATCCTGCTGATCCTTGGTCCCGGTGAGGTAATAGGGATCTACGCCCCCATTAATATTCCGGGAATCTCCGGTAGCGCATACCATCAGGGTGCCAAGCAAAAGAAATACAAGGAAAAACCGCCATAGGCGGGGCAGCACAGCTAAGTGCGAAAAACTAAATCGCACCGGCTGATCCTATCATAGTGTTTTCCCATTGGCAAGCAAAGCAAAGTATTGCTATACTTGATAGTATGGATCGCTTAACTGTCCGCAAAATTACCGCACGTATTGCATTTATCATCGGACTCCTCCTTATGTTCTTCGGGAGCGCCTTTTTATTGGGGACCCTGGAGGGGACTACCCGTTTTTCCGTACTAAGGGCTTTCTTCTTTGTCATTATCGGCGCTCTTTGCGCTTTTTTTGCGATAAAATTGAATAAACGATCCGTTTATTTGTTTTTTGCCACCTTTTTTCTGCTGGTAGGGTTTTTCCTCTTCCTTTCCGCCCTCCGCATTATTCCTTTTTCCTTTTCCCGGGGATGGCCTCTGTTGTCCGTATTTGCCGGGCTTGCCCTTTTACCCGCAGGCTGGCATCGTTTTGGGGCAATACGTATTCGCTATGTGGTTCCTGCGGTGGCATTTGTCTTACTGGGCTGTATCCTGATGATTTTTTCATTCCACCTGGCCCCCTTTTCTTTTAAGCACTTTGTAATTAACTGGTGGCCCCTCCTGGTAGTCCTCATTGGCCTAATCCTTGTTCTCATATCCCTGGGTACTAATAAAAATAATTCCGGAGCCCCTACGGACGCTTCAAAACCGTAATGATAAGGCTATGCTGAATAAGTTGATGTTTTACCGGTTCCTGGTATGGCTTCTTCTTTCCGTGGCGCTTATTTCCTGTGGCAGCTATGGGTCGGTAACGGAAACGCCCCTGCCCATCCCCATGGCTCCTGTTGAGGAGTCTCCCCTGGCGTCCGTTATCCCCCGGGGAGGGGTGGCGGATGAAATTCGCTCTCTGGTAGAAAGCGGTCTCCCTTCTTCCCTGCTCAAAGCCCTGGATCTTATCGGCAGCCGGAACCTGAGAGAGGGGGAGTACGGCAGGATGATGGCCGCCATATCGGTAACCCTGCTGCAAAGGCTCTACCCTGATGTGCAAGTCCTCCTGCCCCCTGCGGATCCGCCCCGTACCCACAACTATACCAGGATACTGCGGGAGGCGGATCGGGGAATTTATTCCGCTCCCCTGCAGAATAATTCCCAGGATTATCTTGAATTGGTCCTCCCTTTCCTTGCGCTTCTGGACGAAAAGCGGGAAGACCGGCTTCTGGACGCCCTGCCGGACCTGAAACGCGCCCGGGAGCTTAATTCCCGGGGGGTACTGGCTCCCTATTTTACCGGTCTTATCCGTGAGCGGACCGGGCAGTGGGAAAAGGCCGCAGAACAGTATACCTGGGCTTACGGTATATCCGAGGAATTCTACCCAGCCGCCCTTGGGCTTGCCCGGTATTTGAACTTCAAGGGGGCAGTCCAAGATGAAATAGGGCTGCTTTCCGGCATGGTCATCATGTATCCCGATAATATTTCTATTAAACGGCAGTTGGCCCTGGCCTACTACAACAACAGGGATTGGGTCAGGGCGGAACCGGCTATAGAGGAGGTTCTCCGGCGGGACAAGGAACCGGGGGTTCCACGGGACGGGCAGTTTATCCTGATGCAGGCCCATCTCCTGGTGGAGCAAGGCCGGTTCACCCAAGCCCAGACGCCTCTGGATCTCTATTCCGGTATTAATCCCAATAACCGGCTCTACCTTTTTCTTCGCGCCCGGGTTCAGGCCGAAGGGTACCGGAACCGAGATGGGGCCTTGAACTATCTGCGCGCCCTGCTCCGTATTTTTGCGGATGACGAGGAGGCGGCGGTGTATGCGGCTCAGCTCCTTATGGGGTCTACCCATTCTGAGGATCAGGCCGAAGGCCGGGAACTCTTAAAGCGTCTCCTCAATACCCGGGAACCATCCCTGATGATAAGTTCCCTGGCGCTTCAGGATGCGGTCCACCGGCAGGCTTGGAAAGACGCCGAGCCCTACCTGGACCGGCTTTTAGCGGAACGCCGGTCTCCCCAGGACATCCTCTTTGCCTATACCGTAGAGAGGGGTCTGGGGAACAAGAGAGCAGCCCTCTCCTATGCCCAGGAACTCTACGAAGCGGACCCATCCAATGAGGAGGGGGTCATTGCCTATATTTCCGCCCTGATCGACCTGGACCGGAAGCCCGAAGCAGGCGCCCTTCTGGAAACCCGCTTAGCCTCCCTGGTTGGGGGCGCCATGAAGAGCCGTTACTATTATCTCCGCAGCCGGCTGCGATCCAACGAAGAATTGGTGATGAACGACCTCCGTTCCAGTCTCTTTGAGGACCCCCGAAACCTCAATTCACTCACCGCAATGTTCGAAATCTATCACCGCCGCAAGGATGAACGCCGGGCCATTTACTACCTCAAACAAGCCCTGGCTTTGGCGCCGGATAATCTCCAGCTTAGGCGCTACGAAGTGGAACTCGAGGAACGCTAATATTATACTTTTTTCCGGATTTTACTTGAAAATCCTTTGAAAAGGGTGAATCATAGAGATATATTTTCAGATGAAGGAGTAATGTAATGCCAAATCTTAAGGGAACTAAAACCGAAAAGAATCTGCTTACCGCCTTTGCCGGGGAATCTCAGGCGAGAAACCGGTATACCTTCTGGGCCAGCGCTGCCAAGAAAGACGGGTTTGTGCAGATTTCTAATATTTTCACCGAGACCGCAGCACAGGAGAAGGAACATGCCGAGCGGCTCTTTAAGTTTCTCGAAGGGGGGGAGTTGACCATCGAAGCTGCCTTCCCCGCAGGGATAATCGGGAAGACAACCGATAACCTTGCCGCCGCCGCTGCCGGTGAGGATTATGAATGGAAGAAGATGTACCCCGACTTCGCTAAAATCGCCAAAACCGAAGGTTTCAACACCATTGCCGAAATTTTTACACATATCGCCGTGGCGGAAAAACAACACGCCAAGCGCTTCCATAAGCTTAAAGAAAACATTGATTCCGGTACGGTTTTCAAAAAAGAAAAGAGCATATCCTGGCGCTGTCTGAACTGCGGTTATATATATGAAGGAACCGAGGCTCCCAAGGCTTGTCCCGCCTGTGCCCATCCCCGGGATTATTTTGAAGTATTAGGAAAAAACTGGTAGGAGGTTTTAAAATGGCTCAGAAATTTGTATGTGATACCTGTGGATATGTCTACGATCCCGCCGAAGGTGATGATGCCAATGGCATTAAGCCCGGTACCGAATTTGCCGCTATTCCCGACGACTGGGTATGCCCTACCTGCGGAGTCGGAAAAGATGGTTTCTCCCCCCAGTAAAAAGGAGTTTTTATGCTTTCCAGGGAAGATTTTGTATTTACCATCGGCTATGACGGCCCCGCAGCAGTGGTGGATGGTCAAGCCAAGCGCCGCAATGGCTCCCTTTCGACCCGCGAACTGGCCGAAAGGGGTCTTTTCCGCGCCGCATATTCCTCTGCAATCTACTCCAAGGATACCGCAGACCTGGAAACCGTACTGGAATTCTACAACAAAGCGGCAGGTACCACCTATACCCCATCCTCCTCCCTGGACCGCCTCTTCGGTGTCTTCCCAATAGAGGTAAAGCGAGCCATCGTTCTTTGAAAAAGGTTTTGCTTGACCATTATCAAAAGTGACCGTAAACTTAAGGTGAGTTATTAAATTGGAGGATAGATGCCTGTATGAAAAAAACCACTGTGTTTCTAGTTATGATTATCAGTCTGTGTCTTTTGGGCCTGTTGGTATTTACCGGTTGCCGAAAGGAAACCAAAACCAGCGGGTCTGAAAAAAGCACCCCGCTAACCTTAACGGTTTATGCGGGAATGCTGGAAGAACATGCGGCCCTGGAATGTCAGGAATTTGAGAAAGCCACGGGGATCAAGACCAGCTTTGTCCGTATGTCCGGGGGTGAAATCCTGGCCCGGATCAGGGCTGAGGCGCAAAACCCCCAAGCCAGCGTATGGTACGGCGGCGGTTCCCTCACCTTTATTGAAGCGGATAACCTGGGCCTCCTGGAGTACTACATCAGCCCCACGGCGGCGACTATTCCCGCCCGGTTCAAGGACCCCAAGGGCGCCTGGACTGGCATTTATTCAGGTTACCTGGGCTTTTATGCCGACGGCGAATGGCTCAAGAAGAACAATGTAAAGATGCCCACCAGCTGGGATGAACTTCTAAGCCCCGTATTCAAGGGTGAAATCGTCATGGCCCATCCGGGTTCTTCTTCTACCGCCTACAACATGCTCACCACCATACTCCAGATCAAGGGCGAGCAGGCCGGATGGGATTATCTCCAGAAGATAAATGAAAACATTCGCCAGTATACCAAGTCCGGTTCCGCCGGGGGCCGCATGGTGCAGCTCCACGAAACGGGCCTTACCATCGGTTATCTCCACGATGCGGTGGCCTTCAAACGGGAAGGTTACGATCATATCGTCATTTCCGCCCCCGAAGAAGGAACGGGCTATGAAATCGGCGCCGTTGGCATTATCAAAGGAGCGCCCCAGCTTGAGGCGGCCAAGAAATTTATCGATTGGTGCCTGACTCCCAAGGCTCAGGAACTGGGACAAACCGTAAACGCCCTGCAATTTCTCACTAACCCGGCGGCTACACCGCCCAAGGAAGTGGAAGCTATCAAGGCGACTAAGCTCATTAATCAGGATGATATCTGGGCCGGAGCTCACCGTTCCGAATTCCTGGATCGATTCAACGAGATTTCCAAGTCAAAACCGATTAAATAGGGTTTGTTAACCAGGCCATCCGGTAGGTGTTTTGCTTTCCGGATGGCCTTTTCTATTTTTCATAATCCTTTCCCGGGAGGAACCCAATGGCCCCCACATCTCCCCCGCCAACGATGAGTAAATCGGACCGTCGGAATAACGATGTAAAACAGCTGCTGTTTACCCTGCGGGACCCGGTCCTGTTGGTTTCCGTTTTAAGTGTTTTGATTGTGGTAGTACTGTTTATCATCATCCCCATGGTGATGATTTTAAAAGAAAGTATCCTGGGAACCGGTCATTTTTCCCTCATTGCCTATCTTAAAATAGCCAAGAGCAGTTTTGACCGGGGAGTCATCTGGGATACCATCAAGTTAGGGATAACCGTGGCGGTTCTTGGGACTGCCGTAGCTTTCCTTTTTGCCTACGCTACTATTTACTTAAAGATAGCCCACAAGCCGCTGTTTAAGGTTCTCTCAATATTGCCCATGATTTCTCCTCCCTTTGTTATATCCTTGGCGACCATCCTTCTCTTCGGGCGGAGCGGTCTCATATCCTACAACATCTTTGGGGTGCGGAACGATATATACGGCTTTTGGGGCCTGGCCTTAACCCAGGTACTTTCTTTCTTTCCCGTGGGCTACCTGATGCTGACTAACCTGCTTCAGAATATCGATCCTTCTATTGAGGAAGCGGCCCAGGCCCTGGGGGCCTCCCAGCGCAAGGTTTTTTTAACCGTAACCCTGCCTCTAATGCTGCCGGGGATAGCCAATGCGGCATTGCTCATCTTTATCCAGTCCCTGGCGGATTTTGGGAACGCCATCGTTATCGGGGGGAATTTTACCACCCTGGCGGTACAGATCTACCAGCAGGGTATAGGCAGCTACGACATGGTTGGGGCCACAGCCCTGGCGGTGGTTCTCCTCATGATCTCCATGCTGGCCTTTTACCTGCAAAATAGCGTGGTCGGAAAGAAATCCTACATCACCGTTACCGGAAAGGCCGCAAAACAGCGGGTCCTCATTGCCAACAAGGGGGTTACCATTCCGGTCTATACGATCTGTATGATCATCTCGGTTTTCGTCATCGCCATGTATATCCTGGTGCCCTATGGCGCCTTTGTTACCCTCTGGGGGGTTAATTATTCCTTTACCCTCCGGTGGATCAAATATGTTCTTACCATTGGCCGGCGCTACATTATGGATTCCCTCACCCTGTCTCTCTTCGCCGCCCCCATTGCGGGGCTTTTGGGGATAGTTTCGGCCTTCCTCATTGTGCGAAAGAACTTCCTGGGTAAGCGTTTTATGGAAGCATCCATACTGATGGCCATAGCCCTGCCGGGAACGGTCCTGGGCTTGGGTTATATATATACCTACAATACGCCCCCCCTCATCCTGACCGGAACCTCCATCATCCTGGTGGTGGCCCTGGTAATACGAAGTATGCCCGTAGGAACCCGGTCGGGGATAGCCGCCCTAAAACAGATAGATCCTTCTATTGAAGAGGCCGCCAGCATTTGCGGGGCGGGCAGCCAGAAGGTCTTTACTTCCATTACGGTTCCGTTGATCCGGCCGGTTATCTTTTCCAGCTTGGTTTATGCCTTTATCCGGGGAATGACCCTGGTTAGTACGATTATTTTCCTGGTGTCCGCCCGGTGGCAGATGCTGACGGTGGCAATAATGAATCAGGTGGACCAGGGCCTGTATGGGGCGGCCAACGCCTACTGCCTGGTACTCATCATTCTGGTGGGCCTTGTCATGCTGGTCATGAGTACGCTGCTCAAGAAAATGGGCGTAAACATCAACGAGGGGTATTAACTATGGAAAAATCTTCGGCAAAAGAAGTTCGCCTGGTGAATCTTACCAAAACCTTTATCACCAGTACCCGGGGTGAAGTACACGCGGTACAAAATGTAAACCTGACCATCAACCCCGGGGAATTTGTCTGTCTCCTGGGGCCTTCGGGCTGCGGCAAGACTACCCTGCTCCGTATGGTGGCGGGGTTTGAGATGCCCAGTTCGGGGCAGATCCTCATCGATAAGGATGATGTGATAGCAAAAACCCCGGATAAGCGGGATCTGGGTATGGTTTTCCAGAACTACGCCCTTTTCCCCCATCTCAATGTGTTCCAGAACATAGCCTATGGCCTTAAAATCCAGAAACGTCCGGTGGCTGAAATAAAACAGCGGGTCCTTGATGGCCTTAAAACCGTCAAGATGGATGACTTTGCCGAACGGGTTCCTGCTCAGATGTCCGGCGGCCAGCAACAGCGGGTGGCTCTTATCCGGGCCCTGGTGATGCACCCCGGGGTACTCCTCTTTGACGAGCCCCTTTCCAACCTGGACGCCAAACTGCGGCTCTACATGCGGGAAGAGATACGCCGTATTCAGCTGGAGGTGGGGATTACCACGATTTATGTAACCCACGACCAGAGCGAAGCCATGGCCATGAGTGACAAGGTGGTTATCCTTAAAGACGGGCTCATTCAGCAGGTAGGAAGCCCCCAGGAGGTCTACCATCTGCCGCGGAACGAATTTGTGGCAAATTTCATCGGCAAGGCTAATGTGCTGGATGCCAAACTGGTTTCCAAGACCGCCGATTCCGCCACCATAGACCTGGAGGGCTGCCAATACACCATACCCCGGACCACCCCCTGGAATCCGGGCGATACGGTACGGGTGGTTATACGACCCGAGGCGGTACACATGGGTAAGGATGAAATAAAGTCGGAGGTGCTCAAGACTATCTACATGGGGGTAAGCCAGGACTACTGGTTATCCGTCCAGGGCAAGGAGTTTGAAGTTTCCGACTACAACCCTTCGGCCAAGCAAGTATACCGGACGGGGGATACGGTGGGTATAGGCCTGGACGGGAAATCCCTGCATATTCTGGATAGCGAAGATTAAGCAGCGTCGGTATGGTTGAACCATAATTCAGGAAAATAAAGAATCGATTTTATCCATTACCAGAAAGGGATCTGATCCGCCAAGAACTTCCAGTACGAACTGTCCGGCATATCCATTTTCGCGGATATATTTGTGAAGTCCGGGCCAGTCAATAATCCCATGGTCGGGAAGGTCATGGGAATCTTTGATGCCGTTGTTATTATGAATATGGAAAGTAACCAAATCTTTGCCGGCAGCGTCAACTTCTTCAAACAGGTCCGCTCCGTTCAGAACGGCATGGCCTATATCAAGACAATACTTTATCCCTAAACCGGAATAATTTTTTACATGGTCCTGAATCCGGCACCGTATTTCATTGGAGTCGTCTTTACTGTTTTCGGGGTTAACTTTGTTGGGTGTTCCGGGAAGATTCTCCAGGGCTATCATGACCCCGCGGTTCCGGCCATATTCACAAAGATCCCCCAGGCTTTCTGCTACCATCTGAATCTGATCGTTGGAATAATTGTATTCCTTCCGGTGTAAGCCGTGGACAACCATGATGGGAACAGCGAATTCGGAACAATCATCAATGGTGTCATGCCAGAGCTGCTGTCTGAATTTTCTAAATTCTTCGGCATCGGAAATGTTTCTAAAATTGCGGAAGGGACTATGGACAGAATGAACCGAAAGCCCCAGTTCCCGCAGCCATTGTTTAATCAATTTCCGGTCTATTCCGACCCGGGGGTCAAAATGAACCGTATCTCCCCAAAGCTCAACGGTGGTAAAACCATGCCGGGCAATTTCCTTTAAGGCTTCATGCAGTTCAATCTCCTCGTAAGTAAAGGTTGAAATTGCATATTCCGATTTGTCAGTATAAATAGATCCCATCATATCCCTCCAAAATTATCGCCTGGAAATTAACAGTAATCTGTGTTTCTTTTAATGTCAATCTGTCACTAATTGATCCATGGGGAATTGACAATACAAAAAAAAATAGATAGAATTAGTGATGAGATTAATTTAATGCACGGAGAACCTATCACAGAAATTGACATGCTTATCCGCCTTGGCTTGGGATTTATCGCCGGGATAATTGTCGGCTTTGAACGGGCCAGCCGGCGCCAGGTGGCGGGAATTCGGACTCACGCGCTTATCTCCACCGGAGCAACGCTGCTGATGCTTCTTTCGATCTGGCTGCCCCAGGAGTACATCGGTCTTAAAAACGGAGACCCCGGACGGATCGCCGCCCAGGTAGTTTCCGGGATAGGCTTTTTGGGCGCCGGAGCGATCATACGGTTGGGAAACAATATTCGGGGGCTCACCACCGCCGCCAGCCTCTGGGTTATCGCCGCAGTGGGTATGGCCATCGGCGCAGGAATGTTCATCGCCGCCGCCGCCGCCGAGCTACTCAGCCTTATCATCCTGATCATGCTCGACAAATTCGAAAAACAATTCTTTCCTTCGGCACGAAACAAAATGCTGGAACTAAATTACACAAACTCTAACCCTTCCACAGAGGAAGCCCTGGAGGTCCTCCGGGGCTTCGGTATCCGCGCTCAGTCTATTGATGTGGTACAAAGTACCCGCAAAGGGAAGGAAGGGAAAGGTTCAAAGCTGCGGCTCTTCGTCACCATACCCGATACCACGGATCTCTCCAAACTCGCCAAGGCGCTCAAAGCTGCGGGGGATGTGGTAAGGATCGAGATTAAAGAGAAGTATTAGTGCGCCGCATCTTCCGGTAAAGTACAATCCCGCAATACCGTGTCAAAAAAATGAAGCCCGCCTGTGTGCCCGAGGGGTCACACAAGGGGCTCCACTTTTACAAGGTTTCCCGTTCTCTTTACGCTGCTACCGCACTTGTTTTTTGCTTTCGGGAAATACCAAAATTAATAATACTCAGGACAACCCCTACAGCCAGTCCGGGAAGATCCGTTGCCCAGCCCGGGAGAATCATCAGCAAGGCGCAGATAAAATAAATCACCCGGAAAACCCATGCAACATGGGTAAACTGATACCCCATAAGACCGACGGACAGGAAATAGGTGCCTACAATGGATGTAGCACAGGCAAGGATAACTCCCGGCAGCGGTCCCATAAGGAGAAGCTCATTCCCGGAAACAAACATAAAGGGAACGATAAATCCGCAGAGGCCAAAACGCACTGCCTTCCAGCCGGTTGTCATTTGGTTTGCGCCGGCCAGACTGGCCCCCGCATAGGAAGCAAGAGCGACAGGAGGCGTGATGGCAGAAAGACAGCCGTAATAGAAGGCAAACATGTGGGCCGCTAGAGGGGCAACCCCTAACTTTATCATGGCCGGGGCTATCAATACCGCAACGATGATATAACATGCCGATGTAGGCAGGCCCATACCCAGGATTATGCTGGTAATCATGGTCAGGATCATCAGAACGATCAGCCTGCCGCCGGCGATTTGGATCAGAATGTTCGTAAGGCTCATTCCCAGGCCGCTTCTTAAGATGATGCCGATAACGATACCGGCGCATCCGCACACCACCCCGACTTCCAGCCCTCCCATGGCGCCATCGATGAGGGCTTTCACAAACTTTCTGGGTGTTACCCGGGTTTCTTTACGGAACATACTGATGACGATGATCACAAGGATGGTATAAAAAACAGATTTTTGCGCCGAGATCCGTACCACCCCCAGAAAATATACCAGGGATACTATGGGCAGCAAAAGGTAGCCATTGGTGAGAAAGAGTTTTCTTATGTCCGGCAGTTGATCCCGGGGAATACCCAACAGTTTTGATTTTGCCGCCTGAAAGTCAACCATAAAAAATAAAGCAACATAATATAAAAAGGCCGGGACAAAGGCGGCTTTAACCACATTCCAGTAGGGAATCCCCAGGGTATCCGCCATGATGAACGCCGCCGCTCCCATAACGGGCGGCATAATCTGTCCCCCCGTGGATGCCACCGCTTCCACCGCTCCGGCGGATGCGGGATCATAACCGCTCTTTTTCATCAATGGGATAGTAAAGGTACCGGTGGTAACCACATTGGCCACAGCGCTGCCGCTGACCATGCCCATTAAAGCGGATGATACCACCGCTGCCTTTGCGGGCCCTCCCCGCATACTGCCAAATCCGCTGATTGCAATATCGGTAAAAGCCTGGCCCGCGCCGGAAATGGAAAGGAATGCGCCAAAGAGAATAAAGGCCATAACAAAATTCGCCGCCGCCGTGGCGGGCTGGCCGAAAATGCCGTCCTCCGACATATAAAGGGCAGTGACAAAAGCTTTAAGAGACATACCCCGGTGTTGCAATAATCCGGGCAGGTATTTCCCAAAGATTCCGTACAACACAAAAACAATAACCATGATGGGCAGCGCCTTACCCACCTTTCTGCGGGTGGCCTCCACCACGCAGAAGAGGCACATAATCCCAAAGACATAGTCCGATTTAAAGGGCATCCCCGCATAAATATGCAGATGGTCTCTTGCTATAATAGTATATATAAACCCCGCCAGTGATGCGGCAACCAGAAGTAAATCAATAGCGAAGGTTAGTTTATTATCTTTTTCGAGGAATGGCTTGGATAAGAAAATAACTGTGGTACAGACAAGCAGCAACATACTTCTTTGGATAAAAGACGGAAAGGGGCCTTTATAGGCGGTATATAAAAAATAGGCAGAAGAAAACAGACAGATAATCAGGGTCAAAACTCCCCGGGGGCCGGAAAATTTATATTCATCCATTATGGATTTTATCTCGCTTTTAAGTTTCATGCTCCACTCCAAAAATGAAAATACTGACATCCAATCCGGTTTCGAATTATGAAACCGGACGGATATCGGGCTGACTATTTATCTACCTCGATCTTAAATCCGTGCTCTTGATAATACCGGAGAGCGCCGGGATGTATTTCACAGGTGGCGCCAACCGCAGCGGTATCCTTACCGAGAACTTTCAGGGCAGGGAAGGCCATACCAAGTTCATCAATATGCTCGAACACAGCCTTAGTCATCTGATAAACCACTTCCTCGGGAACATCCTTATCGATCAGAAAGATTCCGTGCACGCCAAGGGTCTCGTAGGGCTTGGTAATATTGGGGGTCCAACCGGGCTGAACGACAACTTTTCTGAAATAGGGATATTTTTTATTGATTTCATCGCGGATCTTTGGGGGAATCACATACCAGCTTATATCGGTGGTGGCAGTAAGTTCCTGATAAGCCGCATTGGGAGAACTCAATTGCCCGGCAAAGGTAGTGGCGATATCAATGTTACCGTCCTTAAGAGCCGTACAAGTTTGATCATGCCCCGCAGGATACTGGTCAATATTGGACATCTTGCCCCCCAGCGCTTCAACAACGTAGCCGACTAAAACGTTCGAACCCGAGCTAAGGGTATTTGCCCCTACCTTGAGGCCGGGTTTTATCAGGTCTTCAAAGGCCCTTACTTTGGTATTATTAGTCCGGGCAGCCATGAGATAGGGAGTGGGCTCAATAACCATCCAGGTGCGGACATTAGGACCGGCTACATAGGCCGGCTGGGCAGGATCGCCGCCGTGGGCGCCGATATAACCGAAGTCAGCATTGGTTATACAGACTTCATAATCCTTTTGCACAACCCCGACATAGGCTTCACCGGACCCTGAGGTGGTCTGGGTAACAAGCTGCACCCCCGGAACCTCACGGGTAACTACCGTACTGACCGCGGCGGCCATAATGTAAAAGGAACCGCCAACGGTGCCGGAACCACAGGATAACACCAGGGGTTTTTGTGCGGCATTTTGCCCACCAGTTTGCCCGCCATCCTTTGTGCCGTTCGCAAAAGCCGCCGGAACGATGTTACTGAACGCCATAAAAGCACTGATACACAGCGCCATCCCCAACAATCTACTCATCCTTCGTTTCATTTCATCTCCTCCATAAAATAAAAAATTCCGGGGACAACCAGGGCCCCCGGCTATTAACTGTTTTCACAGGCTATAGCCTAGTCATCCAATAACATCCTTCCTATTGGCATACTACGTCCTACATCTACTGCCTTGGTTTATGATATCATGGTTATTTCCAGCTGTCAATTTTTTTTTACTTTTTTTTACTTTATATATGCGCTATTAGTTCGAAGGCTAAAAAATATCTAATTTCATATTATATAAAGAATTAGATGTTTTTCCGGTAAATATCTCATTGGAAGAAGATGTGCTTTTCAGAATATTTTCATAAAATACTATTTATTTTTCATTGAATCTTCTATAAATTGATGGAACATTTAATGTATTCTGTTCGGGGAGGGTCTGATGTTTAAGGAACTTGGGAAGAAGAGCATTAATTTTCCTTTGCTTACCGAGCAAATAGCGGACCAAATCTTCCAGTTTATCCTTCAACGGCAGTTAACCGGGGGAGGAAAAATTCCCACTGAATTTGAACTTGCCCAATTGTTTCATGTAGGACGCGGGACTGTCCGGGAGGCGATAAAATCGCTTATTTCCAGGAACATCCTGGAGATACGCCGGGGGAAGGGGACCTTTGTATGCGAAAAACCCGGCATTGTCGATGACCCCTTTGGCTTTGCCTATACGGAAAATAAATTACAATTAGTAGCGGATTTAGTAACTATCCGTTACATTATGGAGCCTGAAATAGCGTTGCTTGCAGCGATATCCGCCTCGGAGGATGAAATAGCGGAGATGAAAAAAATCCAGTTGATCATCGGAGAACTCGCACAGGACGGCAAAGATTACAGTAATGAAGATATTACGTTTCATACGATGATAGCCAAGAGTTCGCGGAATATGGTTATGCCGAATCTAATTCCGGTGATACATTACGGGATTGACCTTTATAACCACTCGTTGAAAAAATATGAAACCCTCAAGGCCCTGAGTATTCACCTTGATATTATAAAAGCAATTGAGGCCCGCAACCCGGATGCGGCAAAACAGGCAATGCAAAACCATCTGGCATTTAATAAAACCAATGTTCAGACCCTTTTCGCATCCGGGATAAACAAACCGGCACGAAAGAGATGATTTGTTATGGATGGTAATGACTCTCCCGAGAATTGTCGGCTATACTAAGTTTCGGCTTTTCGCTATACTCCCCCCCATGAAGAAACAACTCAATTCTGCAGCCATAAAAGCGCTGGCTTTAGATCTGGATGGTACCGCCCTTGGGCTCAATGCCGAGTTCACCGGGCGTACCATTGGGGCGCTTAGGGCCTGTATTAGCAGGGGCATCCAGGTAATTCTCTGTACCGGCAGGGCCGTTGAAGGGGCGGAAAAGCACCGGGCGGCAATTGGCGCTGAAGGGCCTATGGTGTATTTTAACGGCGCCGAAGTCGTAGACATGCCCGAGGCCAGGGTTCTCAGCGCGGGACTTATGGATCTTGCGGTGGTTGATTTCTGTATCGACATTTCCCGAAGCATGGGCGTGCATTATCAGGTTTTTTTTCCTGCCGCCGCCGGTTCCCGGGAAATCCTGATGATTGAAAAATATTCGGCGGAAGCGGAGATGTACCAAAAACATACGAGTATAGTGCCGGTGATTGGGGATCTGAAAGAGGCTATTGCCAAGCCCGGGCTTTCGGGCTGTATCAAGGGTATGTTTATTGCGGAGAGCGCGGTGCAGGATCTAATCAGGCCCAAGCTGACGGCGCGTTTTGGCAATTCAATGTATATGGCCCAGACCTTTCCGACCTTCCTGGAAATTATGCGCGCCGGGGTGTCCAAGGGGGAGGGCCTCAGATTTGCCATGAAGCAGCGGGGATTGAAGGCGGAAGAAGTAATCGCCCTGGGAAATGAGGAAAATGATCTCCCCATGTTCAATGCGGTGGGCTTTTCCGTGGCGCCGGCCAATTCCCGGGAATCGGTCTGTGCTGCGGCAGACCTGGTTATTGGTTCCAATGAAGAAGAAGGGGTGGCCGCCTTTTTGGAAGAATTTCTCCTCAATTAACTAATAACAAAAATATGAAATTAGACATTTCGTAAGGAGCGGTTAAGTTAACTCACCGATGCCCTGAAGGAAATTAAGGGGCTGGAAAATTTGGAATTGAAAGGGAAATATTAGGGTATCGCGCCCCTTGACCCTTCCTTCCCTCACATGTTACCTTACCAAAAGCTCTATATCACGAAAGGATGTACACTATATGAATTCATTTGTTTTTCCCCTGCTCCTGGGAGCTCCCCAGGGAGGCGAGGGCGGCGGCCCCGGTTCCATGATCAGCACCTTCATTCCCTTTATCCTGATCATCGGAATTTTCTATTTCCTTATTATTCGTCCCCAGAACAAAAAGCAGAAAGAAACCCAAAAAATGCTGGGCGCCCTCAAAAAGGGTGATAAGATTGTGACTATCGGCGGAGTTCACGGGGTTATCCAGAGTGTTAAAGAAAGCTCGGTGGTACTTAAGGTAGACGAAAATACCAAGATCGAGTTTTCCCGCAGCGCTATTGCTACTGTGGTAGAGGCAAGCAAGGCGGTTGAAAAAATCGAGGATAAGCCGGCTGACGATACGGAAGAGACCAAGAACTAATTTTTTCGGAGCTGATGCATGAGTAAACGATACCGGTTCTTTATCGTCCTTTTGACGGTTGGGGTGTGTTTTATTTTTTTATTTCCCACCATTCGTTGGTATTTTATGGTACCCAAGGAAGATCAGGCTCTAGCCCTGGGTTCCCGGGAGCAGATTAAAATATATGCCTCAGAGACGGCCCAGGCGGACCTGCTAACATTGGTAGACGCCGCCCGTTCCGGGGGAGATGTGCCGGAACGGCTGTCTTTCCTCACTGCCCTGGCTAAAAAAAATAACCGGGATGCAAAAACCGCCGTATGGGATGCCCGGGCGGTGCTTTCCAGCTTTATCAGCCGTCAGGAAGCCCTGGATACCATAGAGACCCGGTACCGGGATAATATTTTTAAACTGAAGGACCTCCAGAAGAGTGCGGTTCAATTGGGACTGGATCTGTCCGGGGGCCTGAGTATCGTGCTACAGGCAGACATGGGCGCCCTGCGGGAAAGACTGGGGCGGGAATTGACCGATGCCGACCGGGAAGATGCGGTAAACCGGGCCTTGGAAGTGCTGAACAGCCGTATAGACCGTTTCGGCCTTACTGAGCCGGTGATACGGCGCCAGGGCGCGGATCAGATCTACGTGGAAATCCCCGGCGCCGCCGACCCGGAGCGGATCAACTCTATCATCATGGGCAGGGGGAGTCTTAACTTCCATATTGTGGACCGGGAAGCGGCATCCGCCTTTAATCTGTACTACGCGGCTAATCCTACCACTACCTTTGACAGTGCGGGAAACCTTATCGATCCTTCGGTGGTTTCTTCCGATGTGCTTATCCGGGGAGTCTATTCCAAGGACAAATATGGGCTGGACGAGCATGTCCGGAATGCCTACGGCAACCTGGATTATACGGCAATCAAGAAAGAAATAGGCCTGGACGGTAACCATATTAAAAGCGCCGTGGTAGAACGGAACAATCTGGACGGCAAGCCGGAGGTTACCTTCCTCCTGGACGCCGAAGGCGGGGAGCTATTCTATCAACTTACTTTAAAAAATGTAGGGCAGCCCCTGGCCATAGTGCTGGATGACCGGGTTAAATCCCAGGCCACCATTCAGACCGCCATTCGGGATCAGGTGCGCCTAACGGGTTTTGATCTGGACGAGGCGAATAATATAGCCATGACCCTCAGAACAGCGGCGCTGCCGGTGGAACTTGAGGTAATTACCCAGCAGGCCATAGGGGCCTCCATGGGAGAGGACACCATACGCCAAGGGCTCTACGCTCTTCTCGGCGGCTTGGTGGTGGTCATGGTCTTTATGTTGATATTCTATAAAGGTTCCGGGGTAAACGCAGTGATCGCCCAGATCCTGAACATCTACCTTATGGGAAGCATCCTTTCCGCCTTTAACTTCACCCTGACCCTGCCCAGTATCGCCGGGTTTATTCTGACCATCGGTATGGCGGTGGATGCCAATGTGATCATCTTTGAACGGATGAAGGAGGAGTTGAAGCTTGGCAAGCGCCGCAAGGCTGCGATTGACTCGGGTTTTGACAAGGCTTTCTGGGCCATTATGGACTCTAATATCACTACCTTTATAGCCGCCCTGTTCCTTTCCCAGCTTGGTTCCGGCCCCATACAGGGGTTCGCGGTCAGCTTGGCCATCGGGGTGTTCTCATCGGTCTTTACGGCCCTCTTCGTGTCCCGGCTTATCTTTGACTTCGGCACCGATGTGATAGGCAGCAAGACGCTTTCGGTAAGCTGGGCAAAGGGGGTCAAATAATGAAGATTATTCGTTTTTCCAAGTTGTTTATTCCCACGGCGATCCTCTCCGTGTTGTTGATCGTGGCGGGGGTTATCTCCTATGCCATCAGGGGGTTTAACCTGGGGGTCGATTTTCAGGCCGGCCTTATTCAGGAAGTACAGTTTGCCCCCACGGCTCTTAGCCTAACCTATAGCGGTAGGGGTAACGCCGCTGTTTCCATGGATCGGAATGGTCTCTACATTGTCATCTCCGGCGTGGGGGTCGAAGGGGTAACCCATAGTTTCCCCTTTGCCAGCTATCAGACTATCAGCGATTTAAGCGCCGCTTTAGCCCGGGTGGACGGCCTGGGGGTGAACAATTCCTCCAGCGGCGGCGCCACCCAACAGTTGGTCCAGAGCGCTCAGGGAAACCCCCTGCTTGGTTCGGACCCCTATGTATTGCACTATCTTCCCGATAACCTGCCGGAAATTGCTATAGAGGATGTCCGGAGCGCCCTATCCCCCCTTGGGACGGTTTCGGTCCAGGTCCTGGGCGCCGACAGCGAGCGGCGTTTCATGGTCCGCATGGAGGACAGCGAAATTGACGGCGGTAAGGGTATCCCTGCGGAGAAGATTATAAGTAACCTGGAGACGGTCTTTGGAAGCGGCGGTGTGGCGGTAACCCGGTCGGACTATGTGGGTTCCCGGTTCTCCAAGCAGCTCTCGGATCAGGCGGGGCTCCTTATGTGCCTTACGCTGCTGCTCATTCTGATTTACGCTTCCATACGGTTTAAGCCCCAGTTTGCCATCGGCGCGGTCCTTGCAATTGCCCACGACGCCCTTATCATTGTAGCCTTTGTTACCTGGACCCGGATGGAATTCAACACCACCACCATTGCTGCGATCCTGACCATCCTTGGGTATTCCATCAACGATACTATCGTTATCTTTGACCGGATCAGGGAAACCAGACGCATCTATCCGGATGATAAATTTGTTAATATCCTGGACCGGGCTTTAACAGAAACCCTGAGCCGTACTATTATTACCACCGTAACCACCATGTTGGCGGTTCTGTCCCTCTTTATATTCACCTCCGGGTCCATGAAGGATTTTGCCCTGGCGCTCCTGGTGGGTATGATTTCCGGTGTATATTCCACCATTTTTGTCGCCTCCGGGTTTGTCAATTTGTGGAACGTTCAGGTGACAAAGCGGTCCAAGAAAAAGTTTGTTTTAGCGCCCACTGCACCATAATGAAGGTAATCCGCGCCCGCGTACTTGGCTTTTGTATGGGGGTGCGCCGGGCCATGGATATGGCGGATACGGCGCTGTTACAAGCGGCGCAGCTTGCAACGAAGTTCCCCGTATACGCCATGGGCCCCCTGATTCACAATCCCCAGGCGATGGAAAAGCTTAAAAGCCGGGGCCTTAAAGTTCTGGAGGAGGATCAGCTTCCGGAAGATCTTGAGACTTCTTCGGTCATCATCCGCGCCCATGGCATTACACCCGATCTTGAGGCGGCGCTTACAAAGCGGCGGACAACACTCATCGACGCTACCTGCCCTAAGGTCAAAGCCAGCCAACTAAGGGCCCGCTCTCTGTGCGGGGAAGGGTACCGGGTTTTTCTGGCCGGTGAGCGGCAGCATGCGGAGATAATCGGTATCCAGGGTTATGCTCCGGACTGTATCATCCTGGGAACCCCCATGGAAGCCGTAGAGGCGGCGGGGAAACTTTTCTCGGAAAAGCCGAATGCCAGGACCGCTCTGATAGGCCAGACCACTATTTCCGAAGCTGAGTATGCCGCCATCGGGGCAGAGATAGGAAAACTATTCCCCGATCTTTGTATTATCAATACGATTTGCCGCGCCACCAGGGACCGTCAGGATAGCCTGCGGGAGCTCTGTGCCCAAGTCGATGCGGTCATTGTAGCCGGAGGCAGCGACTCGGCCAATACCAGAAGGCTCCTGGTCATAGCCCAGTCATTCGAGGATGCCCATGGCAGGGGTAAGCCCGCATGGTTGGTTGAAAAGGTCGAAGACATCCCCAGCGGGATAGGCGCCTATAATACCCTGGGGCTCTGCGCCGGGGCATCGACGCCGGATGGGTTAATTGACGCCATTGAAAAAGCACTTTTGGAACCCGGAAATATTTGTCCCAGCGCGTTGACAGGGGACATGTTAGGTGCGATTATTTGACAAATATGAAAACTATTCTGGTTAAAAAAAGGCGCGTCCTGGAGCCGGAAGAATTCCTTAGTTTGCTGCATAAAACTCCGGTGATATCCGCAGTGAAGTCCACGGAGGCGCTGGAACAACAGCTTGAAACCGCCAGTGGTATTGTTTTTATCCTCTTTGGGGATATTCTTAGTATTCCCGCTACGGTGGCCAGGATTAAAGATGCGGGGAAAATCGCCATGGTCCACCTTGATCTTATAGAAGGATTGTCTGCCCGGGAAATCGCCGTAGATTTCCTCTGGGAGAATACCCGGGCGGACGGTATTCTTTCCACCAAAGCCAATTTGATTAAACATGCGAAGCTTCTGGGCTTTGTGACTATTCAGCGCTTTTTTGTCCTTGATTCTATGGCCCTCCTTAATATCGAAAAACAGTTTCCCCTGGACTACGCCGATGCGGTGGAGATTCTCCCCGGGGTAATGCCAAAGATTATAAACAAGATCGCCCATATCACGAAAAAGCCCGTCATTGCCGGGGGGCTTATTTCGGATAGGGAGGATATACAGAACGCATTGAAGGCCGGGGCAATTGCGGTTTCCTCTTCGAATTTGGAAATTTTACGGATGGAGAATTAGGATTTTTTGGATAATTGGCTTGATTTTTTACTGTTCCGGGAGTATAATGTGAAAAGGTTCGTATAAAAACGGACCACCTATTCCTAATTCTTTAGGTATCTAATTTGCTGAAGAGATAAAGAGTGCAGCAAAATAGCCGGATGGTTATTTTGTTGCACTCTTTTTTTTCTTTACCCGGAGGTTTGTATGGATCAGAATGTGGTTTATGAGAGTTTTGACAAAATGGAGGCTTTTATGAAGGATGTTTTCATAAAAGTCGGCATTCCGGCTGCTGATGCGGCGGTCTGCGCGGAGGTCCTGATCGAGTCCGATAAGCGGGGCATTGATTCCCACGGGGTAGGGCGGTTTAAGCCGATCTATATAGACCGGATTAAGGAGGGTATCCAGTTTCCGGTTACCAATTTTGAGGTGGTAAAGGACGGCCTGGCCACGGCTGTGGTGGATGGTCATGATGGTATGGGCCAGGTGGTTGGGAAAAAAGCCATGCAGATGGCTATTGATAAGGCGAAAAAGTTCGGCATGGGCATGGTGGTGGCGAGAAATTCCACCCATTACGGTATTGCGGGTTACTACGCCACCATGGCGACCAAGGCGGGGATGATAGGCCTCACCGGTACCAACGCCCGGCCTTCCATAGCCCCTACCTTTGGGGTTGAAAATATGCTTGGAACCAATCCTCTAACTGTGGGAATCCCTTCGGATGAGGACTTTCCCTTTGTGCTTGACTGTGCTACCTCGGTTTCTCAGCGGGGGAAAATCGAGCATTACGATAGGATTGGTAAAAAAATGCCCCAGGGCTGGGTTATTGATAATCAGGGCAACAGCGAAACCGATCCTGCCAAGGCTCTGGACGGGCTGACCAAGGGGACCTACGCCCTGGCGCCCTTGGGCGGACTGGGGGATGATACCGCCGGATACAAGGGTTATGGCTACGCCACGGTGGTGGAGATTCTCTCCGCCGCCCTGCAGCAAGGGGCTTTCTTAAAAGCCCTGAATGGCTTAGACTTAAGTGGTAAGAAGGTGCCCTATCATCTTGGACACTTCTTTATCGCCATAGACATAAACGCCTTTACGGAGCTTGATGCCTTCAAAAAGACGGTTGGCGATATTTTGCGGGAATTGCGGGCCTCAAGGAAAATGCCCGGCCATGACCGGATCTACACTGCGGGGGAAAAGGAATATCTGGCCTGGTTGGACAGGAAGGATCGGGGGGTTCCCCTGAACGAGAGCCTTAAGAAAACGGTAAAACAATTGAAGGAAGAATATAAGCTTGATTCTTATACCTTCAATTTCTAAGATATCGGACCATGGTTTAGGAGGAATTATATGAAAATCGACCTCGCATTAAAGGATCTGGATGCCCTGTTTCCTGCGAATTTTACGGAGGATCAAAAAGCCCAGGCTAAGACCCTGTTTCTGAAAAACCTGTCATTAGAGGCTCATCAGTTCTACGGCGGGAAGATGCAGACCGTACCCAGGTGCGGCATCTACAGCCTTAACTGGTTTAACGTCTGGTATACCCCCGGGGTATCCAAGGTATCCACTACCATCCGGGAAAACAACGATACTTCCTTTTCTCTTTCCAACCGGGGAAATCTGGTGGCGGTGGTATCCGACTCCACCCGGGTCCTGGGGGATGGCGACTGTACCCCTCCGGGCGGTTTGGGAGTTATGGAAGGTAAAGCGATGCTCATGAAATACCTTGGCGGGGTGGACGCTACGGCAATTTGTATGGATTCACGCGGACCCGATGGCAAGCATGATCCCGACCGGATCATTGAATTTGTAAAAATGCTGCAACCTTCCTTCGGTGCGATAAACCTGGAAGATATCAGCCAGCCCAATTGTTTCAAGGTTCTGGACGAACTACGTGATGCCTGCGACATACCGGTATGGCACGATGACGCCCAGGGGACTGCCTGTATCACCCTGGCGGGGCTGCTCAACGCACTAAAACTGGCGGGGAAAAAATTATCCGATGCAAAGATAGTGCTTCTGGGAGCGGGGGCGGCGAACACCACCATAGCCCGGCTGATCCTGGCCGATGGCGGCGATCCCGCGAAGATGATTGTCTTTGATTCCAAGGGTTCCCTGCACGTTGGCCGTGAAGATATAAAAAACGATAAGCGGAATTACCGCAAATGGGAGATCTGCGAGAAGACCAATCCCGGTCGGGCGGCCAGTGAGGCGGATGCTTTGAAAGGCGCGGATGTACTCATCGCCCTGTCAAAACCCGGCCCGGATACGGTGAAGCGGGAATGGATAACTTCCATGGCTGCCAAGTCTATCGTGTTCACCTGCGCCAACCCGGTACCGGAGATCTGGCCCTATGCGGCCAAGGAAGCGGGGGCCTTTATTGTAGCCACCGGCAGAGGCGACTTTCCCAATCAGGTAAACAATTCGGTCTGTTTCCCCGGCATCCTCAAGGGCGCACTTTTAGTGCGGGCAAAGAAGATCACCGATGGTATGGCGATCTGCTGCGCCCACTCTATCGCAGACTTTTCCGAAAAGCGGGGCATAAAGCCGGATAACATTATTGCGACCATGGAAGAAACGGAAGTATTTGCCGTGGAGGCTGCGGACGTAGCCCAGCAGGCTATCAAAGAAGGTGTAGCCCGGTTATCCCTTTCCTGGGACGAGGTCTACAATCGTGCCAAGGCGGATATTGCCGCCGCCCATGCGCTGGTGGAGGACATGAAGAAGCTGGGGCATATTAAGGAGCCGCCGGCGGAGGTTCTGGAGGCGGCGCTTGCTAAGGCTATTGATGCGGTGAAGCTTTAGTCTTTTTCTCGGACTTGTTGGCAAAGACGGGCGTGGGGAGGGACACACCCGTCTTCATGTGCATGT
>NZ_JAJQRB010000065.1:0-3087 GCF_046533075.1 Treponema primitia | reverse complement strand
CCGAACCGATAAACTTCTTCACCGCATCTGCACCTTTTGCCATTCTGTTACTCCTTATAATATAAAAAAGCTTTATTGATTATACGGTGTATAATACATCGTATAATCAATAAAGCTTGCCCAGGCGGTCGGCTATATTATCATCCCGTTCCCTTGTGGTAATCCACTTCCGCCAGTCACGGGGATATCTCTTTATCCATAATAATATATAGATAACCATATGTCAAGCAAACACATGCTTCACAAATTCCAGCGCTCCCTTGGCATCACGATCCAGTATCTCTTCGCTTGTCTCGGGAAGTAAATTTCTCCAGACCTTTATTTCCTGCCCTATGGTTCCTCCAGGCATGACAAAGGGCTCCATCACCACCGTTCCATCGTACCGTATGTCCCGCAGGGCATGACCAATTGCATTCCAGGGGATGCATCCTTTCCCGGGAACTTTGCGATTCTGTTCGCCGATATGAAAATGCCCAAGTTTATCCCCCGCCATGCGGATGGCCTCAGCCATATTGTCTTCCTCAATATTCATATGAAAAGTATCCAGCATGACTTTTACATTCGGGTGATTAACTTCATCGACAAACTTAATTCCTTCCTCACAGGTATTAAGCAAATACCCCTCAAAGCGGTTTAATACTTCCATCCCCAATACCACATTACAGTCTGCGGCGATTTTGGCAATTTCCCTGATATTTTCAACCGACCGTTTCCAGTCCCCCGCCTTATCAATGGGCAGAGAATAGTCAACCGGCCAGTATGAATATAAACCCCCGCCCAGCTGCTTTATGTCGAGTTTGTTGAGCTTTCCCAGCAAATCCTTATAAAAGGCCTTTGCATTTTTGACAATCCGATCATCGGAAGAGCTAAGGTTTTCTCCCTTAGCCGGACCATAGCCGGCAGTCAGGATAACGCCCTTCTCTTTCGCATAATCCCTCAAATCAAAAAGCTGGGAATCCGAAACATATTGGTCCTTCAATGCCGCACAGGATATCTCTAGTATATCAAAACCCAGTTTTGATACTTTATCGATATATTTTTTGTAATCCGCCCGCCATTCCTTTGTCCAATAGGCAAAATAAATACCATATTTCATTTCGATTGCTCCTATCTACTATATCCAAAGATTTTTCCGCAATCTACGCTCCGGCCTTAGCCGCCTGAATCACATGCTGTATGGTAATACAGGTGGTAACAGCCCCCACACCGCCGGGAACCGGGGTTATGGCCTGTACGATGGGTTCAGCTTCGGCGAACTTTACATCCCCGCACATGCCGCCCCCTTCCTTCATATGGATACCCACATCAATAACCACCTGACCGGCGCGGAGACTTTCGGCACCAACGCTCTCCGCCACTCCGGCGGCGACGATCACGATCTCCCCTTCCTTTATCACCGAAGGGAGGTCCTTAGTTTTCGTGTGGCAAATAGTAACGGTGCCGTTTTTGTGCATCAACATCATTGCTACGGGCCGGCCTATTACGAGGCTGCGGCCAACCACGGTAACCCGCTTACCCGCAATTTCAATACCGTAATGGGCGAGGATCGCCATGCAGGATTCCGCCGTACAGGGGGGAAACCCCAGGGGGATATTGGCAAACACCCCGGCCAGGGAGCCGTCGGTGATGCCGTCTATGTCCTTGGAGGGCAATAGGGCCGCCCGGATTACACCATCGTTTATGTGCTTGGGCAGGGGCCGGAAGAGGAGTACCCCATGAACAGACTTATCGTTGTTGACCTCCTGGATCACCTTCAACAGGGCATCCTGGGTTGCATCGGCGGGCAACACGTAGTTTTTTATCCCAACCCCCACGGAGGCGCAGCGTTTGGTGGCGCCCCTCTCGTAGGAGATATCATCATCCCTTTCCCCTACCCGGACTATCCCCAGGGTCGGCGTGATCCCCTTCGCCTTCAGTGCCTCCACATCCTGTTTCATGGACTCCACTAAGGCGTCGGCAACTTCCTTTCCTTTCAAAATCTGAGCCATTTTATACCTCGATTAGTTTTACTGTTTGATCACTTCAGTTGATCTTTTACGCCTTTGAAAATTTTATCCGCCAGGGATTCATACTCCGCAAGGAGCGCGTTGGTCTGGCGGTTGATATCCTCAGCATAACTACGGTCTGTCATGGCGGCGGTGTTGATATACACGTTAAGGCTGGCGCCGCTCAGGGCGGCCTTGCAAAAAAGCACCCCAACACCGGCGTCACTGATGGCCAGACGGCTGCCCTTGGCGGCGAATTCCTCAATAACTTTGATGGCCTCGCCGCACTTCTTCATGATCTCCAGGGGCACGCTGCAGGCTTCTTTCAAAGCCGCTTCCATGACCCGGGTTTTCTCCGCCTTCTCCGCCTCGGTTTCCTTGGGCAGACCGTAGGCCTTGGACAGGGGTTCAAAAACTTCCGCGTCCCGTTGAACCAGGGTGAGGAACTCCGCCTGAAGCCGGTCGGATTCCTTCTTCAGGCGGATGATGTCCGCCTCCACATCGGCGTACTTTTTCTTACCCACCGTAAGGGAACCCACCATGTTTCCCAAGGCGGTCCCGATGGCGCCCACCAATGCGGAAGCGCCGCCGCCGCCGGGCACCGGGGCCTTACTCGCCAGGACAGTTACAAAATCTACGCAGCTCTTTTCGGCAAAACCCATAATTATTCCTTAATTGAAATGTAAAGAATTAAGAATTTCTAACCGCAAAGGCACAGAAGGCGAAGAAGTAAGGGAAGAAAAAAGAAAGAGGGGGGAACGCTTAGTAAGCAACATGTTACCCTCTTTCTTCATTTTCTCTCTTCCCCTTTGGCGCCTTCGTCGCCTTTGCGGTTTTTTCCTCTTCTATTCCTAGAACAAGCCTGAAATCTTCCCGGTGTTGTCTACGTCGATCTTTTCGGCGGAGGGTACCGGAGGGAGACCGGGCATGGTCATGATTTCACCCGTAAGGGCCACAATAAAACCGGCACCCGCGGATATCTTGACGTTACGGACATTGAGCCGCCAGCCTTTCGGCGCGCCCTTCAGCTCTATCTTGTCAGAAAAACTGTATTGCGTCTTCGCCATACAGATCGGCACCTTGTCCAGCCCCAGCTTTTCAA
>NZ_JAJQRB010000064.1:0-69209 GCF_046533075.1 Treponema primitia | reverse complement strand
AAAAAGGATATGGGCGGGGAAAAAGGTTCAAAATCATCGCTAGTACATTCCCGAGACTCCTCCCAGCGCTTCAATTAGCTGAGGCTTGAGCCGTATGCGGGAACGGGTAGCTTGAGCAGGTTTGGGATAGCGACATTTTTTAACAACATCCCCCTGCTTGTTTTATGTTTTATTTTGCATAGAATTTATTGTTATAATTCTTTATATTACAATGAAATAATTTTATAGCGACAAATTTTCCCATTTATAAATCACTTTAAATTTAGCCATTTATGGTGGTATCAATAATGGAATACCGGGTCCAGCGTCCTAATCCAGTGGATTGAACTTCATCGGATACCCGCATATGGTCAATGAGAGTTTTAACTTTTCTTAGTGTTATTTCTTTACCAATACGCTCATGTATATCATTTATGGAGCTATTGGGGTAGGTTGATAAATCTTTATAAATCAACTCCTGTAGGCGGTGGTTCTCAATTCCCTTGAGGGTCGTTTTACCGCGGAATTTGGTTTTCTGAAGAATTTTGGGGTTAACAAAATATTCAGTTCCCTTTGTTTTACCATGGGTTTTAATCAGGTTGTATTCCGGTAGTCTTCCCAACCAGTTTCTGATGGAGCCCTGAACAGTTAACCCCAATAATTTTGCCAACTCCAAGGCAGATAAGGAATTATACTGAGCAATAAGACTTAAGCAAATGATTTCCTTTTGATTCAGCGGATATTCCGTATTGATTCTGTTGAGGAACAAAATAATTTCTGCTCTAATAATTTTTTTTCGGACTATGACTTTAACGCTATCCTCACCTTCCTTGGTTTCGGGTGGCTGTTTCCCATTGCTGAGCAGGGTTTCATAGATTTTATCATACCCGGAACCTTCCCGTTCCATGAGTTTCAGATCATAGAATACTTTTGCCAGTTTATCATTTCTCCTAACCGTAGTATGAAGGATATTGGCAGGAGTTACACCGATAGGAAGCCGTCCCGGATTGTTAATTTCCAAGTGGTCAGGGTATAGATTGATAAAAATATCCCCCCGTGTCGTATAGGGGCGGTGAACAAAAATTGAATAACCGGAGCATAGGATAATTTTGCCCGGTCATTCCGTCTGCCTATCCACAAGATACCTAAATTAGTAAGGTAGTCGCCATCGGCCATTAAATAATAATCCAATAATTCATCAAAATTTTTATTTTTGATAAAGGGGGATACCCTGTCTGATTTTTTTATATCAATGATAAAATTTTCCAGCTTTTCCCAATCATAATTATCTCTCCGAACATTTTTTATCAGTTTGGTTTCCCATATAAAAGACGGTTTATCGTTAAGCAGACGCATCAACTCATCTGGAGGTAAAGGTACACAAGAATCGAATAGGCGATAATAGTATTTTCCGGCTTGGTTCAGTCAACATAATCTGCTCAGATAGGGCGCTTAGTCCCAAAAGCATGGTATCAGAAGAATGAAATTTTTCAAAGTATAGCCGCTTATATACTGGGGAAGACATGGCGGGAAGGGCCTTTTCCCATAACCTCCGGCCAGTATCGACAAATTATAATCCGATAAAACTATAGACAGAGAAAAAAATTCGCATTAATATGACCCAATAAGGATACCAGCCTATGAAATCTTGTCCCTGCGGTTCCGGCCGCCCTTACGCAGAATGCTGCGAACCCTACATCACCGGAGTACAACAGCCACCCACTGCGGAAGCGTTGATGCGGAGCCGCTACACGGCCTATGCGGAACACGCTATTGATTACATTGTAGATACCTGCGTTCAGGAGGGTAAGGAGAAAATCGATGTAAAGGAAACCCGGGCCTGGAGCGAAGGTTCCCGGTGGCTCGGGCTAAAGGTACTTTCGGTTACCAAGGGCGGAAGCGCCGATACCACAGGAACCGTGGAGTTTGAAGCCTCCTATGAACGGGACGGCCTGCGGGATATACACCACGAACAAGCCAAGTTTAAGAAAATTGACAGCCAGTGGTTCTACGATGAGGGGGATATAGTCCCCAAGACCATAGTCCGGGCTGCCCCAAAGGTAGGGCGCAACGAACCCTGCCCCTGCGGGAGCGGGAAGAAGTACAAACACTGCTGCGGTAAATAAAAGCTACTTAAGCAGTTCCTTCGCCTTAGCGGCCAGCGACCCGGAGTCTAACCCGAACCGCTTGGTCAGATAATCCTGGGAGCCTACTTCCCCAAACTCGTCCCGGATGCCGATCCGGGCGAACTTGCCCCGGAAACCTTCTTCCGCAAGGATCTCCGCCACAGCGCTGCCAAGGCCGTTGTTAATCTGGTGGTTTTCGGCGCTGATTACCGCCTTTACCTTACCGGCTTCCGACAGTATCGCTTCCCGGTCTATGGGCTTAAGGGTAAGCACGTCCAGAACCCCGGCGTCGATCCCTTCGGCAGCCAGGCTTTCCCGGGCTTTAAGAGATTCGTTCACCATGAGGCTCCCCAGGGCTACGAAAAGGATATCCTTCCCCGGTTTAATAAGCTTGGCTTTCCCAAACTGAAACTTGTCATTTTCCGTATACAGTACCGGAACCAGTTTGCGGGGGAACCGGAAGTACACACAGCCGTAGGTTTCCACCGCTTCCCTGACAAAGGCGGCGCCGCTCCAGGCGTCGGAGGGTTCCACAATGGTTAAGCCCGGTATGGCCCGCATCAGGGCAAGATCCTCAAAGGGCATATGGGTACCGCCGTTAGCAGCCGCGGTAACCCCGGGATCGGTACCAACCAGCTTGACGTTCAGCTTGGCGTAATTGGCGGAAATGAAAAACTGATCGTAGACCCGCCGGGAAGCGAAGCAGCCGAAGGTGGCGGCGAAGGGAATCTTCCCCACCGAGGAAAGCCCCGCGGCAATCCCCACCATATTGGCTTCAGCAATGCCCACGTTATAAAACCGGTCCGGGTAGGCCTTTTTAAAAACTCCGGTATTGGTACAGCCCATAAGGTCCGCTTCCAAAACCACAATATTACTATTTTTTGCAGCCAATTCAGTCAACGTATCAACATAGGCGGCGCGAATTTCTTTTGTTTCCATAAATTATTTACTCCTTTGCATCCAGGGCGGCAATGGCTTCTTTAGCCTTAGCAAGGTCAAAGGTCATGCTGTGATTCTTCTCGATTCCTTCAGCGAAGTTACAACCCTTTCCTTTAATAGTATTCATGATGATCATCGAAGGTTTATCCTTCTGGGCTATGGATTTTTCAATCGCCTCGTCCAGGGCTCCTAAATCGTGACCGTCTACTTCCTGGGTAAACCAGCCGAAGGAAGCCCATTTTGCCTTGAGATCCCCCAGGTCCAGGATATCCTTCGTATAACCATCAAGCTGCTGCTTGTTGTAATCCGTAAAGGCGGTGATATTTGAAATATGCTGGGCTGCGCCGAAAAGAGCGCCCTCCCAGATCTGCCCTTCATCGGACTCCCCATCCCCGATTATCGTATAGACCCGGGCGGGGCTCTTGTCGATCCGGAGCCCAAGGGCTATGCCCAGGGCGGCGGAAAAACCCTGGCCCAGGGAACCGGCGGTCATATCAATGCCGGGGGTCTGGTTCCGGTCACAGTGGCTGGGAAGCCTGGTGCCCCCCTGGTTAAGGGTCTTAAGCCAATCCTTGGGGAAAAAGCCCTTCAGAGCCAGGGTAGCGTACACCACCGGTCCCGCGTGTCCCTTGGAAACCACCAGTTGATCCCGGTCCTTCAGCCGGGGCTGGGCAGGATCAACCTTCATGCGGTGAAAATACAGAAGGGCAAGCACATCCGCGATGGACATGGCGCCCCCGATATGACCTGATCCAAAGGTACCGATTTCTTCAATGGTAAGCTTGCGGATCTCCTTGGCCTGGGCTTTTACATAAGCCAATTTTTCTTTATCCATTATCCAACTCCTCCTGTTATTATACATCATGTATGGAACTTTATCAGCTCTCCCGATTCAAAAGCCGCCTTACAGGTATAGGCAATTTCCGAAACCTTGGTTCCATCATAGACCGTTACCGCCGGCTTGCGTTTTTCAATAATACAATTAACAAATTCCTGCACTTCATTAACATAGGCGGTGGCAAAGCGCTCGAGAAAATTCTCGCTGCACTCCTTCCTAACCCCGTGATTATCAAGGACTTCCACCAAATTTTTCTGGGGCACAGAAGCGATCCGGAGGATTCCCTTGGTTCCAATTATCTCGGTTTCCACGTTATAACCATGGGGGGCGGTACGGCCGGCGAAGAGGAATACCATGCAATTGTTCTTGAATTTCATCAGACAGGATACATTGTCTCCGTCTTTGTAAGCGGCAAATTCCGGATGGGCATAACAAGCGCCGATTGCATACACCGTCTCCGGTTCTGAACCGGTAAACCACCTTGCCAGGTCGATATCATGGACCGACATGTCGAGGAACTCGCCGCCCGAATGGGATGCAAAGGCGATAGAACCCTGGATAAACTTTTCCGGGTCCTGGCTGTAGGAACGGAACAGTACAGGCTTACCGATTTCTCCGGCCACAACCTTGTCATGGGCGTATTTATAGGACTCGTCGAAGCGGCGCATAAAACCTAGCATAAACACCAAATCAGAATGGGCTTCTACCGCCTTCTCCGCTTCCTTGCATTCCGCCACGGTAACCCCAAGGGGTTTCTCCGAGAATACATGTTTCCCGGCCTTCATGGCCGCCGCTATTTGCCCGGTATGCAGAGCAGAAGGAGAAACTACCACAATGGCGTCTACATCTTTACAGGCGGCAAGATCGTCAAAAGAAGTAAATTGGTGTTTGACCCCAAGCCGTTTAGCGGTCTCCTCCACTTTTGGTTTATCCACATCGCAGATAGCGATAAGTTCAGCGTTCTGAATCCTTCCCGCAATATTTTCCGCGTGCTGCAAGCCCAGCCGTCCAAGTCCAACAGATCCGATACGGACCTTATTCATAGGAAACTCCTTCATGCTTATTATGGCCGAATACTAGTCAGGATTCATACATATATGCAAACGTTACCATAACTGTAGACTTGTTTTTCCGGCATGTCAAGTTTTTTTTGCCCCATTAAACCTTCCACCGTGCAAAAATACCTTTAGCTTTTATAAGAAAATCCTTGGGTATAACAATCTTCTCATCATCCTGGACCTTATACTGGGGGAAAATCGGCACCGGGTTACAGCCCCCGGAGGATACCTCCACACGGCTCAAGGGGAAACGGTTGCCGCAGTTCTGACAGACCAGTGCAGTCCCGGACTGTTTGTAAAATCCCCGGCCCGATGCGTAGCAAACCTGACAGGTATTGAATACGGTCCGGTAGCTTCCGTCAGGAGCTTTTACCGCCAGAACCTCCATTTGGACCCCTTCGATAATCACGGGGTAAAACTGGGCGGTTCCGGAGAGATCCTTCAGCTGGATAACCAGATCCTGATCCACCACGGGACTGCGGGCTTGACCGGAATTGTCAGCCCCCCAGAGAGCGCCGCCCGCCGCCTGTGACATTATCATCACCATTGCCAATATCCATAACCTGTTCTTCATCATCACCATACCTCCATGGAATAACTATTTTTCAGAATCCTTAGATTTTTTCCGGTTCATTAAAACTGAGACTATCACAATTACTATTGCCGGCAATATACAATGCCAGTGCGTCAACAGGATATCCATCCCTTCCCCCTTTTATTCATCATCAGGAAATTCTGCGTCAAACAATTTCCAAAAATCAGCCTCGTCTTCTTCGCTCCAATCCGCCATGGCGGCAATATCTTCATCATCAAGGTAATCCTCTTCCAAAATCACTGTTTCCCGGGGGAGTTCCGCTCCGCTCTCAATTACGGTAATATTACTGCGGATCATCCCCATCCAGCAGCTATACCGGAAGACGCCGGTTTTTTCCGGGGTAAATTCAACCGTGTTGGTTCCCGCAGTAAATTTGTGTTCAATGCCGTACTCGCGGATTATCATCCGGTTGTTACAGCCGTTAATGCTCCCCGGCGGCGCCTCGATGGTCCACCTTACCGGGATGCCCGCCATCACCACGATGGGCTGGTACTGTCCCGGCAGAAGGGTAGTGTTTACCAGCTGTACCCCATCCTCTACGACTATTCCCGAAGCGGCGGATGCCGGGCCGGCAGATACAGCCGTATTATCGAAGGGATCGGAAAACCCGGAAAGGCTCCAGCCGTTCGTAAACATAATCAACCCCAAAACCGCCACAAGAACTGCGCCCGCGCTCATCACGGTGCGGGTAAACTTTTTGCTCAACAGGGAACTCAGGGCGCCCAGGCCGAACATCAGGGGTACGGTACCCAGGCTGAAGAGCAGCATGGACAGGCCGCCCGTAACAGGATTCCCGGTGGAGAGGGCGTAGAGCTGCATGGCCTGGAGGGGGCCGCAGGGCATAAGGCCGTTTAATAGGCCCACATAGAGGGGACTATTACTATGGCCCTTTTTCTCCTCAATACGGCGGGCAAGGAAACCGGGCATCCTTGGGGTAAGACGCCGCAGCCAGGGGAATATACCCAGCATATTTATTCCCATGATCACCATGAAGACCCCGGCGGCAATCTGTACCGCCCCCTTCATGGCCCCGGAAAAACTGATCACCGAACCCAGGGCGCCCACGATGATCCCCACTACGGTATAGGAGATTACCCGGCCCAGGTTGTACAAAAGACTCGGCCGCATGGCGGTAGTACCGCTGCCCCCCCGGTTCCCATTGGGTACACATTGGGAAAGGTTTATCCCCCCGCACATGGCGATACAGTGGACCGAGGTGATAAGCCCTATAACAAAAAGCATCCCGTAACCCATCCCCGCCTCTGCCAAGGGGAAGGCATTAAACAGGGTGATAAGCCCCAGATTGCGGACCAGCAGGAAAAGGGCGGCGATAATAACCAGGGAGCTTATGGTACGGTTAAAGGAATTTCCCGCAGCATGGCCGGTATAAACGTGATAATCAAGTTTTTCAATGATCGAAGTTATTTCCTGGATGGTAATGGTTTCCGTTTGGTAAGAAACCACCGCAGTACCGGTATTGTAGTCCACATCGGCTTTTACGATCCCCTGGGTACCGCGCAGAGTTTTTTCAATTTTGTTCCGGCAGTTCACACAGGTCATGCCGTCAATACGCAAATTTTTGGTTTTTACACCGGTTTCCATAATATGGATGTTACACCAAGAATATGTTGAAATTGTGAAGAAAAAAGAATTTTACGGGTTTTATTTTCCCAGCAACCCCGCCAAAGAAGGAATGGCAATAAAGTTGCCTACCATACCCCCCACCGAGGAAAGGAAAAACACCAGCAGCGCCTTGGTAATCCGGTTCCGGTAGATCCCCTTCAGGCTGGAAACATCGTCGGAGATGGCCTCGGCGTCGGTGACCCGGGGTTTCCGCATGGTAGCTTCGGTGATGCCCGAAAACAGGCCAACCCCGATAAAGGGATTGATGGTGGCAATCGGGGCGCCCACAAAGGACACCAGAATAGACAGGGGATGCCCCAGGGCGATGAGGGTACCCAAAGCGGCCAGGGAGCCGTTCCAAAGCACCCAGTGGAGCAGCATGGATAGACTTACACCGGCGCCGGCACGGAAAAAGCCCAGGACGATGATTGCTACGATAATAGCCGGAATGATCCACCCCGCAATCTTGGAGAACAGGGAAGGCGGGGGTATTTTGTCCAGCTCCGAAACATCGGCGTTTTCTTTTCCGGCGGCGATTTGTTCCAGGTGGGTCTTAATCCCCATAAGATGCCCCGCCCCAACCACGGCGACCTGCTTTGACGTACCGCCGGCCCAAATCTTCGCTGCCAGATACTGGTCACGCTCGTCGATGAGGGTTTCCTTTACCGTAGGCAGGTAGTCCGCCAGCTCCGACATCATACCGTCCAGCTCGCTGCGTTTTTTCAGGTTTTCAATTTCAGTCTCGCTTAGTTTTTCTGTGGTAAATGCGCTGGAAACAAGGGATGCCAGGAGCTTGCTCTTGCTCCAAAACCCGCAGCGGGCCCAGGCGCGGCTGAGGGTGGTCTGTATCTGCCGGTCGCAAAAGGTATAGGGAATCCCCAGTTCCGTAGCGGTATCAATAGCGATCTTCATCTCCTCCCCGGGCTTAACCCCCAGTTCCGCCCCCATACGGCGCTGAAAACTGGAAAGGACCAGGTTAGCCATGAGGAGGAAACCCTTGCCCTCCCGAAAAACCTTGGCCACATCCAACTTTTCCCAGCTATCCTTCTGGGTCATGGAGTCATGGCGTCCGGCATCCAGCTCCACACAGACCTGGTCCGGCTTTTCTTCCCGAATTACCCCGGCAACTTCCTCAATACTTTCCCTGGAAACATGTGCAGTACCGATAAGAATAATTTCTCTACCCGGCAGATTAACCGTAACATGGGTATCCTTCATAATTATAGCATCTCCTAATTTAGTGCTCTTTAATAGCGTTGAGAAATCGAAAAAACAAATCATCATCACTTATTTCTGTGGCGGGAAAGAGCAGCCCCCCTGCCATATAGTCATGCCCGCCCCCTTCGCCTATGTCTTTCAGCGCAGTGCGGATTACCCGGGCAGCGGAAACTTCCGGAAGCTGACTCCGTACCGAAACCGGCCGGATCTCCCCCTTGTTCTCCACCAGAATGGTGATGGAAATTTCCCGGAGCCGCAGGAAAAAATCCGCCAGAACCGAAATAGCCTCCTGGGTGATCTCTTCGGTAATCACGGTAAAGAAGATACCGTCCTGTATCCGGGCATTGGCAATGGCCAACTGGAGGGAATTCAGATCCGTTTTTGAAAGCGCTGTTTTAACCACCCGGGATCCGTACTCCCAATCGGCGATGAAAAAAATCCGGTGCAGGGCATCCAGATCCGCCTGATGTACCCGGCGGGAAAGGAAGTCCGTATCCATCTGTATGCCCATGAGTAACGCTGTGGCAGCAACCTTATCGGGGCTCAGCGCCAGCTCATGCCAGTAACTTTCGATAATGGACGAACAGGCGCCGTAGTCCGTCCGGATATCCACAAAGGGACAGTCCGGAGTTTCGGAACCCCCATGGTGATCTATCACCCCAAAAAGATTATCCGTTATCTGCCGGGCATTGGTATTCGTGGGATTTCCGTCCACCATAATGCAGGGGGCGTGGCGCCATTCTTTGTTTGCCTTATCCGCAACCTGGGTAATGGGAATCGCCAGCTCTGAAACCATGGACCAGAGGGAATAGCTGCGGATAATGCCCCGGTACAGGAGCTTAGGGGCAAAACCAAAACGCTCCAGAAGTTGGCTCAGGGCAAAGGCCGAAGCCATGGCGTCATGGTCCGGAAAATCATGGGTTTGGATTACCACCCGCCTTTGGGATACATTGGGATCTTCGATAAACCGATCCGAAAGGAGACAGGATTCTTCCAGAAGTTCGAGCAGCCGGGAAAAATGCTCCATATCAGAGAGCCTTCAAATTTCGTTGTTCCACGACCCACTCGGTAAAACGCCATTCGATAATGGTACGCTCTCCCATGTCATAGGCCTGGGTAAAATACCGGTTCGCCAGGGTGGTATTGCCCCGGACATCGTAGTAACTCGCCAGATAGTACAGCATCTGGGCCTTAAGTGTGGGGTTTTGTTCCTGATCAATCCGTGCGGCCACATCACTGTCCCCGTTCAGATCATGGTAGAGCCGGATCACATACCACTCTAAACTATCCCGCTTAACCTTCCGCAATACCTCTGCAAGAAACGGTTTTGGATCCGTTATCCTGCCCGCCCGCATCCAGCACAGGGAAGTAAGCAGGGCATAGGAAAAGGTTTCCGGCGCCTGTCTATAGGTCGCCATAAAGGCATCCCTCGCCTCGGCCCAGAGACCCCTCCGCATTTTGTGGATCCCCACGCCTTCAGAAGCAAAATAGTAATCCGGTTTCAGCCTGGCAAGAACCTCGTAATCATGTTCCGCCCCTTCGTAATCCCCCAATTCATCCTTTATCCCGGCGCTGTACACATAGGCGATGAATATATTCGGATCTATCCCTATGGCCCGGTTAAATTCCGGAAGGGCTTCCTGCTTCCGCTGCAGATCCACCAGGACGATTCCCCGGTCAACGGCTATCCAATAATCATTACTGTTAATTTTTTTAGCCCGGTCCAGATCGTTTAAGGCATCGGCATAAAAGCCCGCTCCCTCGTAAAGCCGGGCCCGTTCGGTTAAGGGTCTGGTCCATTGGGGATAGAGGGTAACCGCCTTGTTCAACAGGGACTCCGCCGCCTTGGGGTTCCGCTGGTACCGGTACACCCCGGCCCGGCCGAGAAGTGCATCACCATTGTTCGGGTCCGCCGCCAGGGCTTTGTCAAAATAGGAAGCCGCAGTCTGCAGGGATTTACCCAGAACCGCTATAGTCCCCAGGGCAGCAAGGGCCTGCACATGGTTCGGATCGATTTTGATGATACGTTCCAGGATCGCCTTCTGTTCCCGTTCCTTTCCCTGAATACTTTCCAGGGAGGAAAGTACATAGAGGGCTTCCGTATTATTCGCATCCCCGGCGATAATCCCTTCAATAATACTCCGGGCCTCTCCCATTCTGCCTGCGGAGCTTAATACTGAAGCCTTCAACAGACGAATATTGGAAGCAGCGGCAACTTCGCTGTCCAGACGATCAAAACATGCCAGGGCGCCGTCGTAATCCCCCCGGCCGAGCAAATCCGCCACAGCGGACAGGATAGACTCGGTATCAGTTGGAGGGATCTCCTGGGACACGACCAAAACTGCTTGGGGAGCAGGGACTTCAACAACGGGAGCCGAAACAGCAGCCGTTGTTGCGGCAGGGACCTGCTCTGCAGGACGGGAAGAGCAGGCAAAGGACAAAATTGTCAGAAGGAAAAAAACCCCAGAGTATCCGGTATTCATATTTATTCATAATATAGTACAATCATCTTAAAAGCAATAAGTTGCAATTTGAACACCTATAGGATATCTTAGAACAGGATGAGAAAACCCATTTTTCCTCGTATTATCAGCCTCGTCGTTTTGTATGTGGGTGTATTTGTCATGCTGGTGGTAATCCAATTTACCGAACACAGGAATTTCACCCAAAAAATCGGCGACTTTGTAGTTTCCGGCCACTATGGCAAACAAGTCCCGGCGGCGCGGGAAACTGCGTTGCAAGCAGCAGAGGCTTCCCACGATAACGCACGCCCCCTGAATGGGGAGTCAAGCGTTTTTTACGGAGGAATGGAGTTCTTCCTAACGGATGATGATAATATCGACAGCCTCTGTATCCTGAACCGGGATGGCAAAAGGGAACGGACAAGACCCATCGCTATAACCGTATCCAAAAACAGCGCCCTATTTATGCTCGCCGGCGGAGCGGAGCTGAGCTTCACCAGCCAGAATACCAGCGGAAGGCAGGAACTCAGGATAGGCGCCAATCTGCCCGAAGGATACATGGGGCTGGAACTTCCCTACCGTCCCCTTGGCAGCTCCCGTATCAGGCACAACGACGATGGAGAATCCCATATCATCGCCGATGGGAAAAGCTACCGGTTCACCAATTCTACGGTGGACGCTGTCCGCCATTTGATTCTTATGGATATTCAAAATCCCCTTGTTTTCTACGGCGTGGTCCCGGGGATTGAAGTCCTTGACCCCTCCCGTTTTATCCTCAGTTCCACCAAGGATAGGCGGAACTACAATGATGTTCTTAACCGCTGGCGGGCTCAATCCTTCTCCCTCTGGGGAGAGAACATCGGAGACAATCGGAATGAGGAAACGCTTCTGGCCTATCTTTCCGAATCCTTACAGCGCGGTACCTTTCAGCCTGCGGTTTCCGCAATATCCCCCGATTTTTTGGAGGGCAATCAAAAAAGCTTTAAATCTACCGTATATATAGGACATTTGGATCAGGGGCTTCGTTCAAACGCCGTTTTTGAACGGGAAAATTTCAACAGCTTGACTCGGCTTATCGAAAACGGGTCCGCAGACTTTCTGAAAAATTTCCACATCATCGAATTTCTCGCCATCCGGGGCTACAACAATCTGCTTGACAGCGCGGCCGGGATAGTCCGTTCCATTGATACCGCCGCACTGGACCCGAATTTGATACCCGGTATCCTGGAAGGCTATATGGACTGGCAGCACTACCAGCCCAATGAGGAAAATCCCTTTGAAGGGCTAATGGATCAGTCCTGTTTTGCCCTATCCGAGGGAATCGTTATGGACAATCAGCGGGAGCGGATTTTTGTCTTTGACAAGGGGATGGCGGATCTGGAATTTAACCTCCGTTTAGGGGCAGGACTAATCGCCTACGGTGAATACGCCGGCCAAGAAATCTGGGATGGAATAGGCCGCTCTCTGGTTTTGTCGGTACTCTCCCTTGTGGACGAGACCGGCACGGCCCCCCTTACCCTGGGCCTCTCTGAAAATGGCGACATCACCCCCGCCAACAGAGCGGTTTCCAATGCTACCCTAAGCTCCGCCCGGATCTACCTGCAGCTCCGGCTGGGAGATTATATCGCCAAGGCCATAAGCTTGGGTCCCGCGATAAACGGGGGCTGGACTTGGACCGCCGCCGCCGGGGTTACGGCAAGTTTCAGCCAGGAAAATAATGCCTTGGATATTTCCGTATCCTTCCCCAGTGGGAAGACCCATTATATGCTCATTCGGGGCATACGGCCCTTTACCCAGATACAGCTCTACAATATCCCCTTCCGAACTGATCCCCAGTTTGAGCGCTACGATTCCTCGGGCTGGGCCTATTCGCCATCGGAACAAACCCTGATGGTCAAGATGAAGCACCGCCTGACCACGGAGCACATACAGGTGTTCTACTAGCAACAATTATATTATGGTCCCGCCCCCCACAACTATATCCCCCTCGTAAAGCACCACCGCCTGACCCGCAGTGATGGCTCGCTGAGGTTCGTCAAAGTCCACCCGCAGGGTATCCTCCCCGGTCTGTTCCGCCGTGGCCCACTGCTCTTTCTGAAGGTACCGGGTCTTAACGGTTACCCGTAACGGCTTCTCCAGCCGGGCATAGCTAATCAGGTTAAGCTCATTGGCGGTCAGCGCTTTTGTGTAGAGCGACTCCTCGGGCCCCAGGGTAACCGTATTATCCACTACTGATTTAGCCTTAACGTACACCGGTTCGTTCAGCGCAATCCCCAGCCCCCGCCGCTGACCAACGGTATACCGGATGATACCCCGGTGCGTACCCAGGACCCGGCCCGCTTCATCAATGATATTCCCCTCGGCCGAGCGCTTCCCGGTATAGCGTTCGATAAAGCCGCCGTAATCCCGGTCGGGGACAAAGCAGATATCCTGGCTATCGTGTTTCTTCGCGTTCACAAAACCCTGGGCTTCGGCTATTTCACGAACCCGGGGTTTGGTCAGCCCACCCAGGGGAAACTGAGTATGGGCCAACTGATCCTGGGTCATGGCGTAGAGGACATAGCTCTGGTCCTTTTTAGTATCCAGGGCCCGCTTTAGGAGGAACCTGCCGGCGCCGTCCCGTTCTATCCTGGCGTAATGGCCGGTAACGATGGTATCAAAATCCAACTGCCGTGTCCGTTCAAGGAGCCGGGAAAATTTGATGAACCGGTTGCAGTCTATACAAGGATTAGGGGTGGCCCCCTGTTCGTAGGTTTCGATAAACCGGTTTATCACCCTATCCCGGAACTCTTCGGTAAAGTTCAATACGTAGTGGGGCATATCCATGCGGTAGGCCACCGCCCGGGCATCGTTTATATCATCCAGGGAACAACAGGAATTATTCTTAGGCTTTCCAATAGCATCGTTCACAAAAAGCTTCAGGGTTATGCCGATGCATTCATACCCCCCATCTTTCATAAGCCAGGCCGCGACGGAACTATCCACCCCGCCGGACATGGCTATGACCGCCTTTCCGCGAACCATGGAGTTCGAATCATCCCTGGGAAACAAGGTCTTCACAGGAACGCATGGCCAGGATGGTTTTTTCGATAAGCTTGTCCAGCTCCCAGCCCAACATAGCGGCCCCCTTCTCGATAACCGGCCGGGAACAGCCCGCCGCAAAAGCCGGGGTCTTATACTTCTTCTTAACCGATTTTACTTCCATATCTTGCACACTTTTGGAGGGCCGTATAATAGCCACCGCCCAGATAAGCCCCGTAAGCTCGTCCGCTGCGTAGAGCACCTTCTCCATCTCATGCTCGGGCTTAACATCCACGGTTAACTCATATCCATGGCTGCATACCCCGTGGATAATGTCCTCCCCAACCCCGCCTTTCCGCAGCAGCTCCGGAGCCTTAATACAATGCTCCTTGGGGAATTCCTCAAAATCGATATCGTGGAGCAGTCCCACGATACCCCAAAAGTCCTCTTCCGCCCCGTAACCCAGGTCCCGGGCATACCAGCGCATCACCCCTTCCACGGTAAGCGCATGCTGGATGTGAAAGGGATCTTTATTGTAGGTCTTAAACAGTTCCCAGGCTTGGTCCCGGGTAATGGTATTAGTTTCAGCCATAAGGATAGTTTAATAAAAAGGAACAGAAAAGAATATGCCCCACAAAACACTTACCTTGCCCGGGTAGTGGACATAAATTTCGTTATGTGCCATAGTCTGGTATGGAAACCCGTAATATTTTCCAAAATATTTCACCTATAGATCATCGTTATTCTATTTCCGAAAAAGCCCTGTTTGATTCCCTCAGCGCCTGGATTTCCGAGGAAGCTTCGATAGCCTCCTGCGTGAAGGCGGAGATAGCCCTGGTTATTGCCCACCTGAGCGTTCGGGGCAGTCTGACGCCGGCCCTGAAAAGCGCTCTGGAAGAGGCGGGGGCGAAGATCGATCCGGCGGAGGTCTACGCCGAAGAAGAAAAGACGAAGCATAATATCCGGGCATTGGTGAATGTCCTTAAAACTAAGGTTCCCCCCGAAACCGCGCCCCTGGTACACCTTGGCGCCACCAGCGTGGATATTTTAGACACCGCCCTTTCCTATCGAATGACCGGGGTCACCCGGGAAGTGGTACTCCCCTTGCTGAAAAAACTGGAACTCCTGCTCTGCGACTTTGCGGAGCGCGAGGCGGAAACTCCCCAGGTGGGGCGCACCCACGGCCAACATGCGGTACCTATCACCCTGGGCTTTGCTTTGGCGGAATACGTGTCCCGGCTGGGGAAGTCGATCCTGGAAATACAACGCCTTTCGGGACAGCTCAAGGGAAAACTTGCGGGCGCCGTGGGGGCCTACAATGCCACGAGCATGATCGTTAAGGACCCGGAGGAACTGGAGCGGCTCTACCTGGCCGGTCTTGGACTTGAAGCTTCTGAACATTCTACCCAGCTTGTGGAGCCCGAATATCTTCTGCGGCTCCTTCTGGAATTCAATGTTGCCTTTGGAATCATCGCCAATCTGGCGGACGACCTTCGGAATCTTCAGCGCAGCGAAATAGGGGAACTCCGGGAGGGCTTTTCCGCCGACCAGGTTGGATCATCCACCATGCCCCAGAAGCGGAATCCCTGGAACTCGGAACACGTTAAGAGCCTCTGGAAGGCCTTTATGCCCCGGGTTACAAGCTTCTTTATGGACCAGATAAGCGAACATCAGCGGGACCTGTCCAACTCGGCGAGCCAGCGTTTTATAGCGGACTATGCCGCGGGGTTCTGTCTGGCGGTGAGCCGCATGGCCTCGGTTATCCGGGGCCTGGGGGCGGACCGGGAACGGCTGCTCCGCAACCTGCGCGGCGAGACCGGTATTCCCGGTGGAGTTCTCGCTGAACCGGCCTACATACTGCTTGCGGAGACCGGCGTTTCCGATGCCCACGAGGTTATACGAAAAATCACCCTGACGGCGGAAAAAGAGAACATTAGTTTTGCTGCGGCCCTGACAAAGGAGGGGGATGTCCTTTCCCGAATTGGCGGCAAGATGGCGGAACTGGGACTTGTGGCATCCGCTTCCGATGCCCTTTCGTTTTTTGAAAAGCCCGAACGGTACTGCGGTCTTGCGGTAAAGAAGGCAAAAACCCTGTCCGCAAAATACAGGCAATTAATGAGGAATGAGGAGTGAGAAAGGAGGAGCGAAGGATTTTTTATTTCCTAACTCCTCATTCCTATTTTCTAATTCATATTTAGGAGTTATACTATGTTTGCAGAAGCCCTATCCTACGATGATGTCCTGCTCTTCCCGGGGTACTCAGATACTCTGCCAAAGGATTGCGATGTCCGTACCACCTTATGCGCCGATGTGGATCTGAATGTTCCCATCATTTCTTCCGCCATGGATACGGTAACCGAGGAAAAGCTGGCCATTGCCATTGCCCTGGAAGGAGGCGCCGGGGTGATACACCGGAATTTGAACCCCGAGGAACAGGCTCAGCAGGTGTCCAATGTAAAACGCTACCTCAACTGGATTATCGATTCCCCGGTTACGGTGCTGGAAAATGCCCTGATCCGGGATGTAAAGATCCTACGGGATAAGTTCCGGATTTCCGGGATGCCGGTGCTGAACCGGGAAGGGCAGTTGGTGGGGATCATCACCAACCGTGACCTTCGGTTCTGCCAAGACGATACCCTGGCGGTGGCGGAGGTGATGACCAGGGACCCGGTGACGGAGCAGGGGGTACCCACGGTTTCCAGCGCCCGGGATAAGTTTGATAAACACCGGATTGAAAAACTGCCCGTGGTTGACGCCAAGGGGCTGCTCACGGGGTTAATCACCGTTAAGGATATGGAGAAGCACGCCCGTTACCCCAAGGCAGCCACCGATAAGGGAGGGCGGCTTATCGTTGGAGCGGCGGTTTCCCCTATGGATTATCCGGTACGTATGCCCCTCCTTAAAAACGCTAAGGTAGATTTTGTGATCCTGGATACCGCCCACGGGGATTCAAAGAACGTTATGGATGCGGTGCGGGGTATAAAAGAACAATTCGGTATCCCGGTTGTGGGCGGGAACGTGGCATCCAAAGAAGGTACCCGCAGGCTTATTGAAGCCGGAGCGGATGCAGTAAAGGTGGGGATAGGTCCGGGCTCGATCTGTACCACCCGGATTGTGGCCGGCGTGGGGGTGCCCCAGTTCACCGCAGTTTGGGACTGCGCCGAAGAGGGTGCAAAGCACGGCATACCGGTTATTGCCGACGGGGGGATTAAGTTTTCCGGCGATATCACCAAAGCCATCGGCGCCGGCGCCAGTGTGGTGATGATAGGGAATCTTTTTGCGGGGCTCAAGGAAGCGCCGGGCAGTGAGATTATCTATGACGGCAGAATCTACAAGGAGTACCGGGGCATGGGCAGCTTAGGCGCCATTAGCGATGGTTCCGGCGACCGGTATCAGATGACCAAGGATGAAACACCGGTACCCGAGGGCATTGAAGGCCGGGTTCCCTATAAGGGGGAACTGCGGAGTTACCTTCATCAGCTGGTGTCCGGGCTCCGCAAAGGCATGGGTTACTGCGGGTGCAAGACCATCGAAGATTTTAAGAAATACCGTAATTTCATACGGATCACCGCTGCGGGTTTGAAGGAAAGTCATGCCCACGACGTGACCATCACCCAGGAAGCCCCGAACTACAGCCGGGTATAAGCCTCATTTTTGCGTGCGGACAAGTCTTTTTTGTGTTATATTTAGGTAATATTACGATCCTGGATATTTTTATTGCATAGTGGGGTAGGTTAAAGATGAAAGCTTGGGAATACACCTTTAGAAAAACGCAAAATGCCTTCCCTGTAATCCTGTCCGAAGATGAACAGACTTGGCGTATGATGTCGGAATTTGAAAAAAACGCCGATGCCTTGCTGAAAACCTCTTGGTCCAGTAACGTTCCGGGTTCCTCCGCGCCGGAATGCCTTATCGCCGGGGCTATACAGTCCATGGAGAATATGGGTTATCGGGTGGATGAGGCGGAGCGGCTCTTTGAAGAAGGACTTGCGGCCTTGGCAGCGGAGGATCTGCAGAAACTGAATATCCTTACTGCCCATATCTGGCAGACCATGGATACTCTTCCGGTTGATACCCAGTCTTCATATTGGAATTATAGGGTTTACCGGGACTTTGAAACCTATGAACAGACAGTTTCTCTGCCGGCGCCGATCCCGGTTGATGTGAAAAGCAATGATTTTTATGATCGCACCTATGCCGCCTGGATTGCCCGGATTTCCGGGGGCGCCCTGGGTACTGCCCTGGAAGGGTATACCGCCGCCCAGCTCAGGAAAAAATTCGGTGAGATCCGCTCCTATGTCCGGGAACCCAACACCTATAACGATGATATTACCTATGAGATAGCCTTTCTTACCGCCTGCGAACAAAAGGGGCCTCTGGTAAGTTCCGCAGATATCGCGGATCAGTGGTTAGCCTTAATCCCTATGGGCTGGTCGGCGGAACAGATCGCCCTGGATAATCTACGGAGGGGAATCTATCCCCCGGAAAGCGGATTCCTGAAAAACCCTTACCGGGAATGGATAGGTGCACAGATGCGGGGGGCAATCTGTGGTCAACTAGCCCCGGGAAACCCCCGTGAGGCGGCGCGGCTGGCTTGGCTTGACGGGGTCATCTCCCACGCCGGGAATGGCGTCCTGGGGGAAGTGTTCAACGCCCTGCTGGTTTCCATTTCCTTTGTTGAAGCCGATCCCCGCCGCTGCCTGGACCGGGCTATCGGCCTTATCCCCGCTGACAGTGAATACCACTCGGTGATACAGTTTGCCCGGGAGCAGGCGGAATTGGGAGATTTTGCCGCCGCTTGGGCTGCTTGCGAAGATCAGTACAAACAGTACAACTGGATCCACGCTTATCCCAACGCAGCAGCGGAAGTAATAGCGCTATGGTTCGGAAATGGCAATTTTGATGAGACCATGTACCATATCGCCATGTGCGGGCAAGATGTGGACTGCAACGCTGCACAGATCGCCGCTGTTCTTGGGGCGCAGCAGGGCAGGGATGCTATTCAGGAGCGCTGGCTCCGGCCCCTGGGGGATACGGTCCTAACCTATCTGCGGGATGACATGAAGAGGATAGAGCTTACATCCTTAGTGGATAAAACCGTACGTACCGCCGGATTGTTTAACAGGACTGCTTGAAGGGATCAACAATATCTTTTAGAAAGATATTTTTGTATAAATGTTTTTTATGGAGGAAAACGATGCGGAAATTACTTTTATTGAACTGTTTGCTCTTGGCCATGCTGAGCGCCTGCGGAACCAAGGATAGCGGTTCTGCGGGAACCGGGGGCGGCCTGAAAGTTGCCCTGTTGATTAACGGAAATCTGGGGGATAAGTCCTTCCACGATTCTGCCAATAATGGCCTTTCCATGATCCGGGACAAATTGGGCGGGCAGATTAAGGTGGTGGAAGTCGGTTACGACGATTCAAAATGGGAGCCCGCCCTGCGGGATCTCTGCGACGAAAAGCACGATATCATAATTTGCGGCACCTGGCAGATGCAAGAGCTGGTTGCCAAGGTTGCGCCGGATTATCCAAACCAGAAAATCATCGTGTATGATACTTCCATGGACTATGCCTCGGATACCAAGGGGGTTTATAAAAATATTTATTCTATTGAATACAAGCAGAATGAAGGTTCCTATCTTGCGGGGGTTCTGGCCGCATCAACGAGCAAAACCGGGATTATCGGTTTTGTGGGCGGCATGGACAACACCGTTATTCGGGATTTCCTGGTGGGTTATATCCAGGGCGCCAAGGATTTTAACCAGAACATCAAGGTCGTTCCCTCCTTTGTGGGCAACTTTAGCGACACCGCGAAAGCGAAAGAGTTGACCTTTGCACAGTACCAGATGGGCGCCGATGTAGTTTTCTCCGTGGCATCCAATGCCGGGGAAGGAGTCCTGCAGGCAGCCAAGGAACGGAACCACTTAGTGATTGGGGTGGATTCGGATCAAGCCATGCTCCACCAGGACAGCGATCCGGAGATGGCAAATCTTATCATGTCCTCCATGCTGAAGCGGGTGGATCAGTCCCTCTATCTGGCGGTACAACAGGCTATTGCGGGAACCCTTGCTTGGGGAACCCGGGTGGAATTGGGAATAAACGAAGACTGCGTAGGCCTTGCGGATAACCCCATCTACCAGAAAGTTGTTCCTGCGGATGCGCGATCTACGATTACTAAGTTTAATGATCAAATTAAGGCAAAACAGATCCAGGTGATAACTTCTTTCGGCATGGATCAAAGCAGCTTTACTACCTTAGTAAATCAGGTTCGCCCCTAAGCCGGCCTGATAGGGATAATATATGACAGAAATCTTGCGAATGCAGAAAATTGTAAAAATATACCCCAACGGCGTGATAGCCAACAATAGCGTTGACCTGAGTGTAAACGCAGGCGAAATCCACGCCCTGATGGGGGAGAACGGCGCGGGAAAGACTACCCTGATGAAGATACTTTTTGGAATAGAAGCGCCTTCTGAGGGGCAGATCTTTTTTAATGATCTGGAACTGCACGTCAAATCTCCCCTTGATGCTATACAAACGGGGCTCGGCATGGTCCACCAGCACTTTATGTTGGTGGATTCCATGACCGTGGCGGAAAATATCGCACTGGGCATGGAGCCGGTCAAGGGTGGTTTTCTGGACTACAAGCGGATCACCTCCGAGGCCGAAGCTATAATCAAGAAGTACAACTTTGCCATCAACCCTTTAAGCCGCATACGGGACCTGCCCATTGGCGCCCGGCAGAAGGTGGAAATTCTCAAGGCCTTATTCAGAAAAGCTAAACTGCTGATCCTGGATGAACCTACAGCGGTATTGACACCCCAGGAAACAGAAGAGCTATTCCAACAGCTCAAGATGCTGAAAGAACAGGGGCATACGATTATTTTTATTTCCCACAAGATAAACGAAATCAAGGAAATCTGTGACCGGATCACCATCATGCGGAATGCCAAAACCGTTGGGGTCTACGATGTTGCTAAACTGAGCAAGCAGGAAATCTCCAACCTCATGGTGGGGAAAGATATGGACTGGAGCATCCAAAAAAATCCGGCCAATATCGGCGACACCGTTCTGGCAGTGCGTAGTTTGGGTGTGGTGGACGAGGCAAACCGGCGCCTGCTCCAGGACATTCAGTTTAATCTTCGTACGGGGGAGATCCTGGGGATAGTCGGGGTTGAGGGCAATGGTCAGCGGGAATTGGTAGAATCTATTACCGGCCTGCGGAAACCCGATACGGGCAAGGTGGAACTGTTTGGTAAAGAAATAGCGTCGCTAACCATTAAACAGATTCGTGATGCCGGTATGGCGCATATCCCCCAGGACCGGATGACCAAGGGTGTGGCTCTGTCATCATCGGTGCGGGAAAATCTTATTTCGATAGAATTCAGCGGGGACAAGCTTTCGCACGGCCCCTTTCTCAATATAAAAGAAATTGACACCCGGTCGGAGAATCTGATCCGGGATTACCAAATAAAGGTTGATACCCCGGAGGTACCGGTACGGATGCTTTCCGGCGGTAATATCCAGAAGGTGGTGGTGGCCCGGGAATTTTCATCCAAGGGGAAATGTATCATAGCGGATCAACCCACCAGGGGCATTGATGTGGGTGCAGCGCAGTTTATCCACAAAAAACTCCTTCAGCTCCGGGACGATGGGGCAGCAATACTGCTCATATCCGCAGACCTTTCCGAAGTCATGGACCTGAGCGATACCCTCCTGGTGATGTATGGCGGCCGGATTGCGGCGTATTTTCAGTCTGCTGCGGAGATTACCGAAGAAGAGCTGGGGCTGTATATGCTGGGAATTAAGCAGCAAAGTGAAGAAGAATTGCTCCTTGCAATGAAAGTTCCCGTTCAAAGGAGTTTGGCATGAAGAAATATTTCGGTAAAAAAACGAATATTGAAACCCGCTTTGAGATACTGCGTTTTTCAACAGCAATATTGATAGCGGTGCTGCTATCCTTTGTTATCATCCTCTTGGTAAGCAAGGAACCCCTGGCAGCGTTTCGGGGCCTCTTTTTAGGACCCCTGTCCTCCTGGCGGCGTTTCGGTAATGTTGTTGAGCTGGCCATAGCGCTGACCTTTACGGGTCTTGCGGTGGCGGTGATGTTCAGCGCCAACCAGTTTAACATGGGCGCTGAGGGCGGATTCTATGCCTCAGGCGCAGTAGCCGCCATGGCTGCCCTGGCGTTGCCTCTGCCTCCGGTGATCCATCCTCTGATAGTAATACTATTGGGTGGTCTTACCGGTGCAATTGTCTGCGCCATCCCCGCCCTGCTTAAACAGAAATGGGGTGCATCGGAACTGGTATCCTCTCTGATGCTGAACTACGTATTTTTTTATTTTACACGGTACTTTACCAATACTGTTTTTAAAGACCCCGACAGCGGTTATGTTTCTACCTACCTGCTGCCCATCACGGCAAAACTGCCGAAGATCATTCCGGGGACCCGGATTCACGCAGGGCTTTTTATCGTGATCCGGGCAGTAATCCTGACGATGATTTTTATACGACGAACCACCTGGGGTTATGCCCTTATTCAGACCGGAAGGAACCCCGGCTTTGCGGCTTATTCGGGGATCAATACCCCGGTGGTGCTGATCTATTCCCAGCTTATCGGCGGGTTTATCGCCGGTGTCGGCGGTTCGGTGGAGATCCTGGGGATGTATGATCGCTTCCAGTGGCAGAACCTGCCGGGCTACGGATTTGACGGTATCATCGTAGCTATCCTTGCGAAAAATAAACCCCAGTTTGTACCTGTGGCGGCTTTCCTCCTTGCCTACATACGGATTGGGGCAGATCGTATGTCCTCCGCTACGGATGTTACCAGTGAGATGATTTCCATTATACAGGGAATAATTATAATGCTGGTGGCCGCCCAGGCTTTTATGAGCCATCAACGCCAGAAGATGCTGGTAAGGGAGTTGCGAAACAATGGATAATATCCTTCAGTATATTTTTGCCGTGGACTTTGCTTATTCGGTACTCCGGGTAACCACCCCCATACTTTATGCGGCCCTGGCTTCGGTTGTGGCGGAACGGGCCGGCGCCTCTAATATCGCCTTGGAGGGGATCATGCTTTTTTCCGCCCTCTTCGGCGCCATAGGTTCCGGACTTAGCCACAGCCTGCTCTGGGGTTTCCTGGCGGCCCTGGCCGGGGGACTGGTGATCGCGGTACTCCTGGCCTATTTCGGCCTCTATCTGAAAACCGACATCATCCTGGCCGGTATTGCCCTGAATACTCTGGCTACCGGGGGCACAGTTTTTCTGATGTACGCTTTGATCGGGGATAAGGGCAGTACCTCCTCCCTGGTTTCCCTCAGTTTCCCCCGGCTGGATATTCCCCTTATCCGGGATATCCCCGTATTGGGCAGGATCATTTCCGGTCAAAATACCTTAACCTATCTGGCCTTTATCATGGTTTTTGTGGTTTGGGTTCTGCTGTTCAAAACCCGGCTGGGTTTGCGTATACGGGCGGTAGGGGAAAACGCCGATGCTGCGGAGTCGGTGGGTATCCATGTACTGCGGACCAAGTTTGCCGCGCTCATTATAAGCGGCCTTTTGGCTTCCGCCGGCGGGGCCTTCCTCTCCATGGGGTACATGAGCGGCTTTACCCGGAACATGGTTTCCGGCCGGGGCTTTATTGCTTTAGCTGCGGCGGCCATGGGGCAGCTTTCCCCGGCGCCCACTATGCTAGCCTCCCTGGTATTCGGCTTTTTTGACGCCATGTCCAATATCATGGCAGCCATGCGTATACCCGATGAATTTGTGAAGATCGTTCCTTATTTTGCTACAGTCTTCGGGCTGGTAGTTTTTTCCGCCCTTCGCGCATGGAGAATGAAGGGCCAGAAGGCCGCCGCCTTAGGCAATAGTTTTACTCACAAAATTTAAGGAGAAACGGATATGAAGAAAATACCTGTAATAATGGACTGCGACCCCGGCCATGACGATGCTCTGGCCCTGATCCTTGCCTTTGCCAGTGATAAATTGGATGTAAAGGCAGTGACCGTAACCGGCGGCAACCAGACCCTGGCAAAAACCCTGCGGAATGCCAAAAGAATTTTGAGTTATATCGGGAAACGGCCGCCCCTGGGAGCCGGAGCGGATAAGCCTATGTTTCGGGAACTGGAGACTGCCCCGGAGGTGCATGGCGAAAGCGGCTTGGACGGCCCTTCTCTTCCGGAGACGGATTATCGGGAGGAGCCTATTCCGGCGGTGGACTTGCTGCGTAAAACTATTCTGGAAAGCCCGGAGCCTATTACCCTTATCCCCACAGGGCCGCTAACCAATATCGGGATACTCCTTACCGCCTACCCGGAGGTAAAACAGAATATCGCCCGGATATCTCTCATGGGCGGGAGCATCCTCGCCGGTGGGAACTGGACTTCCGCTGCGGAGTTTAATATCCTGGTGGACCCCGAAGCAGCGGACATTGTGTATACATCGGGAATACCCATTACCATGTGCGGCTTGGATGTAACCCATAGGGCAATGATCCTGGCCAATGAAACAGAGACCCTGCGGAAGCTTGGCGGAAAGATCCCGGTGCTGGCAGCGGAGCTTATAGATTACTTTTCAAAATACGATACCAGTCTGGGTTTCTCCGGAGCCCCCCTTCACGATCCCTGTGCAGTAGCCTGGCTTATCAAACCGGAGCTGTTTACCACCCGCGATTTTTATGTTGAAATCGAGACAAAAGGAAAACATACCACGGGCATGACCATGGCGGATCTCCGTTTCTGGACCAAGGCAAAGCCCAATGTTACGGTCTGTCTTGATCTGGACCGGGAAGGGTTTATCCGGCTTCTCATGGACGCCTGTGATTCTTATCCGAAGTAAGCGTGGTATGAGATTTTTTGTTAGAAAAGGCTGAAGCACAGGCGGCAAAATAGCGCTTGACAGGGGGAGGCTTTTGGTGTATTGTTTCTATATATAGAAACGCAAAAAGATTATTATAGGAGTATTTTATGAAAGCGGTTTACAGGTTAGTTTGCAGCATCTTGTTGGCGGGCATGGTGTTGAGCGCTTGTGCGAAAAAAGAAGGAGCTGCGCCCGGGGCGACCGTTGCGAAGCGGTATTCCATCGGGTTTATCCAGCTTATTGACAATGTTACCTTCAAAGAGATGCGGGATGGGTTTTACGCGCGTATGGCGGAGCGGGGATATGGCGAGGATCGGCTTACGATCAATTATAAGGATGCCCAGGGCGACACCGGTACGCTGAACACTATTTGTCAGGAAATGGGAAACGGGAAGTACGATGTGGTCGTAACCCTGGCAACTCCTGCGACCCAGGCCTTTGTCAATCTGGAAAGCAGTATTCCGAACATCTTTATTTCGGTGGCCGATCCGGTTGCGGCGGGTGTTCTTACGTCCATGGCAAAACCTGACAAAAATGCCACGGGGACCTCAAACTTTATTCCGGTGAGTGAACTTTTCAAGCTTGCGGATAAACTCAGTCCCGGCATTAAACGCTATGGCATGATTTACAACTTTGGTGAGGTGAACGCGGTTTCAACGATCAACAAGGCGAAGGAGTATCTCGATTCTACCGGTATCACATATCAGGAGATCATGGTAACCAATTCGTCGGAGGTCCAGCAGGCGGCGGAAGCCCTTGCGCCCAGGATTGACGCCTTCTTTATTCCTAACGATTCAATGGTAGTTTCCGCAATGCCCCAGATTGTTGAAGCGGCGAATGGCCGGAAGATTCCTGTGTACGGAACAGCGCTTGCCCACGTAAACAGCGGCGCCCTTGCCACGGTGGGAATCAGCGACGCCCTTATCGGCGCCCGTTCCGCAGATATGGTGATCCAGTATTTGGAAGGGACGCCGGTTGCGGACATGCCGGCGGTTACCTTTGATACGCTTTATACTATTATTAACAAGAAGACGGCGGATACAATCGGTGTTGCAATCCCGGCTGAATTTGCTTCCGCAACATTGATTGGAAATTAAGTATGAACATCCTTGGTTCTTTGCAGCTTGGGTGTATCTATTCGCTTTTAGCGCTCGGTGTTTTTATCGCCTTCCGGGTGATGAATACACCGGACCTGACGGCGGACGGGAGTTTCACCCTTGGTATGAGCGTTTCGGCGGTGTGCGCCGTGGCGGGACATCCGTTTTTGGGGCTGTTTGCAGGGCTCCTGTTCGGCGCCGCTGCCGGCATTGTTACCGGGCTTTTGCAGACAAAGGCGGGCATTCACCCCATCCTTTCCGGCATACTGACGATGACAGGCCTGTACAGTATCAATCTTCTGGTGATGCAGGGAACGCCGAATATTTCACTGCTTGGCCACGGGACGCTTTTTTCTCTTATACAACAGAGCTTTCCCCCGGGTGCAAAACAGTTTGTCCGTCTGGGGATTACCCTGGTAATATGCCTTGCGTCCATCGCTGTGGTGGCATGGTTTTTTAAAACCGCAGTGGGTCTGCGTATCCGCGCCACCGGCAGCAACGAAAAAATGGTACGTGCGTCCTCGATTAACGCCGATGCCATGCGTATCGCGGCAATTGCCCTTGCCAACGGGTTTATCGGCCTGTCCGGGGCTTTCCTTGCGCAGTACCAGGGTTACGCCGACATTAACGCCGGTACGGGTATCGTTATCATCGGGCTTGCCTCGGTGATCATCGGAGAAACCCTGTTCCGGCTGCGTTCCTTGAGCGGCGGGCTTATCGCTGCCGCCGCCGGCGCCGTTATTTACCGTCTTTTGATAGCCCTTGTGTTGTGGCTGAACTTTTTCCCCGCCTATATGCTCCGGTTTTTATCCGCAGTAATTGTAACCATAGCCCTTGCTGCCCCGCAGATCAGGCGGCTTTTCCGTACCCGCGATAAGGGGGTGCAACATGCTTAGTGTTCAAGGCGCGTATAAAACCTTTGAAGCCGGTACGCCCAATGAAAATGCCGTTCTGCGCGGGTTAAACCTTGAGCTTAGCGCCGGGGAGTTTGTAACAATAATCGGCTCAAACGGCGCGGGAAAATCAACGCTGTTTAACGCAATTGGGGGAAACATCCCTTTGGATGGGGGTTCCATCATCCTTGACGATGAGGATATTACCAACAAAAAGGAGTTCAAGCGCGCCCGGGATATAGGGCGGCTGTTTCAGGACCCCCACATGGGTACTGCGCCGGACTTTACCATTGAAGAAAACCTTGCGCTTGTATATTCAAAGGTAAGCAGGCGTTTTGCCCTTTCTCGGGCGCTCCGTGCAAAGGACCGGACCTACTTTGCGGATGTTGTGTCCCAGCTTGATATGGGTCTTGAAAGCCGCCTGAAAACTCCAGCCAGCCTGCTTTCCGGCGGACAGCGGCAGGCGCTGACACTTTTACTGGCAACCCTCGTACCGCCGAAACTGCTCCTGCTTGACGAGCATACCGCGGCCCTCGATCCGGTGAGCGCCAAAAAGGTTATCGATCTTACCGGCGAAATTACGAAAACACACAATATTACTACACTGATGATCACCCATAGTATTTCCCAGGCCCTGGAACTTGGAACGCGTACCGTAATGATGCATAAGGGAAAAATCGTGATGGATATTTCCGGGGATGAGCGGCATAAACTTAGCGCCCAGGGTCTGCTCGAACGCTACAAGGAAGCTGTCCACGAGGAGCTTGATTCCGATAGAATACTGTTGGAATCCTAGCGCCCGTAGATATGGGTAAGATGTTCAATCTTCTTCGCCAGTTCACCCTGCAGCGCCTCGCCGTTCATACGCCAACGCCAGTTGTTACCCCCGGTGGTAGAAGGGGTGTTCATGCGACCGGTGATTCCCAGACCCAGGTAATCCTGCATAGGGATAATGGTGAGATCGGCGACGCTTGAAAGGGCGGAACGGATAAAAGCCCAGTGGCCTTCCCGAATGTCCCGGAGGCCTAGGTACTCCCTTGCAAGTACCACATCCTCGAAGCGGGCGGTCTTAAACCAGCCAAGACTGGTGGGATTGTCGTGGGTGCCGGTGTATACCACGCAGTGCCGTTCAAAGGTGTGGGGCATATAGTCGCTGGATTCCCGGGAATCAAAGGCGAACTGCAGTACCTTCATCCCCGGATAGCCCGAGGCCCGCAGAAGTTCCCGTACCTCCGTGGTAAGGTAGCCAAGGTCCTCAGCAATGATGTTGGCCCCGGGCAGTTCACGGTTTATCGTGTTAATAAAACTGAGCCCCGGGCCTTTAACCCATTCGCCTCTGCTGGCGTCTTTGTCCGCCGCGGGGATGGAATAGTAGCTTTCAAAGCCCCGGAAATGGTCGATCCGGGTTACATCGTAAAGCTGCATACAGGTCCGTAGCCGGAAGATCCACCACGCATACCCATTCTGCTCCAGAACATCCCAGCGGTAGAGGGGATTCCCCCAGAGCTGTCCCCCAGCGGCAAAAGGATCCGGCGGACAGCCCGCCACCCGGATTGGCCTGCGCTGATCGTCCAGCTGGAACAGATCGCTGTTCGCCCAGGTATCGGCGCTGTCCAGGGCAACGTAGATGGGGATATCGCCGATAATCAAAACACCGTTACTGTTCGCATAAGCCTTGATGTTTTCCCACTGGGTACGGGCCTGAAATTGTACCCAGGAATGGTACTCAATATCCTCCGCCAGCTTTTCCTGATATTTGGCCAGGGTTTTCTCTTCCCGGAAACGGAGCTTCTCCCCCCATTCAAGCCAGGACGCGCCCCTATTGTATCGTTTTAAGGCCATAAAGAGGCTGTAGTCATTAAGCCAAGCGGAGTTTCTTTCCCGAAACTCCCGAAAGGTATTTCCGCCATGGGCGGAAGGATTTTCTCTGAACCGGTCGAATGCCATACGTAATAATTTTCCCCGATGTGCGTACAGCGCGGCGTAGTAGACCCGGTTCGGTTTAATACCCCAGGGAACGGCTTCAAGTTCCTCCCGGGTAAGGAGTCCCTGGTCCCGGAGTATATCCGGATCAATGTAGTAGGGGCTTATGGCAAAGGCGGAGAAACTCTGATAGGGACTATCCCCCCAGCCGGTGGGCCCCAGGGGCAGGATCTGCCAGTATTTCTGCCCGGCCTCTTTCAAAAAATCAACCCAGCGCCGGGCGGCTTCCCCAAAGGTTCCAATGCCGTAATGGGAGGGTAAACTGCTTACCGCCAGCAGTATTCCTGCGGATCTTTCGGACATGACCCTAACCCTTCACCGATCCTGCGGTAACGCCCTGGATGATATGTTTCTGGCAGACAAAGTAGAAGATAATAATCGGTATAACCGCCAGACCTATCATGGCCATCATATAGCCCCAGTCGATGGAACCATAACCGCCCCGCAGGTATTGTACCGCCACCGGTATGGTCCGGTATTCCGAACCGATTATCAGGTTGGGCAGGAGGAAGTCGTTCCATACCCACATGGCGTTGAGGATCGCCACGGTTACGGCAATGGGGGCCAGCATGGGGAAGATCACCGAGAAGTAGGCGCGTATGGGGGTACAGCCGTCGATGGTCGCCGCTTCTTCCACGGCAATGGGGACGGACTTAACAAAGCCGCTGAAGAGAAACACCGACTGGGCTGATCCGAAGCCAAGATAGAGCACCAGAATACCCAAGGGATTGTCAAGGTGAAGGAAATTCGCAACCTTGGTCAGGGGGAACATTACCATCTGGAAGGGAACAATCATGGCAAATACAAAGGCATAGTAGAGGCCCTTGCAGAAGCGGCCGGTACTCCGGGTGATATACCAGGCGGTCATGGATGTAAAGAGCACGATGATTACCACGGAAAACACGGTGATGAAAAGTGACCAGCCGAAGGCGCTGAAAAATCCCGTGGCGGCAATTCCGCTGACATAATTGTTGATCCCCGTAAAACTTTCAGCGTTGGGGAATGCAAAGGGGGTATTGATGACGAAGAGTTTTCCCTTAAAGGAGTTCAGGAATACTAACAGGATTGGCGCTATGAAGAGCAGGGAAATAACAAGGAGAACCAGAATTATTACCAGCCCGCCGAGGGTCAGGGGTTTCCGCTGTTGTTGGATACCACTCAATTGGTTATCTCCTTGCGCCGGGTAATGGTAAGCTGTACCAGGGTGATGACCACCACCACCAGGAAGAACAGCAGCGCCTTAGCCTGACCGACCCCTTCCCAGCCGACACGGCTGTAGAAGGTATTGTAAATATCCAGGGCCACCATGGCGGTTTCCTTACCCGGCGCACCAGCGGTAAGCGCCAGGTTTTGGTCGAACATCTTAAAGGAATTGGCAATGGTCATAAAGAGGGTGATAGTTATGGAGGGCATCACCAGGGGTATGGTGATCTTCCGCAGCACCGTAAAGGGACCTGCCCCATCGATGGTGGCGGCCTCCATAATATCTCCGGGTATATTCTGTATCCCCGCAATAAAGATGATCATCATATAGCCGATAAACTGCCAGTTGCTCAGGATTACCAGACCCCAGAAACCGTACTTGGCGTCCACTGTGATGGTTACCCCAAAGATACTGAGGAATCCGTTGATGATGAACTGCCAGATATACCCCAGCACGATACCGCCGATAAGGTTGGGCATGAAGATCATGGTACGGAAAATATTTGTGCCCCTGATCCCCCGGGTAAGCAGCAGGGCCAGGGCAAAGGCGGCAACATTGATGATAATAACCGAAACAACGGTAAACAGGGCCGAAAATTTCAGGGCATTTACAAAATCGCTGTTGGAAAAAGCCCGGACATAATTACTAAACCCCACCCAACTAATATCAGTCATGGTGGTAAAACGGGCAAAGGAAAGAACGATCCCCGCAATAAAGGGAATAACAAAAGCGATTAGAAATGCTATCAGTGTGGGACCTACAAAAAACAAAAAATACTTTTTAAGCGATTTTTCCACGTACGCTCCTTTTTATATTGAAAAACACGGTTACTGAATAGCCGCTTTTTCCGAAGCCCAGCTTGTGACCGTTTCCTTGGTTAGGTCGTCCCAGGACTTATTACCCAAGGCGTACTGATACAGGTCCGCCCCCAGCTCGTTTTTGAATTCCTGGCTGGGGAAGGTGGGGAAGTTCCAGGCCACGGAGTTCAGGCTGGAATTATCCAGGTACCGGAACATTTCCTTAACCAGGGGGTCCTCCGGCCGTTCCAGCGGACCAAAGGTGCTGAAGGGCGCCACGAATCCCAGTTTTTCAATGACGTTCTTTTTCCCCGCTGGAGTGTTAAAGAGCCATTCCAGCAGTTTGAGGGAAGCTTCCTGATCCGCCGCGGAGGCCCGGGCGTTTACGCAGATGAAGTTTTCCGTACCCGTACAAAGCCCCTGGGCCTCCTCCCCGTTTACACCGGTATAGATGGGCAGGAACTTAACATCCTCCGGTTTTACCACATTGCCCGGTTCACCGGAGATCTGGCTCCAACCCCAGTTGCCGTTCTGTACCATAGCCACCTGTCCCAGGGCAAACTCCGACATGGAATCTCCCACGGTCTTGGAGCCAATCATTTTGCGGTCCGTTATGGAATTGTTGATATAGAGGTCGAAAATGTTCTGATAGTTTTTCGTATAGGTAAGCTCGATTTTTTCGAGGTCTCCCACGTTCTTCGCCTGATATTCATAGTAGACAGGCAGGTTGGCCAAATGGGTCTGCCAGCGCCAGTCTTCACCGGGGCTGAAGGAAGTGGAGGCGAAAACCCCGCCTATGCCCAGGGCAGCCTTGTTTTTCGTCATATCCTCTACCACTGCCTTGAGGGTGGCAAAGTTTTTAATATCCCCCACACCGGCGATATTCACCGCCCTATTGGGCAGGGCGAAGTATTTCCGCATAATGGCGTCGTTGTAGATGATGCCGTAGGTTTCCACCGCATAGGGGATACCGTAGACCCCGCCGCCGGAACTGATCGCCATACTCTTGTCCAGAAGCCAGCTGTAGAGCTGGCTATCCTTAAGATCCGCGCAGTAACTGCCCCAGGTTTTATACCCCACGGGACCGTTGATATTGAACACCGTCGGCGGGGCGGATTTGGCGATTTCCGAGCGCAGGGTCTGCTCGTAGCCTCCGCTTGCGGCGGTAACCACTTTCATGGGAATACCGGTTTCCCGGGTAAACTGGGCGGCCACCTCTTCCCATTGGGCCTGGATTTCCGCCTTGAAATTGAGCAAATAGACCGATGGAACGGCATTCTTTTTTGCACAAGCGCCGAATAGGGCAGCTATAATAAGAATTGACAAAATATACCGGAACATTTTATTTTTTTTCATAAAATTCCTCAAAAGAATATTATTTATAATATAATCATCTAACTTGGCATGCATCTTGTCAATGAAAGGGTAAAAATTTCAAATGAAATCCTGGCTAAACCGGGAATTGCCCCGGCAAAAATGTAGATTTTAAAAAATCCTGTAAAATGGCGAGTTAAATGCTATACCTAATCCTCCTTCTCCAGTTTCTTCAAATACTCTGCGATAACCCCCCGGACGGCTCCCTTTACCGCCTGTTCAACCGCGGTAACTGCCGCCTCTTCAATATCCGTCAGAACCGCCACATGGAGCTTTTTGAGAGTTCCCGCAGGGGAAGGGGGCATTGAAAATAGCTCCGGGCTTTCAATTTCCAGGGCCGCTGCGAGCCGTTCCAGCATTTCCGGGGAGGGAAACTTCTTTTCCAGTTCGATCATCGCAACATATTGAGTAGACGTGTCCGCCTTTTCCGCCAGTTTTGCCTGCGATATGCCGAGAATACGCCGTTTTTCCTTCATGTTAAGGGCTAATATCTCTCTTAATTTTGCCATGTCTTATAAGTCTACTTGCCTATAAGGAAATCATAAGGTTATAGAAGTACTTGACTATTGCCTAATAGACGATTATTATGAGAATGTTATGATGTTCTTATGGATGATCCTCTTAAAATCCATAGGTTATAAAAGGAGTGTTTTATGGGTATTTTTTTATCGAAATATGGGAAAAACCGATGGATGAAAATCACCGCCGAAAAAAGCCGAATTCTGGCAGGAATTCTGGGTTTATTGGTTTTGCTTTCTTTGAGCGGATGCGCGTCCCTTTTTTCTTTATTTAAATTTAAATCCAAGGTTGCCGATTCCATTACCTTTGATCCCTCCACATTGCGGAATGTTATGCGAGTGTCGGATGATAAAATGTGGAAAGACCACGTAGTATTATCCCCGGATGGGAAAAAGCTGCTCTATACCGAAAAGGACGGTAATTCCTACAAGATCATGCTCCTCAAGGATATTTCGATCTTCGCAAAAACCCCTATCGTGAATGAAGCGGGATTTTATCCTTCATGGTTTGGGGACAGCACAGGTTTTGTTTATGTTACCAATGATGGCGGTTCCTCCAAACTGGTACGGTCCAGTATTACCGGGGGCGGGAAGGTCTATATCACCCGGAATCCTATCGGTAAATCCGACTATAATCCCGCCGAAAAAGACGGCCTTATCATCTGTGACACGGATATTAACGGTAAGCGCCAGCTGGTCAGCTTAAATTTTAATGGATCGGACATTACCGTCCTTGGAGAGGGGCGGCGGCCGAGCTGGCATCCGTTCCTGCCAAAGGTTGTATTTATCAAAGAAGGCGCTATCTGGGAAATGGATTCCAATACCACTCAGATTACCCAACTTTATATTGACCGACAGAATGGGGTAACTTTAACGTGTGATTCCCCCAGTTATTCTAAGGATGGGAAATACATAGTATTCTCCAAAAAAGCGGCAGTGGCTAACACGAATACCAAGTATAGCCATTTATTCAGAATCAATGCCGACGGGTCGAATTTAACGCAGTTAACCGAAGGTATGGTGAACGCATTTTCACCGAGCTGGGGACTAGATAACACCATTTATTTTATCTCTGACGCCGGCGGCTTTAACGAAATATGGACGGCGACGATCCTTATTGAATAGCATGAGTATATGAAAAAACCATTTTTCTTATTCCTGCCAATTCTTGCCGGTCTTGTCCTGATGGTTACTCCCGTCTATGCCCAGAACCGGTTGACTCCCAAGACGGATCTGTCCGCTATCCCCGGCCAGCGGGAATCGGAAATCACTGTCAACTATGTGAGCGGCGAACATCCCGCGCTTATATACGTTGACGGCCAACTTTCCGCCCAGAACGATCCGGGAACCCTGGAAAAAATAATCGTGATGAACGGAGAACATTCCATTGAGGTTGTCTTAAACGCATGGAATGTTCGTTCAAAAAAATGGATGCAGGGGGATCGGCAAAGCATATCCTGTCGGCCCCAATCCAATTCTATAACGATCGAATTTGATGAAACCATAACCGGCGTTATCAGGGGGCTGCGGATAGCAAAGGTTGAGGCTCTGAACCGGGCAGGTCCCCGGACAGTGGTGCAGGGAACAACCGCCGCCCCGGCGAACACCGGAAACACCGACGATATCGAAGGCGCACTGAGCCGGGCGGGAAAAATCCTGGTAAACGAACTCCCGGACGGGGCGACCATAGCGGTTATCAGTATTGCAACCCAGGATAGAAATATGGCGGAATTCGTTATTGAGGAAATTACTTACATCCTTGTGCATACCGGTTATTTCAGAATGGTAGACCGCAGAAGTCTTGATGCCATTCGGGATGAACAGAATTTTCAGATGTCCGGAGAAGTGGATGATAATTCGGCAGTATCAATTGGCAATAAGCTGGGGGCAAACATTGTTATCACCGGTAGCATGAGTGGCGAAGGTGTTTTGCGGCGTCTGCGGGTTAAGGCCCTTGATGTGAGAACCGCCGAAATAGTAGCCATGGCATCGGAGGCGTTTTAAAAGATTATGATACAGGCGATAGGAAAAATGACTAAGACACGGTCTTGTATTCTTCGGCTTTTCTTTATAATAATACTTTTAGTAAATCAAAAATCATTTTTAAGTTCCCAAACAACGCCGTAGTGGGTAATCAATACGGCAGCCGTCTATCCCGACAGTCAGTAGCCTTGCGTTGTAGAATCTACCAAGGGCAGAAATACCGGAAAATCTTGTTTTTTCATAGAATTCCTCCAAAGAATAATATTTATGGTAGCGATCTTCATCCTACGAAAGTTTTTTAATGATACTTTTCGCTAACCGTTCTTCAATATCGGTATGCCGGGGGATTGGTTGTTTTGCCTTTGTCTTTGGATTGTAATAAATATCATGACCACCGCCATGACGGAGAAATACAGCGCCATTTTCCGTTATTCTTTTAAGCAGCAAGTCCCTTTTCAACTTGCCAATTCCATCTCTTTCCGTTTGGCGGGCGTTTCTTTAGCGAGTTCCATATCATGAAACAATGAATTGAGCATGGTTTCCAGTTCTTCCAGAGACTGGCCTTGGGTATCATAATTGGGATAATCATCAAAATGCCCAACAAACCAACCGTCTTCAGATTCGTAGTAGGTATAACTTAACTTCATGATAGCCTCCATAATTAGTATAAGAGGAATGGGCGGATAACGCCAATAGGGACAAAATGGCATATATCGACCTTAAGGAATTTTTCAGCCCCCTAGCGCAGGGACCGGTCCTTATGCTACCCTAAACTCATGAATGTGGTTGTAATCGGCGCCCAATGGGGTGATGAGGGAAAAGGCAAAATTGTTGATTATCTGGCCAACGAGGCCCAGATTATCGTTCGTTTTTCCGGCGGGGCCAATGCCGGCCATACTATCGTTATTGGAGCGGAGCAATATGCCCTCCATTTAATCCCTTCGGGGATACTGTACCTTGATAAAATGGTGATCCTCGGGGCCGGTATGGTTATCGATCCGGTTGCCCTGTTTAAGGAGATTAAGATGCTCCGGGACCGGGGTATCGACACCACAGGACGGGTTTTTATCTCCGATCGCGCCCATATTGTGCTTCCCCGGTATATTGAGATTGATAAGGCCCGGGATTTGGCCCGGAAAAAGCCCATTGGTACCACCGGCAGGGGTATCGGAATCACCTATTCCATGAAAAGCGACCGGGACGGTATACGGATAGCCGATTTGGACTGGAAGGAAAAGATGGATGAGCTGGATGCTGCGGACCGGGATTTTCTGGCCCCCTATGTGGAACAGCTGAAGTCCATGTCCATCGATCTTTCTTCCTTCCTGTTTCACCATAAGAATTCCCAAACCTTATTTGAGGGCGCCCAGGGAACCCTTCTGGACCTGGATCTGGGAACCTACCCCTATGTGTCCAGCGGTATGTCCTGTGCCGCCGGCGCCGCTATTGGCGGCTGCGTGGGACCCCGGAATCTGGACAAGGTGCTGGGGGTATTCAAGGCCTACTCCACCCGGGTCGGCAACGGCCCCTTCCCCAGCGAATTCAACCTTGATGCGGAGGACGAGCTCTGCCGCTTTGTCCGTGAAACCGGCCGGGAGTATGGCGTAACCACCGGCCGTCCCCGCCGCTGCGGCTACCTGGACCTGGTGGCCCTGCGTTACGCCTGCCTCACCAACTCCATCGATTCCCTGGTGATGACCCACCTGGATGTGTACGACACCCTGGATGAAATCAAGGCCTGTGTCGCCTACCGCATCGGTGATAAGATGGTGGAAACCTTCCCCGCTTCTGTGGAAGCCCTAAACAAGGCCCAGCCGGTGCTCCGCGCCTTTCCGGGCTGGAAAAAGTCCCTGACCAATGCGCTGACCTATGAGGAATTTCCCATTCCCGCCATGGAGTATATTGAGTTTATCGAACGGTTCTGCGAGACCCCCATTGATATCGTATCCGTAGGATATGACCGGAAGGAAACCATTATCAGGAAGAGTCCGTGGACCAAATAAAAAAGTATTTTTATTGGTGAAGTCATGGACAAAATACTGATATTAGATTTCGGCAGCCAAACCACCCAGCTTATCGGAAGGCGTATCCGGGACCTGGGGGTCTACACAGAGATCCTTCCCGGGGACACGGTTCTGAGCGATGCTGTTCTTTCGGGAACCGCCGGCAGTACGCTTCGGGGTATCATCCTTTCGGGTTCCCCCGAATCGGTCTACACCGCCGAAGGTTCCGTACCGGACCAGAAGGTCTATACACTGGGCCTCCCCCTTCTGGGGATCTGCTATGGTCTCCAGCGCATGACCGCCGACCATGGCGGCTTAGTGGAGCCTTTACCTAAAAGAGAATACGGTAGAATAGGTGTGACAATTAGGAGTGAGGGAGAGGCTGCGGGGGAAGGGATTGTTCGGCGCTTCCTTACGGGTTTTGATAAGACCATCTCTCTGGAAAAAATCGTCGAAGGGAGCGCTATTAGCAATACTGCGCGCCCAGGAGATTTTTCTTTTACCGCCTGGATGAGCCACGGCGATACCCTGACTAAACTTGCTCCGGGGTTTCAGGAATACGGCGTCAGCGACACCGGCTACCCGGCGGTGCTTGCCCATGATGAAAAACCCTGGTTTGGCCTCCAGTTCCACCCCGAGGTTACCCATACTGAGCGCGGGTCTGAAATACTCGCAGCATTTGTGTTCGGGGTATGCGGCTGCAAGAAAAGCTGGACCATGGAACAATATGTGGAGGAAGTCCGCGCGTCCCTGCAAAACCGGGTAGGAACAAATCCGGTGCTGCTCCTTATTTCCGGCGGGGTCGATTCCACCGTGGCCGGGGCGCTGCTCCTCAAAACCCTGAAAGCGGACCAGGTGCACCTCATGTACATGGACACCGGACTTATGCGGAAGGACGAAACCAAAACGGTGAAGACCGCCCTGGAGCGGCTCGGCGCCAAACATCTCCATATCATATATTGTGAAGAAGAATTTCTCGGCGCCCTCAAGGGGCTTGATGATCCGGAGGCGAAACGAAAGGCTATCGGAGATCTTTTCATCACCATCCAGGAGCGGGAAGTGGCGCGTCTTGGGCTGCCGGATTCCTACTTCCTCGCCCAGGGTACCCTCTACACGGACCTTATCGAAAGCGGCAAAGGGGTGGGCAAGAAGGCCCATCTGATCAAGAGTCATCACAATGTGGGGAGCCCCCTGGTGGATGCCAAACGCAAGGCCGGCCGTATCATCGAACCATTGGACCGGCTTTATAAGGATGAAGTCCGCCGCCTGGGACGTATCCTGGGAATCGATGAGGAAGTGGTCCGCCGCCATCCCTTCCCCGGCCCCGGCCTCGCGGTCCGCATCCTGGGCGAGGTTACCAGGGAGAAGTGCGATATACTCCGGGATGCCGATGCAATCTATATTGAGGAACTGAAAAACAGGCTATCCCCGGCGGGGGAACGGCTCTACGACGAAATCTGGCAGGCCTTCGCGGTGCTCCTTCCCATACGGTCCGTGGGGGTCGCCGGCGATGTCCGTAAATACGGCTGGGTTCTCGCTCTTCGGGCTATAGTCAGCGCCGACGGCATGACCGCCGATGTCTATCCCTTCCCGGTTAAGGATCTGCTGGAAATTTCCACCCGTATTACGAATACGGTTAAAGACATAGGCCGGGTGACCTACGACATTTCATCCAAGCCCCCGGCAACTATTGAATGGGAGTAATACTATGAAAAACAAAACCGGAATAAAAGTATGGGCTTTCACGCTGATATTCCTGCTGTTTTCTGCTTTTCAGGTTTTCCCCCAAGAATTTGCCCTGGGGGCGATTCTCGATTCTGAAACATATAATAGACTCCCCCAGAAAGCAGTTCTTTCCACCAGGGCTTATAACGCCCTTCCGCCTACGGTTTCCCTAAAACAATACTCTCCCATTCCGGGAAATCAGACTCCCTACGGAACCTGTGTAGCCTGGGCTTCCGCCTATGCCGCCCGGACCATATCGGAGTCCATAGCCATAAACCGGCGGGAACGTTCCCTATCCACAGATAATGTGTTTTCCCCCGCATATATATACATGAACATTACCGATGATCCCGATTGCCAGTCCGGGGCCATGATTTTCTGGGCCCTGGATCTGATGAAAAACACCGGAGCGGTTAAGATGCTTGAAAGTGAACGGGATCTGGATTTCAGAAAAATAAACCGTGATTCTTTTACCGAAAGTAGGAAATATCCTATAGCGGATTATGTAACCCTGTTCCGGAATGATGAAGAACGCGGATCCAACCGGCCATCCCGTATCCAGATGGTCAAGAAGAGCCTTGCGGAAAAAAAGCCCGTAATCATCGGCATGAACACTCCGGAATCTTTTCTTAACGCCCAAGACGTATGGCGTCCCCGGGAAAACCCCGGTTACCATTATGGCGGTCATGCCATGTGTGTGGTTGGATACGATGATACAAGATTCGGCGGCGCCTTTGAAGTTCAGAACAGCTGGGGTAAGAAATGGGGAAACGGCGGTTATATGTGGATACCCTATGAAGCCTTTGGCCAATGGGTCATGGAAGCCTATGAGATAATAGAGAACTTCGCCGTCTTTGATGAAACGAACCAGTATTCCGGATTCGCCCAAATCGAATTGGCCGACTCCGCCGATGGGCTCCCCCATCAGATGCCGGTAGCATTCGCCGAAGAAGGATACTACCGAACCACCGAGTCCTATTCATCGGGAACGGAATTCCGCTTTCATTTGGGTAATACCAGTCCCGCCTATGTCTATGTTTTTGCCGCAGACAGCAGCGGCAGCCCGAGTACCCAGATCTTTCCGCCCCGGGAACGCGGCATATCTCCCATACTGGATTATGCGGAAAACACTATTGTCCTTCCCGGTGAACGTGAATGGATACGGATGGATGAAATCACGGGGACCGATTATCTGATCATCCTCTATTCGAAGCAGTCGATCCCCATTGAAACCATCCGAAGGCGTTTTGACCAGGCCCAGGGCAGCTTCCCCCAGCGGGTAGCCGCCGCAGTGGGTCCTGATTTTATCCCTTCCAATAATGCAAGCTACGATGGCCACGAGATCCGGTTTGATGTAAAGTCGGAAAATAGTAAAGCTGTGTTCGGACTCCTCTTGGCTATTGATCATAAATAACCCGTTCAAAAACCCCGGGATCATATCTCCCAGGGTTTTGTTTTTTCAGCCTCTGTTACTTATAACTCACAACACTATCTATAGACTTTCTGCTGGAAGCGGCGCTGACTGCGTCCACTCCGGGGGAGAGGCGGCCTATGCGTACCAGAGCTGCGGCGCTGTAACCGCCGGGGAGACCGAGTTCGCCCTTGAGGGTGGCGTTTAGGGCATCCATGGGGCCGGTGTAGATTCGAGAACCAAGGCCCAGGGCTTGGGCTGCCAGATAGATACTTTGTGTGGCTAGGCCACAGTCCAGCATTACTGCTCCATTGGTTTTGCTGTCACCGGGAGCGGAGACGATGATGAGGATATTGCCGTCGGTGATATTGGAGACAATACGCTTGGCCAAGTTCACATCCTGCACTACGGTGAAGTGCCAGTTCTGGCGGTTAGAGGCACTGGGGGCGCGGACCGCAGCGGAGAGGATCCTGTCCAGGTCGGCGCGGCTTATGGATCCGGCGGCAAAATTCCGGGGGGCATAGTGGCCGGTGATGACGCCAATGGCCTGGGTGTCCGCGTCTGCGGCACTAAGACTCTGCCAGGGAGCGACGAGGGCGGCGATGAGGGCGAGGGTGAATAGTGTTTTTTTCATCTTACTTTACTTCCTTTGCATTTTCAGGATAGAGGATCACCGTAACGGGACCCTGGGGTAATAGTTTTTCTACGGCCTGCTGAATATCGCGGGCCGTGACTGTTTCGTAGAGTTCAGGGCGTTTTTCCAGCCGGGACAGGGGGCGATCGTAGATCGCCGAAAAATAGGCGTAGTTCCGGCTGATATAGCTGTTTTCCTGGATGGAGGTCTCGAAGGATTTCTTCAGGGCTGCCACGGATTTACTAAATGCGTCCTGGTCAATGGTTCCCAGGGCGATCAGATTCAGCTCTTCCAGAACCGCGGCGCTGAGTTCCTTTACCCGGTTAGGATCGCAGGGGAAGTAGATATACAGATTGAGTTCACCGCCAGGGGGCAGGATAGATTGGGATACTCCCGCAGAAAGGGAGTAGGTTCCCCCCATCTGCTTACGGGTTATTTCCATGAGCCTGTTCTCAAGGTATTCGCCAAGCACCGCCGCGGTGGCTTCTCCGGATTCGGAATATTCCTGGGGTACTATCCAGTCCATAATAACCTGGCTCTTCTCTTCCTGCCCCTTGTAGATTACCTTTTCGAGTTTCCCCGGCCTGGTGATCTTTATATCCGCCCAGGTGTTCCATGTTTCGCCCCGGGGTATGGAGGCCAGGTAGGTTTCCGCATATGTGCGTAGTTCGTTCATATCCAGGTTGCCGGTAAATACAAAGGTGTAGTCAGCAGGATTGAGGGATTTTCGGATAATTGCCATGGCGTCGGCGATGTTTACCCTTTCTAAATCTGCAAGGACCATGGGCCGGTACCAGGGGTTGTCGCTAAAGATAGTCCTGGTTCTTTCGTCAAAGAAGACAGCTTCGGGGTTTTGATCATGCTGGGCAAGATCGGTACGATACTCGTCGAGTATCGATGCCACCGCATCCTGGTCTATCCGGGGCTGGGTAAAAGTAAGATAGAGGAGTTCAAACAGAGTTTTCAGATCCCCCCGGGTAGAGGAGCCCTGGACATTCCGCATGAAGCCCGAGAGGGAAAAGTTTATGGAAACCTGTTTTTCCGCGAGCTTTTTTATCAGATCCGGCCGGGAATAGGGGCCTATACCGGAGGCGCTTAGCATTTCTGCGGCAAGATCCGCAGAAACGATTTGCTCCTCGGGCACGGCGGTGATGCCGCCTTTAGCCAGGGCATAGAGGACGATCTCGTTGTTCTTGTTTTTCGTTTCTTTAAGGATGACCGTCGCGCCGTTGCTGAGTTCCCACCGAGTGGTTCCGCTCGCAGTATCCGTGCTTTCCTCTTTGATACTCCCGGGCGCCGGAGGGGTGTCCAAAAGTTTGTCGTCCAGCTCTTCGTTTACCGGCCGGGGGATGCGGACACGGGCGCTCTGCCGTACCATGGTGCGGATACGGGCCGGAGTAGGGAGGCTTGCCGCTTCGGCCTCCGGGGCGCTGATGAATACGGTAAGATCCTTGTAGGCAAAGTAGTCCTTAGCGGCGGCGGCGATTTCTTCGGCGCTAATGCCGGGAAGTAATGCGGAGAATGCTTTCTGGTCCCATTCGATGCTGGTAACGGAGGAACCGCTGATGAAATGGGAGACAAAACTGTCTAAGTAGCCCGATGAATGCTGCCGGTCCTTCTCGGAGACCTGGCGTTCAATATCCGCCAGGATGGAACGTTTGGTTTGGTCAATTTCTGCGGCGGTGAAGCCGTACCGGGCCATTTTCTCCTTCTCCAGAAGCAGCCTGTTTAGTGTTGCCTCGATATTGCCGGTTTTGGCGATGGCTATCATCAGGTAATACCGGGAACTTCTTGCAACATGGTTCAGCCCCGCGCCGGCAGCGGTAAAAGGAGTATCGGGGTTATAACTTGCTTCCGCAAAGCGGATTTCCAGCATCCGGTCAATAAGAAGGTCGATTACCCCCCGCCGGAAGGAAGCCAGATCCTCCGCAGATTTATCCGATGGCAGTTTATAAAACAGGTCGATCCGGGTGTGGGTCAGTTCCGGGTCGGTAAATAGTTCCACAGCAAAGTTACCCTTTTTTGGCTCCGGGAGATCATAGACAGGCCTTTCCAGGCCGTCTGCGGGGGCGCTTATGGAGAAGTGGGAGGCAAGATCCGCCTCGAGCTTGGGACCGTCAAAATCGCCTACAAAGACCAGGGCCATGTTATCCGCCCGGTACCAGGTACGGTAAAAATTTACCAGCCGTTCCGCCGGGGCGGTTTCGATAATTTCCGGAAGCCCTATGGGGAGCCGTTCCGCGTAGGGGGCGCCGCGGTAGATTATGGGGACCAATTTCTGTGAAACCCGCTCTCCGGCGCCGCGGCGGGTTCGGTGTTCTTCCAATATAACCGGCCGCTCGCTGTCTACGTCCGCCGGGGTAAAACTGATTGCCCGGGTCCAGTCGTCAATAACCGCCAGGGCCTTATCGGGGATAACCTTGCGGCCTTCCCCGTCAAATTCCACCGGAACTTCAATGCCGTAGACCGTCTGGTCGAAGCTCGTATAGGCGTTCACCTCCGGACCCCAGCGCATGCCTAGGGAACGGAGGTACTCTATCAGATCGGACTTGGGGAAACGCTCGGTACCGTCAAAGGCCATGTGCTCCACAAAATGGGCCAGCCCCCGTTCATTGTCTTTTTCCAGAACCGAACCAGCGTTGACCGCCAGGGTCAGGTAGGCACGGCCCTCGGGCATGCTGTTTTCCAGGATATAGTACTTCAACCCGCTGGGAAGTGTACCGGTCCGGGCTTCTGTAGTGAAGGGTATGGGATCCGTGGGGGCGCCCAGGCCTCCGTAGCTGACCACGGATTTTCCTGCGGTGGCGCTATTTACAACGGATATCCCCGCGCAGGAGAGGATTACCGGTATCAGTACAAGGGATAGGGCAAGTCTTTTAAAATGGTGCATATATTATTATACTGTGAATGATTGGGTCCTTTGCAAGGGTATTTAAAAGATATATAAATAGACATGGACATTGTGTGCTGTCCCTGGAAATACCGGCAACCACGGACCTTTACAGTGTTTTAGAAGGGGTGAGTCATGAGTATGGATATTGATACTGCCATCGGTATTGCGGAGAAACAGGAAGCGCTGCTTCAATTTTCCCATTTTTCACGGAAGGATGTCTGGGATCTGGGAAATGTGATTGTAAGCGAAATTTTTGACAAAAAGTATGTGCTTTCCACCAGTATCCGTTTGATCAATGGGTTGATCGCTTTTCAGTACATTCCCGAAGGAACCAATCTGAATAATAATTTTTATTTGACCCGCAAATTTAATCTGGTAAGGGATAAGGAAAACAGCAGCCTCCTTACGACCCTGCGGTGGCAGAAGAAAGATGAGAACCTCGCGTACCAGGGGCTGTCTCCGGCGGAATATGTCCTGTGCGGCGGCGGCTTCCCCATTGTGGTAAAGGGAACAGGTATTGTTGCCGTGGCCTTGGTTTCCGGGCTGCCCCATTTGCAGGATCATGATATTTTGGTCGAGACCATCAGCCGTTACCTGGGAGTCTCCGGAGTTCCCCGGATCCCCCTGGACGCAGGGCTTTAGGGTGTACCATGCCGATTAAAATTCCAAGAACCCTGCCCGCCCATGATACCCTGCGGGAAGAAAATGTCTTTATTATAACCGACGACAGAGCGGAACATCAGGATATACGCCCCCTTAAAGTGGGGATTGTTAATCTTATGCCTACCACGGTGGATACGGAGATACAGCTTCTCAGGCTTTTGGGGAACAGTCCCCTACAGGTTGATATCAGCTTCCTCCGTATGGGGAGCCACGAATCCCGGAACGCCCCCCCGGGGCATCTGGAACGGTTTTATGTCAGTTCCGAGGATATTATTCGGCAAAATGTTCGTTTTGACGGCCTGATCATCACCGGCGCTCCGGTGGAAACCTTGCCCTTTGAGGATGTGGACTATTGGAGCGAGCTGACGGCGGTATTGGACTATTCTTCGAAGTATGTCTGGTCCACCCTGCATATCTGCTGGGGCGCCCAGGCAGGGTTGTACCACCGTTATGGGGTTCCCAAGCTGGAACTATCCCGGAAGCTCTTCGGTGTATTCCCCCACGGGGTGAATGAGCGGCATACCACCCTGTTCCGGGGCTTTGACGATGAGTTCCTAGCCCCCCAGTCCCGGCACACCGAAAGCGACCGTAAGGCCATTGCCGCCATACCGGAGCTGACCATTGAGTCGGAAACCGATGAAGTAGGGGTTTTTATCGTTACCGCCCGGGAAGGCAGGGAGCTCTATGTTACGGGCCATTTGGAGTATGATCCTCTGACTCTGGACAAGGAGTATCGCCGGGATATTGGGAAAGGCCTTTCCATCAATGTTCCCAAGAACTACTACCCCGGGGATAACCCCTCTCAGGCGCCTGTGGTCCGCTGGAGGGCCCACGCCCACCTTTTTTTCAATAACTGGCTTAACTATGTATACCAGGAAACACCCTTCAATTTAGTGGAATTATAGCGGTGAAAAAGATTTTAAAAATAATATAAAACCGCTTGACAGGAAGTTCTATTTCGAATATATTCCTAGTATATTCATATGATTTATAAGATATGAATATACTATTACAAAAACCCAAATGGACCGGGTCCCGCGTCTTCCCGATCCGATATTTAAAAAAGGGGTGAATGGACGGCAGGGTGTCTCCTCCTCCCTGCCGTCCTTCTTTTTTCAACCCTAATCCGGATAGAATACTGCGTACCATCCTGGCCCGAAATACTATTATATAATAAAATATCAAGCAGACTGTATACTATTCGATAATTAAAGGATTGGAGTGTTTTATGAAAATTCTTGTTTTTGGCTCTATGAATATTGATTTGATTTTCTCCGTAGACCACATTGTGAAGCCCGGGGAAACCATAAGCAGCGTTTCCCTGGTAAAAAGCGCCGGCGGAAAGGGGGCTAATCAGGCAACGGCCCTGGCCAAAGCGGGATTGCCCGTTTATATGGCGGGAAAAATCGGCCAGGATGGGCAGTTTCTCCTGGAGCTCCTTCGTTCCTACGGGGTTAATACGGACAAGGTACGCCTGTACGAAGGAGCTACCGGCCAGGCCATTATCCAGGTGGATAAAAATGGGCAGAACTCAATTGTACTGTATTCCGGGGGTAACGGTCAGATAGGCATTGAGGAGATTAAAGAGACCATAGGGGAATTCGGTAAGGATGATACTATCGTACTGCAAAACGAAGTTGCCCATCTCCGGGAAATCATGGAAGCCGCCAAAAACCAGGGTTTACGGATCTGTCTTAACCCCTCGCCCTGCGATGAGAAAATAGAAAAACTGCCCCTGGATCTGGTGGATCTTTTTTTTGTGAACGAAATTGAGGGCGCCGCATTAGTGTCCCTGCCTTCTACAACACAAGCGCCGCAGATACTGGATCGCCTGGTAGAGCGTTTCCCAAGGGCCGAGATAATACTCACCGCCGGAAAAGACGGCGCCTATTACGGTTTCCGAAAAACCCGGGAAAAAGGGGACATCATCGACCTGCCGGTTGTGGATACCACTGGAGCGGGGGATACCTTTACGGGGTATTTCATCGCCGCTCGGGCGAAAAATTGTACCGTAGCTCAGGCCCTGGAAATCGCCTGTAAAGCCTCTTCCTTCGCGGTCTCACGAAAGGGCGCCATGGAAGCGATTCCCCTTGGCAAAGAAGTCTTTACCTGAGATTTACTCAAATCTACCGAACTTACACCTCTCCGGCTTTCTGCTCCGTTAGATTCCCTCCGGCCATGGAGTATACACGGTTCCCATATTCCAGAGTATCCAGTTCGTGGGTTACCAGGAGTACCGCAGCGCCTTCTCCGGCTATGCGGCGGAAAAGTTCCATAATATCCGCGGTAGTTTCACTGTCCAGATCGCTGGTAGGTTCATCGGCGATGAGGAGCTCAGGCTTACTGATAAGGGAACGGGCAATGGAAACCCGGCGAAGCTCCCCCCCGGAAAGCTGTTTGGGGTAGGATGCGGCCAGATGGCTTATACCCACCTGTTCCAGCAGAGCCAGAGCCCGGACGGCATCCTCCTCCGGGTCCCCCTCATGTTTAAAAAGGTACAGGGGGAGACTTACATTTTCCAGAACCGTAAGGTTAGCCAGAAGGCTCTGCCCCTGGGGAACATAACCGATTTGCGTGTTCCGCAGCAGGGAAGCTTCCCGGTCCGGCAGGGTAAGGATGCTCCTGCCGTCTAAGCTTACGGAACCCGAGTCGGGTTTTAAGAGACCGGCTATAATATTCAGAAAGGTAGTTTTACCGCTCCCGGAACGTCCAATGATGCTGATAAAATCCCCGGAACCTATGTCCATGTTTACCTTATTAACCGCAGCAAAGGGAATTTTGTTCCGTTTATATTCCTTGGTAAGATCCCTAATCTCTAAACGCATATCATTCTCCTTCCCGCATGGTATAGTAGGTTTCCGCCCGGCTGATTTTGACGGCGCTGTAAATCGAAGCCACGGGTCCCACTATGAAGGATAGGACCAGACTTACGCCGGTAATCCAAAGAACTTCCAAGCCCCTGGGCTGGATATAGGGCAGCTGCAGCCGCAGTCCGATAAAAGTACTGAAAGGAAATATCACCAGCGCCGCAAGCGCTGTGCCGATAAGCCCCCCCGTTAGCCCGGCCAAAGCGGCTTCCTGCAATACGATGGCCGCCAACTTTTGCCTGGTGGCCCCTAATACCCGGATAACGGCAAATTCTTTTTTCCGCTCATTGATCGAACCCGAAAATACCGCCCCAAGCACCACCACGGCGAGGATCCAAAGAATCACAGAAAACCCCTTGGTATATGCGGTCAGGGAGTTCAGGCTTTCCTTAATTCCCTGAAAAATTTTACTGGAAGCAATAAGCTCCACCCCGGGATTCTCTTTCCTTATCGTTCTGCTGATCTGGGCGGCGTTACTATCCTTATCCAAACGTATCAGAATAGAAGAAATCGCCCCTTCCGGCTGACTGTCGGCAAGAAAGCTGTTACCTTCCTTGTGGGCGGCATCTATTAGAGTGCGGATGGTATTCATGGTCACAAAAATAGAAGTGTCCAGCCCGGAAGCGGTCTTCCTCAGTTTTGCTGCTACCGGGTATTTATGGTTAAAAAATTTCAGGGTCCCGGTTTCCTTTACGATGATTTCACTGCCCACCACCATTTCTCCGTCCTTAATGCCATCACGCAGAACCTCGGCAATCCAGGGTTGGACCACAAAATCGGTTTGCGGATCAAACCCGATAATCTGAACCGGCAGGGAGCAGCATGCGTCCGCCAGTGAGGTAAGAAAAAACTGGGGGCTTATCTGTTTTACCCCCTCCAAACGGGCGATATTCTGAACCAGCGCCTGATTAAAATAAAAAACCTGGGGCTCGCCTCTAAGCAGCAGGGCCGATGCATTTTCGCTATAACCCGAGGGAACAACCATCAGGTCCGCCCCAAAACGCTGAGTCATACGATCTATGCCATTCCGCAGACTCGCGGTTAAGACCGCGCCGCTAAAAAGCGTAAAGGCTACCATAGCTGCGGCGATAACCAGACAGGCGGTACGGAAGGGCTTATGCAGCAAATTACGGATCGCAATCCGTCCGGTTGTTAAGGGTTTGTATCCCATCTTTTTTCCTTTTTATTTTTTGGTTTTAACCAATACCAGACCGTTAATGATCGCTCCGAGGAGCAAAAGATTACTCAGGACCGTGAGCGCCGGCAGGGTCAGAACCCGGCAGGAGGCATGGCCATGATCGCAAACCCCAATCAGGACCGTGGGAATGAGCAGGGCCAACAGGGCGTTTAGAAAAACCCCGATACCCAGCCCCAGCCGGATCTGGGGAGATTTAAACCAAAGACCTAAGGCGCCCAGGATGGCAATGACCAGACCTATTCCCAATTCAGCCCGGGCAGTCCAGAAACATTTCATGATCATGGTTCCCATCACTTCGCACACAGGAAACAGGGTAAGCGGGCCAATGGCGATCAAGAGGCCAATTATAATAAACAAAAATGCGAAAAAAACAGGAAGCGCTAAAATAGGTTTTTTAGACATACATATCCTCCTAAATCTTAGTAAACTTAGGTAAATACTATTTTATAATGACAAATTTGTCAAGAGGCGGGGAATATCCGCAATATTACAAGTAAAAAGGGCTGCCCTACAAATACTGAACAGCCCTTCTCATTGTTCGTTTATTCTCAGCTTACTTTATTGCTTCAAAGCCCTGCTTCAGGTCATCGATGATATCATCAATATGCTCGGTTCCGATGGACAGCCGAACGGTGTTGGGTTTGATGCCCTGGACCAACAGGTCCTTTTCATCAACCTGGGAGTGGGTGGTGGATGCCGGATGGATCACCAGGGACTTTACGTCCGCCACGTTAGCCAGGAGGGAGAAAAGCTTCAGTTCCTCGGTGAAGCGCTTGGCTTTTTCCGCGCCGCCCTTAAGCTCGATCGTAAAGATTGAACCGCCGCCCCGGGGGAAGTAGCGTAGGAAGAGCTTGTGGTCCCGGTGTTCCGCAAGCAACGGATGGTTCACCTTTTCTACCTGGGGATGGGTCTTGAGGAAGTCCAGCACCTTAATGGTATTGGCCACATGGCGTTCCACCCGCAGGGATAGGGTTTCCAAGCCCTGGAGGAAGAGGAAGGCGTTGAAGGGGGAGAGGGCGGAACCGGTATCCCGGAGCAGGGTAACCCGGGCCTTGATGATGTAAGCCACGGGGCCCACCGCATCGGTAAAGACTACGCCGTGGTAGCTGGGGTTCGGCTTGGAGAGGCCGGGGAACTTATCGTTCTGGGCCCAGTTGAACTTACCGCTGTCCACGATAACCCCGCCGATGGAGGTTCCGTGGCCGCCGATAAACTTGGTAGCCGAATGGACAACGATGTCCACTCCGTAGTCAATTGGGGTTAAGAGATAGGGCGTAGCAAAGGTATTGTCCACGATTACCGGGATACCGTGGCTGTGGGCGATTTTTACCACCGCTTCAATATCAACCACCGACGCATTAGGGTTACCCAGGGTTTCAAAGAAAATGGCCTTGGTGTTGGGCTTAATGGCCTTCTCAAAGTTTTCAGGCTTGCTGCCGTCCACAAAGGTGGTCTCCACGCCGAGATCCTTAAAGGTATTGGCGAAAAGGTTGAAGGTACCGCCGTAGATCTGGAAATCCGAAACGATGTGATCCCCCGCTTTGGTGATATTCTGGATGGCATAGGTGGTGGCGGCAGCCCCGGACGATGTGGCCAGAGCGGCGACCCCCTTTTCCAGGGCGGCGATCCGCTGTTCAAAGGCATCCCAGGTAGGGTTCATAATCCGGGTATAGATATTTCCCGATTCAGTAAGGGCGAAACGATCCGCCGCCGACTTAGATGAGGGGAAGACATACGAGGATGTCTGATAGATAGGCACCGCCCGAGAATCGGTGGCGGGATCCGGCTTCTCCTGGCCCACATGGACCTGGAGGGTTTCAAACTTGTAATTTTTGTTAGCCATAATATATCTCCTTCTGGCTTTATAAAATTCAGTAGCTTCTTAATCATGCCCCATTTATTAATGGGTATAAAACACCTATGATTAGTATGTTTTACTTATACCAATTTATACCATATAATTGTATATGTCAACAATTATTTTTTGAGGAAAACCATGTTTTACCAGATATCCATCCTGTTAGCCTTTGCGGCGGGCCTGCTTTCGTTCTTATCCCCCTGTGTATTACCCCTGATCCCCTCTTATCTTGCCTTCCTTGGCGGTATGGCAAACAAACGCCACCTGGTTGCGGCAACCCTAAGCTTTATCCTGGGGTTCAGCGCCGTCTTTACTGCCCTGAGCATACTCTTTTCGGGGACCTTTCTCCTCTTAGGCGGAGCAGCCCGGTATATCAACATAGCCGCAGGGATCATTGTCATCCTCCTTGGCTTGAATGTCCTCTTCGACTTTCTCAAATTCCTGAATTACGAAAAAAGAGCGGCCCTTACCGGGCGTCCCAAGGGCTTTATCGGGGCTTTCCTGGTGGGTATCGCCTTTGGCGCAGGCTGGAGCCCCTGTGTAGGGCCTATTCTGGGCAGTATACTCCTCATGGCCGGGCAAAGCGGAAAAGCCGGTCAGGCTATGCTGTACCTGGCGGTCTATTCCGCCGGGCTGGGGCTGCCTTTCCTGGCTGCTGCGGTCTTTTTTAACCGCTTTCTCAAGGGCGCCGCGAAACTTCGCTCCCGCCTGCCCCTGATAAAACGGATCAGCGGAATCTTCCTCATCGGCATCGGCGTTTTCATCCTCCTGGGCCAGTACCAGCGGCTGAATATCTTCCTGCTAAAGGCTGAATACGCCTTCTCATCCTGGGCTAAAACCGGAGACCCTCCGGTGCAGGTTCTGCCGGCCATCCTCTTTTTCATTATCGCGGCCCTGCCCCCGGCGTTTCGGCTCTTCAAAAAACGGCCCCTGCGGTCCTGGCCGCTTATCATTTTTTCCGGTATCTTTAGTATTCTGGGTATTGTCCAGGCTGCGGGAATTCTGGACAGCGCGGGTCTCCTCGCCCGCTGGCTGCTCTACCGGCAGACCATATAGGAGTTTAACAATGATAAACAAACAGTTTTTATGCATCTTTTTCATTTTAGGAACCCTGCTGATCTTCCCCCAGTGCATTCCGGCCAAAGGGGCCTTGCAAAAAAACAGTGGTAATACCGACAGGACCACCGGCACGGCAGCCCCGGCGGAAGAAATCGACAGGGATTCCCTGCCGGAGATAGATCCGGGTGTAAAAAAGGCTTTTGAAGAACTGGGCATTCCGGTTGTAGACCGGCCTATTCCTATATTTGACTTTTCCGCAGAGTTATTAGACGGATCTTTCATCAAACTATCGGATTTCAAAGGAAAAGTGGTATTCCTCAATTTCTGGGCCACCTGGTGCGGTCCCTGCAGAATGGAAATGCCCTCCATGGAAGCCCTGTACGGACACTTTAAAGATCAGGGGCTTGAGATCCTGGCGGTAGATGTCCTGGAAAGTCAAAAAGACGTCGCCGCCTTTATGGACGAGCTCGGCCTTAGTTTTCCTGCGGCGCTGGACCCCAGGGGAGATGTTGCGGCGATCTACGGAATTGAAGCCTTCCCCACAACCTACATCATAAGCCGGGAGGGTAGAATCCTCACCAGGCTTGTGGGGGCGATAAACTGGGATATCCCGGAGTTGGTTGAGCTCTTTGAAATCTTACTGGGGTCTGAAAACTCGTAATTGAATATTTGGTATAAATTTATAGTGTTTATCGTTTGCCGTAAGTAATATCTCATTTGTTTCCAGGGATGTCGACGCTATTAATGAATCCCCGGTTTCTAATGAGTGGCTCAAAAAATAGTGCTCCATGAGTATCATCGCCCTGACTGAAATATTTTCGTTTATTTGCAGTATTTTTACCGTCCATTTCTTAAAGTATTTCTGCAGTACGAGTAATTCATTTTTATTTTTCATGCCGAGTATTAATTCCATATAGGTAATCACTGAAATACTAAACGGAATGTTTTGGTAAATTACTTTCTTTGCTTTTTCATTTTCCCGTAAAAACCATATCAGCACATCCGTGTCGATGATCAAAATTGTCTCCCTTTTCTAAGGTTTCTGACATAGGCATCCACATCGGCCATGTCCTCCCTGTTTTTCCACATGCCGAATAATTCATCATCCGCTTCCGCTAAATCCGCGCTGCTTTTATTATAAACAGGCACAATTTTTGCAACGGCTTTCCCCCGAAATGTCACAATAATTTCCTGGCCGTTACATGCCTGGGAAATGATTTTTCCGGGTTGGATTCTTAGCTGCTTTGTGGTAATTTCCATAGGTATATCTCCTAGTGTACACTTTAAGTATACACTAGGAGATTTGATTGGTCAAGGCCTTTTTACCGCCTAGATTGGAGCGTAGCTGGTTCAAAGTATTTTTTACAAAAACCACAAATTTTTTCAGTCCAACTAAAGCATTTTCCATAATAGCCTCCTAACAAGGTTTAAACGGGATATCTATGCCCGAACACCCGGAGGAAATTTGAGTAATGCGTATACCTAGAGTCTATTTAGAAACAACCATATTTAACTTTCCCTATGTCGATGATTCCCCACAGTATAGACAGGATACTTTAGATTTTTTCCATGCAATCAATACCGGAAGATTTAAGCCCTACACCTCGGCTTATACCCTACTGGAGATAGATGATACGCCGGAAAAGGAAAAAAGGTATCGGATGAAGCAGCTTATCCCTGAATATGGGATCGCCATGTTAGAAAAAAATTGGGAAGCGGAAAGTCTTGCAGACATTTATCTAGCAGAGAATGTAATTTCTCTACGCTTCAGAACCGATGCTATCCATATTGCCATGACCGCTATTTATGGACTAAACTTTATTGTGAGTCTGAATTTTCAGCATATTGTAAGGCCCTGGACCATCGAAAAGGTGGCTATAATAAATGCCCGGGAAGGGTACAGGGAAATCGGCATTTATAAGCCGCGGGAGGCGCTTGATGAAAACTTTTGATGATTACATGAATGATCCGGAAATTGTGAACGAACCTATGGGTTTGCGGGAAATCCATGCGGTTCGGTTAAAATTGCAGGATGAACATGATGTTTTCTCCCCCGAATTCGGGGACTACGTCCAAAAAAGAGCGGAAGCTATTGCAGCGGAGAGTGGTTTGGTCATGAAGTTTGCCAAACTTGACGAAAATGGGAATTTAATCACAAGAACAATAGGCCCTGCTGAGACAGCGAGCCATTGACCCTGATAGACATTGCTGTTATCGTTTTAAGTGTAGATTTTCAGGGTCGGGTGATTGAAGGCAGCTTCATGATTCCCAACCGGCGGTTATAGCCCGCGAATCCGGGATTATTCGAACCAAAGGTTCGCAGGTCCGGGATCGAACCGGTGAGATTCCGGCGCCGACGGTATAGTCCGGATGGAAGAAAATCCCGGGCCCAAGCCCGAATTTCCCATGAACCTGCGCCCTGGATTTTTGCTGCGGAATGTTCCGTAGCTTGCCGGGGCTTTTTTTGGCCCCGATTGGAAATCCCCTTGGAGGCCTCTGTGAAAAAAGTACTAATACTCATTACCCTCACAGCGTTACTGTTCGGATGCAAGAGCGGTAACTCCGGCGGAGCCGGGGCCGGCGCAGCGAAGACCGTATCCATAGGCATATTCATCCCCGGGGTTATGTCCGGGAGCCCCCTCTACGAAATGCTGGCCCTGGGGGTACAGCGGGCGGCGGCGGAAAATACCGGCGTTGAAGCAACGATCATCGAGGGTGGTTATAACCAGGCGGAATGGGAAAGCCGGGTAACATCCATGGCCGCTTCCGGGGATTATGATCTTATCGTTTCTTCCAATCCCTCCCTTCCGGCGATTGCCTCGGAGGTATCCGCAAAATTTCCTAAACAGTATTTCCTGCTTCTGGATGGGGAATTATCGGGGAATCCCAGTATCTATACCCTGCGTTATAACCAGTGGGAACAAGCCTATATGGCGGGGCATATCGCGGCATTGGTTGCTAAAGCTGCGGGACAGGGCCAAGCCCGAATTGGTCTGGTGGCAGCCCAGGAATATCCTGCCATGAACGATATTATTCTGCCGGGTTACCGGGAAGGCGCCCAGGCGGTTGATCCGGCCTTTACCGTGGACTTCCGGGTGGTAGGTAATTGGTTTGATGCGGAACGGGGAGCCCAGCTTGCAGAGGAAATGATCCACAACGGCGCATCGGTGATCCTTCCCGTTGCCGGAGGCGCCGGTACAGGGGTCCTTCAGGCGGCCTTCGAAGAAGGGGCAAAAGTGGTTTGGTTCGATATCAATGGCTATGACCTGCTCCCGGGAACAGTAGTGGGGAGCGCGGTATTGCATCAAAACGAAGCCGCCTATGAGCAGACAAAGCGATATCTGGAAGGCCGTCTCCCCTTTGGCAGCGCCGAAATAGTTGGAGTAGCAGATGGCTATGTGGGCTTTATTGACGATGATCCCCATTATATCGCAGCGGTCAGTGGGGAATTACGGGAAAAACAGGCCCGGCTTGTTGAACAAATTCGTTCAGGGGTTTTAGTTTTAGGAAAATGATGCGGGGAGCAGAATACCGTGGTGGAGCTTAGGGGTATACAGAAATATTTTCCTTCCAGCGGAGTTACCGCCCTGGATAACGCTGAATTTGATCTCCGGCCCGGAGAAATCCACGCACTGCTGGGAGAAAACGGAGCGGGAAAGTCTACCCTGATGCACATTATGGCGGGCTACCTAAAACCCGGATCGGGACATATCCTGATAGACGGGAAGGAACACCATTTTGCCGCCCCGGTGGATGCGCTTTCCGCCGGGATCGGTATGGTCCGCCAGCACCCCCATCTGGTACCGGGGTTTAAGGTTTGGGAGGATTGCATACTCGGCGCGGAACCTAGTACAGCAGGAATAGTAAACCGTAAAAAAGCCCGGATACTGGCGCAGTCCGTTTCAGACCGCTGGGGTTTCGATCTGCCCTTGGACAGGAACACTGAAACCCTCACCGTAAGCCAGCGGCAAAAAACTGCCGTCCTCGCCCTCCTTTTAAGGGGTGAATTGCATCGAAAGCATAGGGAAGTGCGTTATCTTATCTTTGACGAGGTAACCGCGGTCCTGAGCCCCGGAGAAACCGCCGGTCTTTTTGACCTTTTCAGGCGTCTCAAGGCGGAAGGGAGAGGCATCGGTATCATTTCCCACAAACTGGAGGAGACCCTTAGCCTTGCCGACCGGGTAAGCATTTTGAGGAAAGGTAAAACCACCGCCGTCCTGAAGGCCGCATCTCTGGATAGCGAAAAAGCCGGTACACTGATGTTTGGGATTAAACCGGCGGAACAGACTGCAGCCATGACAGTAACGCTAAACCCTGCAGCGCCTGCGCCGGACACTGATGCGGGTGCTGCTGCGGAAAAACAGGGACTGCGGGTAGAGGGTTTGTCGGTGGAAGTCCGGGGCCGGCCTTTTATCCGCAATGTGGATCTGGAACTGCCGCCGGGGAAAATTCTGGGCATTGCCGGGGTCCGGGACAGCGGTCTGGAAACTCTGGAACTGGGGATAACAGGATTCCTGCACCCTTCGGCGGGGAAGGTTTTCCTCTGCGGTCAGGACATAACAGGCAAGGGTCCCCGGGCTTTTCGGACTGCCCGGGGAGCCTACATCGGCGTAGACCGGACCGGCCAGGCCATGGCGCCCTCACTCCGGCTTCGCGATAATATCATTATCCACGTCCACCGCCGTTCCCGGCGGGGTTTCTGGGGCAGATTCGGCATCATGGATGAGGGACTGCTGAAATCCTGGATAAGGCGTATTCTGGAAGCGGCCAAGGTCGACCGAAACCCCCTGGTCCGGGCGGATTCCCTTTCCGGAGGTATGCTGCAGCGAGTCATCCTGGTCCGGGAATTTGCTGAGGACGCCGCTTTCCTGATACTGGCGGAACCCGGTTGGGGACTGGACCGGACCGGCCGGGAAGCGCTGGCCCGGGCGCTTAAAGAACATGCTGCCCACGGGAAGGGGGCGCTTATTTTTTCTACCGATGTGGACGAACTGCTATCCCTATCCGATGAAATCCTGGTTTTACGGAACGGAGAATTTTCCGATAGGATTTCCCTTGATTTTTTCCGGGGGAAGGAAAAAGCGCCTCTGTTTCGGGAACTTAAAGAACGGATAAGCCGGGCCATGGTTGGGGGTGAACAGTTCAATGTTTAAATTAAGCCGTACTAAATCTGTTTTATTTATCCCCGCTGCCCTTATGGGAGCGCTTATTACGGTGGCCGGAGCAGTGTTACTAACGGTACTCCTTATCGTATTTAGCTCCACCGCTCCCCAAACATCGCTCCTTGCTTTTTTTATCGGCCCCTGGGCTTCCCCCTGGTTTTTGGGGAATACCCTGGATGGAATAGCATTACTACTCACCGCGTCCATGGGTTTAACCATTGCTTTTAGGGGCGGCTGCTTTAACCTGGGCGCCGAGGGGCAGGTTTACATTGGCGGTATAGCCGCTTCGCTGGTACTCCTCATTCCCGCAACCGGAAACGCTGTCTCTCTGGGGCTGCTTTGTCTTGCCTGCCTTGCGGCTATGACTGCCGGGGGCGCCATGGGAGCCCTTTCGGGGATCCTGAAAAGGCGCTTCGGGGCCAATGAATTGATCACATCCTTCCTGCTGTCCGCAGCACTGGTTCCGGCGGCGGATTACCTCATCGCAGGGCCCCTGCGGAATCCCGGGGGCAATCTTCTGGCTACCCAGCGCTTTGCCGAAAACCGGCTGCTCCCCCGGCTGCTCCCCCCCTCAAATCTTTCCCTTTCCTTTGTGTTTGCTCTGGGCCTGATCCTTCTGGGACACATCTTCCTCTACAGAACCGTCTGGGGATACCGGTTTAAAACCGCAGGTTCCGCCCCGGAATTTGCCCGCTACGGAGGAATCAATCCTGAACAGCGCTGGATTCCGGCTATGACCGCATCGGGCAGCCTTGCGGGGCTTGCGGGGTTTTTCGCCGTGGCAGGTACCTACGGACTCTGCCACCAGGGCTTTTCAGGCGGTCTCGGCTGGAACGCCATAGCGGTGGCCCTTATCGCCCGGAACCGGCCCTTGGCGCTGATCCCCGCAGCCCTTATTTACGGCTGGCTCAAGGCCGGTTCCGAATCGGCCCTACTGGCCCGGGGGTTAAGCTTTGAAACTTCAGCCTTCATTCAGGCGGTGGTTCTTATCCTTGCCACTATCCACTTCTCGGCGCCGCTCATCTTAAAGTCTCCATCTAAAAAAAAGGAATCAAACCTATGACGAGCTTATTTTCCGCTGAAATGATCCGGGGCTTACTTAGCTCCGCCGCCCCCCTGATGATGGGCAGCTTGGGGGCGCTCTTTACAGAATTATCAGGAACCCTGGGAATTTTTATTGAAGGTTTTATGACCCTAGGGTCTTTCTTTTCCTGGATCTTCGCCGGCTGGACCGGATCGGCGGCTGTGGGTATCATCCTTGCCGCAGTCCTGGCAGGTCTTGCCGGAGCCGGTCTTTCCCGGTTCGTCCACGCCACCGGAGCCGACCCTTTTATCGCAGGGCTGGCCCTTAACCTGGCTGCCGTGGGCATCACCGACTCTCTTTCCATTATTTGGTTTGGTACAAAGGGGGTGCTCCGTAATCCGAATATCCTAATTCCCGGGCCGGTAACCATTTCCCTGCTGGAGCGAATCCCCGTCGCAGGGGGGATACTTTCGGGGGAACGCCCTTCTGTGTATACCGCCTGGGGCTTGACCCTCCTGGCTGCCCTGATCATCGGCAGGACCAGGATAGGCCTGCGGCTGCGGGCATCGGGGCTGTCGGCAAAGGCAGCGGCGGAACGGGGAATACGGTCCCAGCGCTACCGGGAAGGCGCCTGGGCAGCGGCAGCCTTCCTTGCAGCCTTGGCCGGAGCGGCCCTGACTTTCCGGGTTGGCGCCTATGCCCCCGGCGGGGTAGCCGGCCGGGGCTGGATATGCCTGGCCGCAGTGTTCCTGGGTTTCCGCCAGGTGTGGGGGGTTGCCATCGCAGCCCTGCTCTTTGCCCTGGCGGAACGCATTGGCCTGGGGGCTCAGTTTTTCGGAGCCCTGCCAGCCACGGTGCTTCTGGGACTCCCCTCGGCACTTGCCCTTGTGTTATATACCTTTTCCCACTTCATCGGGAAGATAAAAACTGAACAACCTTAGAACCCAAATTTCAGTCCAAGCGCAACGTCTACTCCGCTTAACTGATAACTCTTAAGATAATCCTGGGATTTTAATGCAGCGGTAATATCAAATTCGAAGATCCGCGCATCAACGGCAAATCCAAATTTATGCCGCCAATATCCTTCCTCCGTACCGGTACTCAGGCTAAGAAAGAGAATACGAGCCACGTTCAGCTGAGCCTCAAGAATGCCGTTAAAATACGTTTCCTCGCTGGGGTTAAAAACGGTAAATCCGACGCTCGGCTTAATGGTCAGAAGGTCCCTTCTGAGAGGCCGGTACAGAACATAAAAATCAAAACGCAGAGGACGTACCACAGTCCGTTCACCGATTGCTATGCCATCCTCCGTTGTAATTTCTCCAATATCGCCAATTCCATCAAAAAGGTTATCATCATTTAATAATATCCCTTCGACGGTAAGCTTCTTACCATTGGATAATTTGGCGGGAATAAGAGGAATATGGCTAATCGTGCCTCCCACATCAAGAATAGGGAAGAGCGCATATTCCCCGCGCAAGGAAATATCACCACCCCCTCCCAGATTTGAAAAGTCATCAAAAGCATTAAAGAAATCCAAATCGCCGCCAACGGCAACATACAATCCGTTGTCGGTATTCAATTCATAGTTCAGGGTAGATTTGGGAATATATATCAGCGGAACATAATAGGCCGGGGCCACGCCGACCCGCAATTTTTTGTTCAGGAAAGTTCCGTACCAATGAAAGCCTGCCTCCGCGAATACAGCGCCGGAAACAGCAAATTCACCGGACGGGTTGTGGTCACCCAGATTCCCCTCGGACAAAAGATTAAACAAGGATTTGGGCAGGTTCCCGTCAAATTGAGCGTCAACATGAGCAAATTCCCCGAAACCCCATCCGCCCTTTTTAATATTAACATTCATAAATTGGTGGAAAGATGCGTCAAAACCGATATCGACGCCATTACTCTTTATTTTATCATTCCAGCTATTCAGATCAATGACAACATCTTTTGTAAAGATATCGCTCCCACCGATAAGGCTATTTGCAAAACCTCCTCCCGCATTAAACCCAAAATCAAAAAACCGGATGGCTTCGTTATGCCGTGTGGTTGCGGGCTGGGTAAAATAATCCAGAATACCGGTACCAATTCTACCTATGAACGAGGACCGCTGTTTTTCCTCTGCCGGTTCCGGTTCCGGTTCCTGGTACGCTTGTTCCTGGTATGTTTGTTCCTGGTACGGTTGATACGCTTGTTCCTGGGCTGTTTCAGCACTTTCCGCAGCTATCGTTTCCAATTCTTCAACAACACTATCCGCCGGAACTTCTTCCTGAGTAAGCGTGGGCTCTTCAGTTTCCTGAGCGTACAATCCCACAGCCAAGAATGATATAATAAAAAACAGTAAAAGTTTCTTCATTTTTGCCATCCCCTAATTAAGTTTCTGGTTTATGTTTAAATCGGCTTGGGCTTCCAAGGCTAATTTAAAATCAAATTTCGCTTCCACACCATCTGCCTGGGGCTTTATGATGATTTTGTTATTCGCTTTTTCCACAAGGACCAGAAACCCGGGATTAAAGGGATGATCCAATTCACTATTTGCAAATTGTATTTTGTAATCGGCGCCGGGGTCATTATCCAAGGATATGATTTGATTTTTCCTGCTTATTCCTAATTTCAGATTCCCAATTGCGGTGTTCTCAATGGCTTTAATGTATACGGTTACAGATTGTAACTGATCAAATAGATCATCATCGTTTCCCTCTCTGCCGAATAAATCTTCATCGTCCGTAGGGAGGGCGTCCAAAGCCAATTTAACATACTCTTTATTTGCTATTGTTACTTCCTGCGAAACACCCTCCTTAGTTAAAGGAGGGGAAAATCTTAACGGCAGCTTTATAACCAGATCAGCCTTGATCGGGCCGCCCGCAACGGTTCCATTAATTGTAAAACCCAGGGTGACATCGGATTCAGCATTAAATGCAGGTCTAAGATCAACGGTAGGAACAGCAGGTATATCCGAAGTTTCCCACGTTACAACATTTACTGCCTTATCCGCAAATAGAGTTGCTGTGATGAAGGGGTTTGGGAGGGTGCTATTAATATCTACATTATTCAGCAACGCCGTTGTTACTTCAGAAATTTTATAGGTTAGAGTCATTTTACCGCCGGTCAGTCCGGATACATATAAATACGCCGGAACCGCATCAAATTCAGCGCCCCCTAAGAAATCCGCAATCTCGTGTAAAGCCAAGTTTGGTATTTCAACCGAACGAGGCTCCATCGGATACCCCGTTGCCTCTGCCGGCAACGTAAACTGCGGAATTATCGGGAAGCTTATTAAATAGGTCTGAACAACGTCTGTCGCATCGCTATCACCCCGATACGTATATATACGGCCGGTAAAACTGTCTCCCATCTGCCCCCGTAAGCTATCCACATCAAGGAACTTATCGGTGAGAATATTTTCACTCCCAAAGGGACTGCCCAGGTTAAGATATACCCCCGGCTGGCCCTTAACGGTTACTGACTGCGGTATTTCACAGGCAATCACTACACAAACACATAGTATTCCGGTAAAAACAGCATATAACTTACTACGCATTAAAAAACCCTCCTTTTACTATACAATAAGACAGACTATATCATTACCATAGAAATAAAACAAGATTATAGGAAAAAAACTATTTATTTTAGATCGAGACCCGCAACCCCGTCCACGGGCAGGGAAAAGATTATCCCCCCCGCTTTGGAGGAAATGCCAAATGCCTGGCTTACCGCCTGCATGATCGGCGCCTTTTTTTCACGGGTGGACAGGATGGTGATAATTTCTTTTTCGTCCTGAACGGAAATACCGAAAAATTTAACCGGCCCCTGATGAACGATACCGCGGGCATTAATCACGGTACCCCCGGTGGCCCCGGCTTCCCGGGCTACGGCCATAAATTCATCGCTATAACCCTGGTTTACCACCGACACTATCAAATCGAATTTAGTTTCGGAAATCACTTTCTCCGCCTCCGCTTCTAACGAAATTTTAAAGTTCTTCTCTATACTTTCCTTAAAAACCTGCAAAATAGGCTGATTTATCCCCGAAAGGGGGAGGGTAAAAGAAATCCCGGCGCCGGGGTTGTGGAGACCAATCTTCTTGGTAACCTCCTTCAAAAGAGACGCTACCCCGACATCCTGTTCCAGACACATAATCACCGCTTTCTCGGTACTGCCTATTCCCAAAAGGTCCAGTATATCGGAACTCGCAGTACCCCGGCCCTTAACGATATAGTGGAACCGCACCTTTTCCTGCTCGCAAATATCCGTAACCACCCGGGCCTTAGTCCAGTCAACGATAAAGATTACACACTTTAACAGGGGTATTCTTACGCCATTACTATCTATCATCAGAGGATCCCTCCACTCCGTATTCAACAATCTCTCCGGCCCCGGAGCTATCCATGGCCTGTGCCGCCGCATGTTTCGTTACGGTCTTGATCTTATGGCCATAAAGCAATCCCATGATCTGTATAACAATCAGGGGGGTCATGGCAACCATGGCAACGATACCGAAGGCGTCTTTCATCAGGTCCCCCCCAACGCCCTTGCAGGTCCCCATGGCCAGGGGCAGCAGGAAGGTGGAGGTCATAGGGCCGGAACATACGCCGCCGGAGTCAAAGGCAATACCGGTAAAAATCTTGGGAACAAAAAAAGTAAGGGCCAGGGCCAGAACATAGCCGGGAACCAGGATATACATGATGGGTATGCCCACCAGGATCCGGACCATGGTGATAGCCAGAGCAGCAGCCATGCCGATGGAGAGTCCCCGCTTCATGGCCTTTTGGGGTATGGTACCCTGGGAAATCTCCTCCACCTGTTTATTCAACACATGGACCGCAGGTTCCGCCGCCACGATATAGTACCCGATTAGAACGCTCAGGGGAACCAAAATCCACTTAAAAGAGGAGGAAGCCAATTGTTCCCCCAGGAAATGGCCCACGGGGATAAAGCCTACATTGACCCCGGTTAGGAATACCACCAGGCCGATGAAGGTGTACAGAAACCCGATAAGGATACGGACGATCTGGCGTTTTTTATAACGGTTGGAAATAACCTGGAAAATAATAAAGAATACCACGATAGCCGCCAGGGCCAGAAACACATCCTCGATATAGCGGGGAAATTCAATGGCGAAGTGTTTAATCACGTCCCGGGAAGTATTAACCTGGGGAATGGCGGAGATCACCACATCCTCTCCGCTGGGCCTGAAGAAAACCCCCAGAAAAAAGACCGCCAGAATCGGGCCGATGCTGCAAAGGGCCACTAAGCCGAAACTATCATCCTGGGAGTTCCTATCACTACGAACCGAAGCAACGCCGACACCCATGGCCAGGATGAAGGGTACCGTCATGGGGCCCGTGGTAACCCCCCCGGAGTCGAAGGCCACGGGGATAAAGTCGGTCAGGAAACTGTACTGGGGGATCATGGGAATAAAAATGATAACCGCAAACAAAATGCCGTAAAAAATCAGGAGCAGCACCGAAAGCCGTATCTTAAAAAGGATACGGAATATCGCTAAGGCCAGAAATAGCCCCACCCCGACGGCGACGACCAAAATCAGCTGAAGGGGGGGAACCGCAGGTACCTGGGCGGCCAAAACTTGCAGATCCGGCTCGGCGATGGTGATGATGAGCCCCATGAAAAAGCAGATAACCATGGTCAGGATCAGTTTAGTGGTTTTGGTAAGCTGAACCCCTATGCCTTCCCCCATGGGCATCATGGACATATCCGCCCCAAGGGTAAAAAACCCCATTCCCACGATAAGCATGGCCGCGCCGACTATGAACATCAGGATAGTACCGGTAGGCATGGGTACCAGCACCACGCTCGCCACGAGAACAATCACAGAAATAGGGAGAACCGAGGAATAGGCTTCCCGGATTTTTTCCTTAAGTATCTTGTTCATACCATTGCCTTTAAGAAGGATCATTCAAATTTTAATCATTTTATCAAAATATTTATAGAGGGCGCCACTTGGGTATCTTTCATTTTCACAATATATGGATAATAATATACTTACGTATTATCAAAATGTGAAACTACTTATTATTTTCGGGAGGACGTTATGGCAAAGGCTCAGAAAGAACAGAAGGTCACTGAAGTTTCCACAGGGCGTCTTATTGGCGTGGTCGTCCCGGTTGGTTCCCTCCGGGGAGAACAGAGTATTGGGGTCGGGGAATTTCCGGATCTGGTCGAATTTGCCGGTCTGTGCGTACAGATGGGGGTAGGTCTTATCCAGATCTTGCCTGTAAACGATACGGGGTACGAAAGTTCCCCCTATGGTTCTCTGACAGCCTTTGCCCTCAATCCCCTCTACCTTAGGATTGGGGATCTGGGCGAAGCTGCGGAATTTACGGAAAAACTTACGGCCCTTAAAAAGAAATTTGACAAGGAATCCCGGTTCCCCTACTACAAGATACTCCGGGCAAAGATGGATCTACTCCGGGAAATATACGCGGCAAACGAAAAAAGCATAGTTGCAAAGGCTAAACCAGGGGCTTCTCTGGCCGCCTGGATCGATAAAAACCCCTGGGTAAAGGAATATGCCGTATACCGCCGGCTTAAAGAACTTAACGAAGAAAAAAGCTGGAAAGAATGGAAAACCCACCAGACCGTAACTCCCGAAGATATTCAGGTCCTCTGGAAGGACCAAAAACAGCAAAAGGATCATCTCTTTTGGGCCTGGCTCCAGGAAGCGCTGGATACCCAGTTCAGTAAAGCCGCAAAGGCCCTGAACAAAGAGGGGATACTCCTTGAAGGGGACCTTCCCATTCTGATGAACGAAGACAGCTGTGATGTCTGGGCTCACCCTGAATACTTCTATCCCGAGCTTTCCGCCGGGGCGCCCCCGGATATGTACAATGCCTATGGACAAAACTGGGGTTTCCCCACCTATAACTGGACCGTCCAAGCCAAGGATGATTATTCCTGGTGGCGTCTGCGGCTTAAAACCGCAGAAAAGTACTACAATGCCTACCGTATAGACCATGTACTCGGCTTCTTCCGTATCTGGTCTTCCCTGCGGGAAAATAACTACGATCAGTCAATTTTAGGCCGCTATGCGCCCTATACTCCGGTTACTAAAAAGGACTTCGATGAGCTTCACTTTGATGAAGCCCGGGTCCGCTGGCTTTCCCAGCCTCATGTCCCTACCGGTGAAGTCTGGGACGCCCTGAAAGATACCGGCGCCGCTTCGGAAGCGGAGAAGATCTTCTCCAAGGTATTGGAACGTATCGGCAGCGAGGAACTGTGGCTCTTCAAAAAAACCATCAAGGGCGAGAAGGATATTACCGACCTGGGACTACACCCGGCTGCAACCAACTATCTGCGCTGGGCTTGGCGGAACCGGCTCTTCCTGGAATATGAAAAGGGAAAGTTCTTCCCCCTATGGTTTTTCCGGGAATCCCGGGCCTACAAGTCCCTCTCGGGGGACGAACGGAACGCCCTGGAGGATTTGTTGAAAAGGCGGCAGGATGAATCGGAAAAGAATTGGGAAGCCCAGGGGAAAAAACTCCTTTCGGTGCTGCTCGAATCCTCCAAAATGCTCCCCTGCGCGGAAGATCTGGGGGCGGTTCCGGACTGTGTGCCCCGGGTACTGGCAAAACTCAAGATTCTGGGGCTCCGGGTTATCCGGTGGCACCGTGAATGGGCCAAACCGGGCCAGCCTTATTATGCCTTCGACGAGTACCCGGAACTGAGCGTCTGTACCCCCTCGGTCCATGACAGCTCTACCCTGCGGGAGTGGTGGGACCGGGAAGCGGATCAGGACGGCTTCAGCGCCTTCCTTGGGGTTCCTTCCCTGCCGAAGGTGTATAATCCCGGTACGGCAAAGATTATCCTTACCAAGGCCGCTGCTGCTGCATCCCGGTTCCGGGTCTTCCAGATCCAGGATCTGCTCCACCTTTCCACCAAGTGGTATGCCGAGGATCCCGCATCGGAACGGATCAATGTGCCCGGTAATGTCAACGAATTTAACTGGACCTATCGTCTTCCCGCTCCTATTAAGGAGATAGGGAAGGATGAGTCTTTGATCAAATCAATTCAGGAGTTATCTGCGGTTGTACCGAAAAAAAAATAAATCAAGAAAGGAAAATCAATGCGGAAATTTATAATCAACGCTTCCTTTCAGGACGGATGGGCGGCGCAGCGGAGGGCTACCATGGAGTTTCATATTCGTCATGATGTCCGTGTGGAGCATGAGCTTGATACGGCCCTTTTTTCACTCCGGGGCAACGTAATCCTGGCGGATTTTCAGCAGGTACGAAAACTTACGGCGAAGTTCAACGCAAAGGTGGACGGGGCTGCCCACCCGGAACGGATCATCAAGGCGGGACAGCTTAATGCCATGGGCCTCATCGACGAGATCCTTCACTTTATGGTTGCCCTCTACCGTCAGCAGGTCCAAAAGGACATTTTTGAAACCGCCCTGGAACGGTTGAATACATCCCTTGGGGAAGAACAAACCGCCCATCTTCTGGAAACCTTCGGCGCCCAATTCCCGCCCCAAACGGTTTATGCCGGGAAAACCTCGGTTACAGACTATCTCCGGGGAACCGACGAAGGGGAGAGTTGTAAATCCCTGGCCCTGGAGGAATTGATGCTCCTGGCCCTGGCAAACCTCAACCCCGCCTTTACCCCCTTTACGTTTCTCTTCGATGATAAGGACCTGGAAACCGCTACCGCCTATACCGATGCGATCTCCGTGTTACGGGCCCATTTAACGGAGTCCCCCACCTTTGGCCCTGATGGCCAGAACCTCTGGGATCTCCTTCGCGCCCCGGCCCTGGCTTCAACGACCTTGAGCGGCCAACTGGAATATATGCGGAGCAAATGGGGGCTTCTGCTTGGAAAATTTATAGCCCGGCTTCTCATGGGCCTGGATGTCATCAAGGAAGAGGATAAGCCTGTTTTTTTCGGCCCCGGCCCGACCCAGGCCTACACCTATGACGGCCAGGACGAATACGAGCGGTTCAGCCCGGACCAGGAGTGGATGCCCCGGACGGTACTCTTGGCAAAAAGTACCCTGGTTTGGCTCTACCAGCTGACCAAAAAATACGGCCGCCCCATTGAGCGCCTGGACCAAATCCCCGACGAGGAACTGGACGAACTGGCCCGGCGGGGCTTCTCCGGGCTCTGGCTTATCGGCCTCTGGGAGCGGAGTAACGCCTCCAAGACTATTAAGCAGTGGACGGGAAACCCCGAAGCTGCGGCCAGCGCCTACAGCCTCCACGACTACGATATTGCCGGGGAACTGGGGGGCTGGGGTTCTCTGACCAATCTCCGGGAACGCTGTTTTCAGCGGGGCATACGGCTTGGTTCTGATATGGTCCCCAACCACACGGGTATTGATTCCCGGTGGGTCATGGAACACCCGGACCGGTTCCTTCAGCTCAGCTACTCGCCCTTCCCTACCTATACGTTTAACGGCGGTAACCTTTCCAACCGGGATGGTATTACCGTTCAGATTGAGGACCATTACTATAACCGCAGTGACGCTGCGGTGGTTTTCAAACGGATCGATCACCACACTGGGGATGTGCGTTACATCTACCACGGCAACGATGGTACATCCATGCCCTGGAACGACACCGCACAGATAGATTTTCTGAACCCCGAAGCCCGGGAAGCGGTTATCCGTACCATTATTGGGGTCTGTCAGCAGTTCTCCATAGTCCGCTTTGATGCGGCCATGACCCTGGCCAAAAAGCATATCCAGCGGCTCTGGTACCCCGAACCGGGACACGGCGGGGACATAGCCAGCCGGGCCGAACACGCCCTTCCCGCGGACGAATTTAACCGCCGTATCCCCAACGAGTTCTGGCGGGAAGTGGTAGACCGCTGCGCCGCAGAGGCTCCCCATACCCTGCTTTTGGCGGAAGCCTTCTGGATGATGGAGGGGTACTTTGTACGTACATTGGGTATGCACCGGGTGTACAATTCGGCCTTTATGAACATGCTCAAAAACGAAGAAAACGCCAAATACCGGGCTTCCATCAAAAACACCCTGGAGTTTGACCCCGAGGTTCTCAAACGGTTCGTCAACTTTATGAACAACCCCGATGAGGATACTGCGGTTGCCCAGTTTGGCAAGGGGGACAAGTACTTCGGCATTGCCACCCTCCTGGTAACCATGCCGGGGCTCCCCATGTTCGGCCACGGCCAGATCGAGGGCTTTGAGGAAAAGTACGGTATGGAATACCGCCGGGCTTACCGGGATGAACAGCCGGATCGCCACCTGATGGATCGCCATGAACGGGAAATCTTCCCCCTGATGAAGAAGCGCCATATTTATTCCGGAAGCGCCGATTTCTGTCTCTACGATCTCTACACCCCCCAGGGCTCGGTGAATGAAAATGTGTTTGCCTACTCCAACCGCGCCGGTAACGACCGGAGTTTAGTGCTGTTCAACAACGCCTATGCAGAAGCCGGCGGCTGGATCTCCAAGGGCGCAGTGGCTATCCCCCAGAAGGACGGCAGTTTCCGGCAGGACAGCCTCTGCCAAGCCCTGGGTCTGCATGGCACGGATACTTTTTTTGCCCTGTTCAAAGAACAAAGGCAGGATCTTTGGTATATCCGGTCCTCCAAGGAAATTGCCGAACGGGGTCTCTTTGTTTCCCTTAAGGGCTACGAAGCCCAGGTCTTTATCGATATCCACGAAGCAGAAGACGATAAGCGGGGACGCTTTGCCCGGCTTCACGCGGAACTCAACGGCCGGGGCGTCAAAGATGTGCATACGGCGATCCAGGATATCTATCTTGGTGAACTTTACTACCGCTTTACCGAACTCTTCAGGCGGGACCATGTGGATACCCTGCTCAGCATTCTCATTGAAAAACCGGGAAAGCCGGCGGCGGAAAGCGCAAAATCCACCCGGTCAAAACCGGTTAAAAACAGTGTTACTATCACGGAGTTTATCGATTCCCTGAAAGATTCCGCCCTGAGCTTTATAAGCGTTGCGGAAAAGTTCCTTGACGGCGCCCTGTACGATCCCTTTGTCACCGAATGGACCTGCCAAAAAATACCGGGTGAACAGATATGGAAAGAGTTTGCCGCCTACCTCAACCGCCTGAAGACCCTGACGGAATACGGATACAGCACACCCCATAAGACTGATGCTCAGGCGATACGTTTTCTGCGGAGCCTTGGAGAAAAGATTATCGCCCGACCGGCCATCGCGGTCTTTGCCTATGCCTATGGAACACTATCACTGCTGCGAAATATCATCGGCGCAGGAGCTTCCGGGCTTGAAGCCAAGGCTCTCTCGGATCACTGGACCCTGGACCGGAAGCTGCGGGAATGTTTCGGCAGCGGTATAAACAGGGACGAAGCCTACCGGGTCATGGAAATTATGAAGGCCGTACTGGCCCGCACCAGCCCTGTGCTTCCGCCGCCAGAAAAAAAGACAACTGTTCCCGCCCTTTCCCGGGCGGAAACCCTTATCCTGGACAATTACCATGAGGAGGATTTCCGGAAGCTTCTGGGGGTGAATATCTTTGAGGATACCATATGGTTTAACAAGGAATCCTTTGAGGAAGCGCTGTTCTATGCGCCCCTGTTCATAACCCTGGAAAGCGGCGCCGCCCTGGAAGGGGTCCCCTGTCCGCCCAAAAAAACTGCCCCAAAGGCAAGGGCGGAGCTTTCGGCAGATGATTGGCTTGACCGGGTCGCGAAAATTGGAGCAATCACCGAAGCCCTTACCAAGGCGGAGGCCAAATCCGGGTATCGGCTTGACGGACTTCTGGATGCCCTAGGGCCCCAGGCCCTGCCGGAAAAGCCTAAAAGGAAAAAGTAATCGGGACAGGCGCGGGGACACGGAGTTTTCTTAGCCGGTATAGAAAAGATATTGCACAAATTTCTCGTATTGGCTACAATATTTCCATATTTCAGGCAGGAATTAGAGAAAAAAGGAGTAGCCGAATGAATCATAAAACTTTCGTTCCGCTGTTTTGTATTGTTGCGCTTGTCCTTGCGTCATGCGTTTCGTCCGAACAACCCGTACAGGAGACTTTAACGGCGGAGGCCAGCTCCTACTTCTCAGGGGAAGGCGGCAAGGGCATAAGCCTCGCCATCCTGGCTCCCAAAACGCAGGGCTTAGCGGACACGCAAGATTATATTCCCGCGCTGATACAGGGGGAATTTGTCAGCAACTTTACCG
>NZ_JAJQRB010000063.1:0-20659 GCF_046533075.1 Treponema primitia | reverse complement strand
GGGAAGACAGAGTCCCCCTATGATTACCGTTTACACTAAAAAAATTATAAGTTCACTCCGTGGTTTTCTTCCTCTCGGTCTTCCTCTGCGTCCTCTGTGTCTCCTCCGTGTCCTCTGCGTTTTATCTTCCTCTCGGTCTTCCTCTCCGTCTTCCTCTCGGTCTTTATCCCTGAGCTCCGTAGTTGAATTTACAATACTGGAAAAGAATCATCTTCTATGCCATAATACCCCAGCGGAGGAAAACGGTGTATCAGTCGGTAGATCCTAAGGTGAGTTTCCCCAAGCTGGAAGAAGAAGTCCTGGCTTTTTGGGAAAAAAATGATATTTTCAAGAAATCTATCTCCCAGCGGGATAAAGCGGAGGAGTATGTCTTCTACGACGGCCCCCCCTTTGCCACCGGTATGCCCCATTTTGGCCATTTTGTACCCAGTACCATAAAGGATATCATTCCCCGGTACCAGGCCATGAAGGGAAAGAAGGTGGAACGCCGCTTTGGCTGGGACTGCCACGGGCTGCCGGTGGAAAACCTCATCGAAAAAGAACTGGGGCTCAATTCCAAAACGGATATCGAAAAGTTCGGGGTGGCGGAATTTAACGAAGCCTGCCGGATATCGGTGCTGCGCTACGTCGATGAATGGCGGCGGGTGATTACCCGATTGGGCCGCTGGGTTGATTTTGACAATGATTATAAAACCATGGACCCGGACTATATGGAAACCATCTGGTGGGTCATGAAGTCCCTCTGGGAAAAGGGCCTGCTCTATGAGGGCCACTATATCCTGCCCTATTGCCCCCGCTGTTCCACGGTGCTCTCCAACCACGAACTCAACCTGGGGGGCTATAAGGATGTCCACGACCCGGCTATTACCGTCCGCTTTAAGGTGACCGGTATAGTCCCGGGAAGTCCCGCTTCGGCCCAGCCCGGCCTGAATGGCCTGGCGGACGGTTCCACCTACCTCCTGGCCTGGACCACTACCCCCTGGACTCTGCCGTCAAACCTGGCCCTGACCCTTGGCCCGGACATCGACTACGTACTGGTCCAGGACGCCGGTGACGTGCTTCCCGCCCATCCCCAGCGTTACATCCTGGCGGAAGCCCGGCTTCAGGCCTACTACAAAAGCCCCGATGAATACACCGTTATTTGGAAGCAGAAGGGCGCGGACCTTATCGGTATCCAATACGAACCCCTGTTTCCCTACTTTAAAGAGGCGGCGGAGCAAAACGCCTTCCGTACCTATCCCGGGGACTTTGTTTCCACCGGCGATGGTACGGGCATAGTCCACACCGCTCCGGGCTTTGGCGAGGACGATGCCCGGGTGCTCAAGGGTACCGGGGTTCCGGTTATCTGCCCCATTGACGCCGAGTGCAGATTTACTGCGGAGGTGCCGGACTATCAGGGAATTTTTGTGAAGGATGCGGACAAGCCCATCATGGAACGGCTCAAGGCGGAGGGGAAGCTTGTTAAGCGGGAGCAGATACTCCACGCCTACCCCCACTGCTGGCGCTGCGGCCATCCGTTGATCTACCGGGCCGTGGGGTCCTGGTTTGTTAATGTGGAAAAAATTAAGCAGGATATGCTGGACGCCAATAATCAGATTTACTGGGTGCCGGAGCATATCAAGGCAGGCCGCTTTGGGAAGTGGCTGGAGGGCGCCCGGGACTGGGCCATCAGCCGGAACCGCTACTGGGGGAACCCCCTGCCCATCTGGAAGTGCCCGGACTGCGGCAAGACTATCTGTGTGGGGAGCCGGAAGGAACTGAAGGAACTATCCGGCGTAGAAGCTACGGATTTACACAAACACTTTGTTGACAAGATTACTATCCCCTGCAAAGCCGTGCCCGGCGGATCCAAGGATTGCGGGGGAACCATGCACAGGATTCCTGAAGTCCTGGACTGCTGGTTTGAATCCGGCGCCATGCCCTACGGACAGAATCACTATCCCTTCGAGAACAAGGAATTTTTTGATAGCCATTTCCCCGCGGACTTTATCAACGAAGGTCTGGACCAGACCCGGGGCTGGTTTTACACCCTTACTATTCTGGCGGCGGCGATCTTCAAAAAACCCGCCTTCAAGAACTGTGTGGTTTCGGGGCTTGTGCTGGCCGCGGACGGCAAAAAGATGAGCAAGAGCCTTAAAAACTACACCGACCCCATGGAGGTGGTGAATGCCTTTGGCGCCGATGCCCTGCGGCTTTTCCTGATCCACTCGGCGGTGGTTAAGGCCGATGACCTGCGTTACAGCGACGAGGGTGTACGGGATGTGATGAAGAGCATACTCATCCCCCTGTGGAACGCCTACAGTTTTTATGTTACCTACGCCAATATCGATAAGGTCAGCCCCGCGGGCGCGCCGGATAATCCCGCTAATCCCCTGGATAAGTGGATACTTTCCGCGGCGGAAAATTTGACGGAAAAGGTGGGCGCCGCCCTGGATGCCTACGATCTTTCCCGGGCGGTTGACCCCATCGTGGAATTCATCGACCTCCTGAACAACTGGTATATACGCCGTTCCCGCCGCCGCTTCTGGCGCAGCGAGAATGACGCCGACAAGTCCGAAGCCTACGGTACCCTCTACGACGCCCTCAAAACCCTGATAGCCGTTGCCGCGCCCTTTATGCCCTTTACCACCGACGCTATCTGGCGTAACCTACGCCTTGAGAGCGAAAAGGAATCGGTACACCTGACTGATTTTCCCGTGCCCCGGGAAGAGCGCCGGGACCGGGAGCTTGAGTTTAAGATGGCTGCGGTTCAACATGCGGTTTCCATGGGCCGTTCACTCCGGTCCCAGTACAACCTGAAGGTGCGTCAGCCCCTGAAAACGGTGGAGCTGGTTACCCGGAATCTGGACGAAAAGAAGGTGCTCCTCGAAATGGAAGACATCATCCGGGAGGAGCTGAACGTAAAGTCCGTGGTCTTTCGGGATAACGAGGAAGACCTGGTGGAGTACCAGGCCAAGGCCAATTTCCGCCTCCTCGGCAAAGAGCTGGGGAAGGATATGAAGGCCGCCGCAACCCGTATCGAAGCCCTGAGCCAGTCCGAGATCCAGGGCCTTCTGGAAGGGGCCGTCCTGTCCATCGAAGTGGCGGGCCGTTCCGTGGATATCACCGCGGAGAAGCTTGATATCAGGCGCATCGAACGGGCCAAGCTCCGGGTCCTGAACGAGGGGACCCTCACGGTGGGCCTGGATACGGAGCTTACCGAGGAACTCTCCCGGGAGGGGGATGTGCGGGACCTGGTCCGTGGGGTGCAGAACCTCAGAAAAGATACGGGGCTGGAAGTAACGGATCGCATAACCCTTGTGCTTTTTGGCTCTGACCGGCTTAAAGCTGCGTGGGAAGCATTCGCCGAGTATGTGGCTGCCGAAACTTTGGCAAAATCCGTAGAGTGGGCCAAGGTTGACGGCCAGACCCCTATCGATGCCGGGGAAGGCGGACCCAGTGAGTCCGGCGGACCTAACAAGTCCGAGCAGTGGCTGGTTAGTTTAAAGAAGGTGTAATAATGGTATCCCGAATACTTTTTAGAAATTTTCCGGGAATCGGAATCGTAGTTGTCCTGTTTTTGTCATCCTGCGCTTCTGCGCCAAAAACGCCGCCCCCCGCTTCTTCGGCAGGAGAATTTGATTATCTGGCTCCGGGCGGGTTGGCGTATTTTTATACCGATGTTAACCGGGCCCGGCCCATACTGAACCAAATTGTCCTGAAAGATGTTGATATGAAACAGGCTGAGCGTATTTTACAAAAGGTAGATTTCCTTTCCGGGGCCGTATATCCCAATGGAACTTCCAGAGATATGATTCTCCACGCATGGCGGAAAAAGGGTACTATTCCCGGCGGCGTAGGCTTGTTTTTTAGCCCCCAGTGGAAAAAGACCCTTTCCCAGACCGGCAGGAAATATTGGCATTCCTCCCGCGTCGGCCTTTCGGTGTCCCTGCAGGGCGCCCATGCCTTTGTCTCCGACGGTGACCCCTTTACTGACGGGCAGCCGCTTTTGCTGCCCGAAAAGCTGAATGAAATTCGCTGGGAGGCCATTGTGTTAGGGTGGCTGGAAAATGCCGGAACCCCGATTAATAATTTCCTCTCCATCACGGGGATACCTGTTCGTATTCCCACGGAGCGGATACTTTTTGCAATCATCCAATCCTCAGGGCAGGAGCCGGATGACGATGATGCCGAAGCTTTCGATAGCGCCGATAACAGTACTTTGTACGAATTACAGCTGCGGGTGGAGACACAAAATCCCAACCAGGCCAAGGCTTTGGCGGCTCTTTTAGCCTTTGTCCGGGTCCATGTGGACAGCCCCGATATTGATGTGGAGCCGGAATTCCTCGAAGTTCTGCGTCCCCTCCTGGTGAATCCGCCGAGTCAGGAAGAAGCGGATTTGGTTATCCACACCAGGCCGATGAACGCCGAAGGGATAGCTTTACTTTTTAACCGGTTTGCAGTATATTCAAACCAATAAGGAAAACGATAATGCCCACCTACGAGTACGAATGCAAGAGCTGCGGTCATTCTTTTGAAATTATTCAGAGCATGAAGGATGATCCCCTAAAGATCTGCCCCCAATGCGGTAAGGAAGTACGCCGGCTAATCAACGGCGGCGGGGGCATTATATTTAAAGGCTCCGGCTTTTATGTAACCGATAATTCCAAACGGAGCGGCGGTTCTTCCTCATCCAAGTCCTCCGCCAAGCCTGCTGAATCTGCCTGCGCCGGCTGCGCTAAAGCCGAATCAGGCGGATGCGCAGGGAACTCCGCTGCAAACGCCCAGGCGGTCAACTCCTAGTTATGGGCGCCCGGTTTTTTTGCGAAAATTGCGGCGCCGAGGTTAAACGGAATTCAAAAAGCTGTCCCAAATGCGGGCGCTCCTTCGCCAATATACTCTGCCCGGCCTGCGGGTTTGAGGGTGAAGAACAGCTCTTTTCCGCCGGTTGCCCCGTCTGTGGCTACACCGCCGATAGCTCCGGTAATAACCCCATACCCAAGCCGGGAAAAGCCCCTCCCCAAAAATTTCCCGCCGGTTCTCTGCCCTTCTGGGCTTACGCCCTGGCCATCCTGGCTTTTGCGGCTGTCCTGGTGATACTCATGAGGCAATTATAGTAAGGGGTAAAAAACCGCAAAGAAGACCGCTTATCGCGGTCAATTAAAAGAGCAGAAGGCGAAAAAGTATTAAGAGAAAATATACTTTTTCTTCCTCCCTTCCTCCCTCCCTTCCTTATTCGACTTCTGTGCCTTTGCGGTTTTTTACTCTTGAATTTCCGGATATTGGCGCTTTTTCTCCGCACGTAGTACAGCAGTAAACCTGTTTCCCCTCGGCTTGTTTCTGCGTCAAGCCGTTACGGTCTATACTATAGCCCCGGCGGGATACCAGTATTGCACCACAGTGCGGGCAGGGGGTGTCGTTGGTTTCTCCGGCAATATTGCCGGTGTATACGTAGGAAAGCTGTTCCCGGCCCATGCGGGCGATTTTGGCCAGCGAGGCGGGACTTGTGGGCGGCGCGTCCCAGTGGTAGTCCCGGTGATAGGCGGAAAGGTGCCAGGGGATTTCCCGGGAAAGGCCGGCGATAAATTCCGCGCAGAGCCAGGTTTCGGCATCGCTGTCGTTAAGCCCCGGCACGATAAGGGTGGTTATTTCCAGGTGAACCCCGGCGGCATGGGCCGTTTCGATAAAGTTCAGCGCCGTTCCCAGCTTTCCTCCAAGGACCTTTTCGTAGGTCTCTTCGGAAAAGCACTTGAGGTCTATGTTGGCGGCGTCGGTTAAGGCAAGGATCTCCGCCGCCGGTTCAGGGTTAATACAGCCGTTGCTGACCAGTACATTGGCAATCCCTTCTCCGCGGCACAGGGCCATGCATTCCAGGAGATATTCAATGTGTATAAGCGGCTCAGAATAGGTGTATGCGATCTGGGTAAGTTTCCGTTCCTTAACTATGGCCAGGACATCCTCCGGGGAAAGATGACGTCCGGATGACAGGGAGCTTTGGTTTTCTATTTGGGAAATACGCCAGTTCTGGCAGAAGGGACAGTGGAGGTTACACCCGGCAAAACCCATGGACAAAATGGAAGAACCCGGCCGGAAATGGTAGAGGGGCTTTTTTTCAATTGGGTCCATCCCAAGGGCTGTGATAAACCCCGATAGGGGGATATCCATCCTGCCGCCTTTGTTTTCCCGAACCCCGCATTTACCAAAGCTTCCCGGTGGAATGAGGCATTGCCGGGGACAAAGCCGGCATAACAGGGCCCTGTTCTGCCCCGGCGAAACAAAACGGGCGGTGGGACCGCCAGCTTTGTCGGATGCATTCACCGATGATGGACCTGTACGAACCGTTCCCGGAGTTCCTTGGTTTTATTGGCGAAATGGAGGGGATCATCTACTTCAAAGGGCTCCAGGATAACCCCGTGGGCGCCCTTGCGGATCCACAGCTTAGCCAGGGGTACCCCTTCCCCGGATTCGGTAACCGCCGAATGGATGTTTTCCATAAAAAGAACATCCTCCAGTTTAAATTCAAGAATTTTGGTGTTTTCCCCCAGGGGATCATAAATAAGGATGAATTTGTTTTTTTCAGACGGATGCTGCCGGGGATAACCTGTAAAGGGCACGCTGCCCTTGGGGGCGCCGCCTGCATATTTGGTTATCTCATTCAGGGGTAATGTTTCCAGGTAACTGACTATGCTCATAAATCCTCCTTGCTATACTATAAAGCGTAAAGGACGGACCATCAAGTTGTATAATAGATAGATTTGAGATACCATGCGATAAAAGAGGGAGGCGTTATGGCGGCAGTAGAAGGGGCTTCGGAAGCCTATGTTTTTCAGGGGAATAACCTGGTTTTTCCTGATAACAGGGAGGACGCAAAAGCACTTAATCCCCTATCCCGGGATCTGATCTTTGATGTCTTCGGAGGCCCGGAAAAGTGGCTTTTTTCGGGGTATTATGAGATACCCCGGATTGATGGGAAGGGCCCTGTGGCGGGGTTTATGCTGGAAAATGATGCTCCCCTGCCCGTGGGCTGGCGAAGCGCTCCCCTACGGCAGACCCTTTCTGCGGTTGTTAGAGGGGTAGTCAGCGGAGACAGTCCCGAGGGGATACTGTTCAGGGTTTACCATATCATGCAGTGGCGCAGGGAGTCTGCCTACTGCGGCAGCTGCGGCAGTCTCAACGGCGATTCCGCTACCGAACTTGCCCGCCGGTGCCCGGTCTGCGGCAGGCTGGAATTTCCCCGCATATCCCCGGCGGTTATCGTACTGGTTACCAATGACCGGAACGAAGCCCTACTCGCCCATAATGCCAATTTTATCAATGGAGTATACAGCCTTATCGCGGGCTTTGTTGAGGCGGGAGAAAATCTTGAATCCACCATCGTCCGGGAGATTAAGGAAGAGGTAAATATTGAGGTGGATCGGGTCCGCTATGTCGCTTCTCAGCCCTGGCCTTTCCCCAATTCCCTCATGCTCGGATTCACCGCCCGATATGCAGGCGGTGAGCTTAAGCCGGACGGAAAGGAAATCCTCGATGCCAAGTGGTTTACCAGAGAGCAATTACCAAACCTGCCCGGTAACGGCTCGATAGCCCGGTTTATTATAAACCAGTGGCTGGAGCCCCTTGGTTAATGCGCAGCTTCTATTAAATCTATTACCTCTTCCAACCAGACGCCTTCAAGGGTGTGTACCGAATGGACATACAGGGTAACTTCTTGTCCCTTGGTAAAACTCAGTTTTTCTTCGCAGTTAAAACGCTGAAGCAGGTTTTCTCCATCCTGGAGGGCAACGCTATTTGCAGCTTGAAGCAGGAATTTCAGCGTCAGCTTGAATTTTTCCGTGTCCTCTCGATCCTTAACTACTCCGGCGGCTTTGTACTCCGTAAGGCTAACTTCTTTATACTGGGATTTATCAATATTCTCAGCATAAACCACATTAAGGGTAATTCCCAGAACAACAAAAATAACCAATAAACGCTTCATTATAGTCTCCCGTTAATATCCAGTATATCATAAATGAAGAATATAACAATATGACGGTAAAGCAAATTTCAGCATATACCATCACCGGAGAATTATTATGACAGAATAAAATACGGAATCTACTCCGACCAGGAGCGGCTTCTACCCACAGCCTTATGCCAGCCGGACAGGAGGGTTTCCCGTTTTTCCCCGTCCATGCAGGGGTTAAAGGTCGTATCGCATTGCCAGAGCGTTCGGATTTCTTCAATTCCGGTCCAGAAGCCTGTGGCAATCCCTGCCAGATAAGCGGCGCCCAGGGCGGTGGTTTCCCGTATCCGGGGACGACGGATGGTCCCATCCATGATATCCGCCTGGAATTGCATAAGGAAACCATCCCGGCTTGCTCCGCCGTCCACTTTGAGTTCAGTGATTTTAGTTCCCGTATCTTTTTCCATAGCCTGGACCAGATCAAGGCTCTGATAGGCGATGGATTCTTCCGCCGCCCGGATAATATGGTAACGCCGGGTTCCCCGGGTAATCCCTACGATGCAGCCCCGGGCGTACATATCCCAGTAAGGAGCGCCGAGGCCTGTAAAGGCCGGTACAAGGTATACCCCGCCGGTATCATCCACCTTACTGGCATAGTATTCCGCATCGGCGCTTTCGGTGATGAACCGCATCTCGTCGCGAAGCCATTGGATCACCGCGCCTCCCACAAAGACGCTCCCCTCCAGGGCATATTGGACCTTTTCGGTAAGCCCCGCAGCGATGGTGGTTAAGAGGTTGTTCTTGCTTTCAAAAGCTTTATTCCCCGTATTCATCAGGAGGAAACAGCCGGTACCGTAGGTGTTTTTTGCCTCCCCCTTATCAAAGCAGCATTGACCGAAAAGGGCGGCTTGCTGGTCGCCGGCATCCCCGGATATGGGGATATCCGTCCCCTGGATATTTACGGTCCCATAAACGCAGCTTGAAGGACGGACCTCGGGAAGTATGGCCCGGGGGATGTCCATGGCTGACAAGAGCGTATCATCCCACTTGAGCGCATGGATGTCGAAAATCATGGTCCGGGAGGCGTTGGTATAATCAATAACATGGACCGCTCCGTTGGTGAGCTTCCATATAAGCCAGGTATCCACGGTGCCAAAAAGGATTTCCCCCCGCCGGGCTTTGTCCCGGGCGCCTTCCACATGGTCCAGTATCCACTTGATCTTGGTCCCGGAAAAATAGGCGTCCGGCACCAGACCGGTGGTTTTACGGATATATTCCCCCATGCCTTCCTTAACCAGGGCGTCCACGATATCTGCGGTTCGGCGGCATTGCCATACAATGGCATTATAAATGGGCCTGCCGGTTTTTTTGTCCCAAAGTATGGTAGTTTCCCGCTGGTTGGTAATCCCCATGGCGGCGATATCTTCGACGGCTACATTATATTGGGTAAGGAGTTCCATCATTACTGCGTACTGGGAGGAATAGATCTCCATGGGATCATGTTCAACCCAACCTTCCCGTGGGTAAATTTGGACAAATTCTTTTTGGGTTACCCCAACAATATTCTGAGCCCGGTCAAAAAGTATGGCCCGTGAACTGGTAGTTCCCTGATCCAGGGCTAAAACATATTTACCCACAATAGCCTCCAAAAATTTGTTTCTATAACAAAGACGCAGTATATCATCGGACAAAAAATCCCGCAAGAGTTTTTTTTAAAAATGGATAATCCATATAAAGGGCCCAAAAAGTTGTAAATGGCGATGAATCTTTTGCAAAAAGCGATTTTTTTATTTGACAACCTCAAATATCAGGTGTATAATGTAGAAAATTAAGGTCTCGAACCGATATTTGTGCTCAAGAGAATTAGAGTATGGGCATGACAAATGTATTTTTGTCATGCCCATTTTTTCAATTGGTAGTAATGATGGAGTGCCTCTAAAGGCAGCAGATTATATAGAACATTTATTTTTTGGAGGAAAATAATAGAAATATTGCTGCTGCTTATAAAGATCCTCCGTCATTTTTAGTAAAGATTTTTCTTTACATAATTTTAAGCCTGCGCTTTTCGGACAATCTAATCCCGGAAGCGCCTCATAAGGAGAAGCTGTGAAAAAATTTTACTGTTCAATCATTTTGCTGGTGGTGAGTATGATTGGCGCCTATCTTGTTCAAACCTCCGGAGGTTCCGTAATTGTGAAGGATCTTCGATGGGAAACATCTTTGGGCCATCAAATGAGCGCACTATTACTGATCCCTCCCAATGCTACGGCAAATAACCCGGCGCCGGCGATAGTTACCAGCCACGGCTGGTACAATACCCGGGAAATGCAGGATCTGAATTTTGTTGAGTATGCCCGCAGGGGTTTTGTGGTTATGTCCATTGATATGTACGGACATGGTAATTCCGAAGCTCCGTTAGGTATTGATCCCGATACCTATTACGATTTTAGTCCCACCGGATGGGATAAAAACGGTACCGGAATGTACGATGCTGTTCTCCTTATGGCTACATTTCCCTATGTAAACAAATCGAAAATCGGCATCACCGGACATTCTAACGGCGCCCGTGCGGTTAACCTTTCAATTGAGGATGACAATAAAGCGCCGGTGCCCTTGGTAGCAGCAGCTTTTTTAGTGGCTAATGATCCGACCTACCGCAATCCTGCGAATAACGAGTATTGGAATGTCTACGGCGATCGCGCAACCGGTGTTATTGCCGCCAAGTATGATGAATTTTTCTTCCGCAGGGAATTTCCCGACGGAACGGTAAGTGTTCCCCGTACTTATATTGGAACCCCGGATGCACAATCGTTCCTGCATTTCGGACAGGATCCTTACAAGAACAGCCTGGACAAACGGGTTGCGGATACTATCTATACCGGACAGGTCAACGGCAAGTCATCTATCCGGGTTATTTATACACCAAATCAAATTCATCCCTGGAACCATTTCTCAAAAACAACCGTGGCTTCCGGTGTTGAATTCTTTAGCAAGGCTCTGGACGCTCCGAATCCTCTTCCTCCGGGAAACCAGATATGGCAGCTCAAGGTGGTGTTCAATGCGATCGGATTAGTCGGCTTTGTTTTTTTCCTTCTTCAGTTTACGCTGCTTATGCTGAAAACCCCGGCATTTGCTTCCCTCAAAGCGGATAAACCGGTGGTTATCGGTCCCAGTCTTCAGGGGCAGGGCAAGCTCTGGTTCTGGGGCGGATTGGTAATTGCCACCCTGTTCTCTGCGGTCTTCTATTTTCATATACTTACCTGGTCCATCGATCATAAACCGTCGATTTTCTGGCAAAGGCCTCCCTACGGTATCGGTCTGTGGGCGGCGTTCTGCGGTATTATATCGATTATATTGATGGTTCTTTCATATAAAAACTATGGTAAAAAGAATGGTCAGGACCTCTGGGCATCCGGAGCATTGATACATCGTAATACCCTGTTTAAAACCATAGGGCTGTCTATTCTTGTAGTGGCCGTAACCTACCTTTGGGTGTTTATTTCCGACTTCTTCTTTAAAACCGATTTCCGGGTATGGGCCTTGGCGATAAAACCCTTTACTGCGGACAAGCTATTGGTAGCCCTGCCTTACCTCCCCTTATTCCTCATCTACTATGTTGCCAACTCTGTTTCTATTAATGCTTTTAATTATAACAAACTGGGAAATGCGGAATGGATTAACATTGCGGTATTGGCGCTATTTAACAGCCTTGCATCGATAATCCTGGTGCTATTGCAGTATTGCTATTTCTTCAAGGCCGGGGAGCTTTTGTTTACCGGCAGCAAATACCCCCTTGGGCACCTTGGAGGTATTTGGCAGTTTCCCGTCATTGTTATTCTTGCGGTAGCGGGAATTGTATCCCGTAAAATTTATAAGGAAACCAGAAATCCTTATCTTGCGGGAATCATCAATGGCATATTGGTAACCGTTATCAGTTGTACCAATACCCTTACCATTATTTCTAATTAGTTCAAAAAAGTCTGTCTATACCGAAAGTATAGACAGACTTTTTTTTGTGTTAATAATAAATTGCTTCGTATTTCGGATTGATCCTTACCGCTTGATGATAGTCGATTCGGGCCTGATCGTATAATCCCTTTTGTGAGTAGGCCTTCCCCCGGTTGATATAAGCCAATGCATAATTTGGATTAAGCATGATGGCATGGGTAAAGTCCTCAATGGCGAGATCGTACTCGCCAAGATTGGCGTAGGTTACTCCCCGGTGTTTAAAGACTGCGGCCAGGTTTGGTCTGAGTTTGATGGCTTCATTATAATCCGCCAGAGCCTGTTTGTATTCTCCTATATTATTGTAGGCAAGCCCCCGGTTGGCATAGGACTTCGCCATATCCGGCCCGTAACTTAGGTTGATGTCCAATACACGGGTATAATCTTCCAGCCCACGGTTCGTATAGCCTATGTCGTAATAAATATTTCCCCGGTTTATATAGGCCTCAGCGTAATTCGGATTTAGCCTGATAGCCTGGTTATAATCCGCAGCGGCCTTGTCGTATTCGCCCCTGTTGGCGTAGACGCTGCCCCGGCTGCCGTAGGCCTTGGCGTAGCTCGGGGAAAGCCGGATCGCCTGGTCATAATCGCCGATGGCCCGGTCGTACTCGCCCTTCTGCATCCAGGCGTCCCCCCGGTTCCGGTAGGCTTTGGCATATACAGGATCGATGAGGATGGCCTGGCTGAAATCGCTCAGGGCCTGTTCATAGTCTCCCCGCTCGGTATGGATCAGCCCCCGGTTGTTATACGCAAAGGTATAGTTCGGCTTAAGCCGGATAGCCTCGGTAAAGTCCGCAAGCGCCCAGATCTGTTCACCCTTAACGGCGTAGGCGGAACCCCGGTTGTTGTAGGCCTCGGGCAAGTTAGGGTTAAGCCGGATCGCCTGGTTGTAATACCCAATTGCCGAATCGTAGTTTTTCTGATCCGCATAGAGTATACCCCGGTTAATGTACTCATTATAACTGAGGTTATCGGCGCAAAGATTTTCTAAGGAGAATAGGCACAACAGCATTACGGTTAAAAACAAGGAAACTAATTTATTCCTTCCCATCATCCTATAATTCCTCCTTAAACCGTTTTCCCCTTACCGTCCCAGGGGAGAGTAGAGGTACCTGAAATAATCCATGTCCGTGGAGAGGGTCTTGTCAAAGTTGGGGATGGTTGTCCGGTAGGATTCCACCGCCCGCCAAAAGTCGAAGAAGTTTTGGTCCCGGGTATAGGCGTCGGCGTAGATCCTGGTGGCCTCCGCATCGGCGGTTCCCCGGATAACCTCGGCTTTTTCGTAGGCCGCGGAAAGGATAGACCGGCGCTCATTGTCCATGCGGCCCATCCACTCAGCCTTTTTACCTTCGCCGTCGGACCGGAAGGCCTGGGCTATCTGGTTCCGCTCCTTGATCATCCTGGCGTAGACGCTTTGGGTCAGTTCATCGGAGTAGCGGATCTGCCGGGTTACCACATCGATAAGTTCGATGCCGTACTCGGGGACCAGCCTGCGGGATCGCTCCAGGATCTCCTCCGCCAGCTGACGGCGGCCGCGCTGTATGGGTTCCTTGCTGCCGGAAGACTGGATCAGGGTGGGCAGCTCCGATTCGTCAATGCCGTCCCCAATACCAAGGCTGTCGGCGGTCTCGGGCTGTTCCAGGATAAGGTTGGAATTCCGTACCGTTTCCCGCAGGTAGTTTTCGGCCACCACGGTCCGCACTTCGGAGTCGATAACCTCCGCCAGTTTGGAATAGGCGCCGCTGATGGTGGAGATGGATTCGTAGAATTTCTGCGGGTCCGCTATCCGCCAGCGGGCGATAACATCAACCCAGATATACTGTTTCTCCCGGGTGGGCATACTTTTCTGTTCCCCGTCCCAGGCCATGATCCGTTTGGGGTAGCGTACCACCTCTTCAATAAAGGGGATCTTTACATGGAGCCCCGCATCGGTAACCACATTTACCAGCCGGCCCATCTGAACGATGACCGCCTGTTCACCCTCATCAATTACATAGAGGGGGCCCGCCCATATAATTCCGATTATTATTACTGCGATGACTATGGGTACTAAAAGTGTTTTTTTCATTAACGGCCTCCCTGGGGCGCGCGGGGAGCGCGTTCCGCATTGAGATCCCGCAGGGGCAGGAAATTGTTAAAGTTCCGGTCTATAATCACCGTTTCCGTATCATCCTTGAACACCTCTTCTATCATTTCATAGTAAAGCCGCCGCCGGGTTACATCGGGAGCCTTGCGGTATTCATCGTACACCGAATTGAAACGGGACACGTCGCCGTTAGCCCGGTTAACCCGCTCCGATGCATAGCCCTGGGCTATCTGGACCAGGCGATCCGCCTCGCCCTTGGCCCGGGGGATCTCCGCGTTATAGGCCTGCTGGCCTTCGTTTATAAGCCGGTTCTGATCCTGCTCCGCCTTGTTCACATCGTCGAAGGCCTCCTGAACCCCGGCGGGGGGATCGATATTCTGGAGTTTTACGGCGATCACGGCGATCCCCAGGCCATAACCCCGGAAGGTTTCGTTCATAAAGGCGGTAGCTTCGGATTCGATGGTACTCCGCTGGCTGCCCATGATGTCCATGATGGCCCGATCTCCCACCAGCATATTGATGGCCGACCGGGAAACATCCCGGATGGTTTCGGTCCGCTCCATTACGTTGAACACCCAGGCCTTCGGGTCGGTGATACGGTACTGGATGATCCACTCCACCTCAATGATATTGAGGTCTCCGGTGAGCATGGTCGATTCGCCGGTAAGGTTAGAGTAGGTGGAACTGACGCCGCTTTTCAGGGTCCGAAACCCAAACTGTTCGGTCTGTACGGAGGTGACATTCACGATGTACTGCTTGTCTATGCCAAAGGGCAGGCGGATATGGAGCCCCGGCCCGTTGATGTTGTGGAACTTCCCGAACCGGGTTATTACCGATTCTTCGGTCTGGTCCACAATATAAACGCTGGTTCCCAATAATGCTACCACCAGGATCCCCACGGCAATCAAAATCACCGTTAGGGGATTCAAAAACTTCGACACCATTCCTGGCGTTACATTCTGCATAAAGCTACTTCCTTTCGGTCAGGCTCAGAGTATTGAGAACAACCGGCTGACCATCGGTGTTCTGAGTAACAAGTACATCGTCGTGGAAGGTCACCGTGGCAAAGGGATGCACCGTGACGCTTGACCGCGCCTGGCGGGCAAGGCTTGTATTATACCGGCCTAAGAAGAGACCATCCGCAGAAACCGTGAGGGCGTAGATATCGGAACCGTTTACCCAGAGGAGACTCCGTGGGTGGATATCATCATCCCCCTGTGCAATCATCTCCAGGGTAGCGGGATTGATCTCCACCAGCCGAATGGCGCTATTACCCCGGTTTTCCCCGGCCACCGCCAGGATCTTCCCGTCAATAAGGGTGAGGGTCCGGGCATTGATGTTATCCATGGCGGAAGATTTAAGCACATCCGCTGAATCGGCCGCGAGCCGTACAAGTCGTCCCAGGGCGGAATCGGCGTTTAACAGGTTCATCCCCAGTATTCCTGTGGGCTCCTGGGTAAGTTCCTGGTTGATAATGCCCTGCTGATCCTGGGCTATTTCCCGCCGTTCCTCCTGGGCTTCGGCGGCCTTCTGTTCCGCAAAGTCTTCGGACTTTTGGGCTTCTTCCCGCTTTTCTTCCAGCGCCTCTTCCCGCTGGGTTAACTCCTCTTCCTTTTCGTCAGAAGCGGCTTCCCGGGCGGTAAGTTCATCCTCAGTTTTCTTCGCTTCCTCTTCCGTTATCTTGCCGGCTTCCTTGTCCTCCCGGACCTGTTTCCGGTCTTCCTCAATCTGCTTTCGCTCCTCGGCGTTTTCCTGCCGGTCCCGGACAATAGCCTGTTCTTCCTTAACCACATCCCGCCGCTGTTCCGCAGCTTTCTGTTCCGCCTGGTCGGCTTCCCGTTCCTTGATATCAACCATATCACGCCGCGGGGGAATGCCGCGATCATCATCCTGGCGCATTTCATCGATCACCTCGCCTTCGGTCAGCGTACTGGTATCAATGGCGCTGAGGGAACCGGCCAGGGCGGTTTGGAGGGGAATCACTATGAGTGCGTTTCCCGGCCACTGATCATAGCGGGTGGAAAGCCCCACCTTCTCCGGGGTCAGGTTTTTGATTACCGGCGTTTTATACTTCGAGTTCCAGAAATCCCATTTTCCACGGAATACCGCATTATAAATGGTGATAAACTGCGCCAGGGTGGCGGCATCCTGCTGGCTGTATGCGTAAGCCCCTTCAAGATAGCCCTGGATGATCAGCCGGAGGTTGCGTATATGATCCACCCCCACATTAGGCCCGAGTCCCAAAATATCGGCGTCAAGCTTAGTCCCTTCGGGATCGCTCACCGAGTGGATCACAAAGTAACGGCTGCCGGCCCCGGTGTTGGAGGCGCCGGACCGAACGGCCTGGCCTAGGGCAAACCCGATACTCCGGATCTGCGCCCGGCTTTCGATACGGCTCTGGGGTCCTTCATAGTTAATGAATTCCACCGGTTCCTGCCCTTCCTCCAATTCTCCGGAATCAACCTGCGGGAAAAGGGACGCCAAGGGAACCAGGGCCAATATCAGGGTAAATAAGCCTATATATCTATGTGGGATCATATAACCACTCCTCGGACTAAATGAATCACCGGACCCGGGTCCAGCTTCTCCTTTCTACATAGTATGGCGGGAAAAGGGATTGTTTACAATAGCGTTCGCGTTCCCGGCTTAGTAGTAGAGGGAGTTTAGTTCCCGGCGGGCTACGGCTTGGGCAAAGCTTGGACCCAGGCTGGCCAGGGCGGTCAGGATACGGGTTCCGCTTTCGCTTAAGGGGGGGCCGGAAAAGCGGCAGAGGGAACCTGTGGCTGCGGCTATTGCGGCCATGAGCCGCTCGTCCTTGGTGGGGCCCAGGGGGAAGATGAGGGCGGTAAAGGCGGAAAAGGCGCTTCCCTCGGGATCAACCCCGATATAACCGATGGCCTCCACAGCGGTGGACTTGACCACGGGGTCCGGGTCGTTGCGGCAGAGATCCGCCAGGAAGGGTATGGTTTCCCGGGAACCGATATAGGACAGGAGCCTGGTTGCTTCCACCCGGTAATGAACATGGACCAGGGGATGGAGCAGAGACTGATTCATCGGGGCCTCCGCCAAGCTTCCGGCTACTTCCATCAGGTAGGCTGTGTAGTCCCGTTCGTGGGCCCCAACCTGGCCGTTCCGTATGGCGGCGGAGATGCGATCAAGCCGTTCACCCATTACCGCCGGTTCATACCGGTCATTGTCCGCAGCCCAGGGTGAAGGCCGGGGATCGCCATTGCCGTAACTGCCTTCTGCCGCCGGTCCGTAGAGGGACTGTTTCCGGATTTTAACGGTATCTTCCATGTGGTAGGCGTAGAGGACCCAATCGCTGCCCCCGGAGTAGAGCATCCCCTCGTCGGAAAAGACCGGAGGGCTTACCGCATCCTGGGATTGCAGGGTCCAGAGCCGCTTCCCATCGATCCCATACGCGGCGGCGCCGTTCCTGGTGAGGGCGTAGATTCCCCGCTCATCATAGAGTAGGGATGCGTTTGCGGCATCGGGGGAACTGTTCCCGGCAGGACCGTCTGCGGACCAGAGGACCCGTCCTTCGGCTACGGAAAAGAGGAGTACCTTACCGTTTGCCATGACCGCCCCGATAGTGTCCCCCCGGTTTACCGCCGTCAGCGGGGCGGAACCCAGGCTGGGGAAGCTTGCGGCAAAGGCGCTTTCCCCGTCGTTGTACCAGCGGATCGATTCGGCCTGACCGCTTTTATATATCACCAGGACGGTCTGCTCATCCCCATAGAATACCGGAGGCCGTCGTGCGGCGGCTTCTTCGGCGGCCCGTGTCTTTTCAGCGGCGTTTAAGGCGGCAACAACGGCAGCCTCCTCAGCGCTTTTAGCGCCGGCTGCAGCGGCTCTACCGGCGGCCTCCTTAGCCCGGATTGCGGCGGCTTTGGCTTCGGCGGCAAGCTTGGCGGCCTCTTCGGCAGCGGCCTTCACGATATCCGCGGCAGCCCTGGAAGCGCCGGGGGCGAGCAGCTCTGCGGCCGCGGCATCCAGGGGAAGGACGGCGGCGGGCATTTCGTTCAAGCGCCGGGTTATAACATTTCCGTAGGGGCCCAGGATAAGGAGCTGCCCGTCACTGCAGACCGTGAGGAGGCCGCCCAGTTTATCCGGCTGGGGCTTAAGGGCAAGGTCGCTGTTCAGGGGCTTCGACCAAAGCAGGAATCCCGAGGCGGTATAACAGGCGATTTGGGTTGCCGTGGGGACGAAGATGCGCCCATCCCAGCCCGTCAGAACCGGCGCCGTGATGGGACTTCCCAGGTTGACCCGCCATACTTCCCGGCCTATTCGGTTTAGGGCGATAAGGAGCCCGTTGGTTCGGCATACATAGCTGGTCCCTTCCGGTGATCGGGTGAGGTAGGGGCTTAGCCGGCCCCGGGCATTGAAGCTCCAAAGGTGAGCCCCATGGCGGCTATAGGCTTCCACAGTTCCCCCATCACAGATCGCCACCACCGACTCCGCCTGGGCGGCAGGAACACCGATCACCGCTCCCCCCAGGGCTTGACGCCAGGAAGGCGCTTGTTGAGCCCCGATGGCCGGGGACAAAAGCCCGAGGATGGCGCAAAAAAGGAAGAGCCGCGTTTTCGGTTTCATATAATACAGTATCGGGAAAATGCGATGGGGAAATGATACATAATGGGGGAGTCCCGGCAGCAATGAGTACCGGGTAATGGGAATTCTATTCAGTTACCGCCTTTATAGAGGCGAAATTGTCTAAAGGGAACTGGGTTTCCAGCCCTTTTACCACTGACAATGCGACTTTTTTACCTTCATTATTCAGTTTATCGACCTGTACGGCAACTTCAAGAGCTTCCGGCGAGCATGTTGAATGTTCCTGCTCCTGCCCTGTTACGAGGAATTCTACGGAAGTATGTAAGGAAGTAGCAATTTTTACCGCTTGATCCGCTCTTGGGAAAGTTTTCTCAATCCTCCAAGTCGAAAGTGTTGATTGTTTTATACTTGTTTTCAGAATAACCGGAAGATCCTTCTCTGCCAAATTTTTATATCGTTTCCAGAACATCTCCGCATTGTATTCATCCATAATTTATCATCGGACTTGAAAATGCCTGTTTTTTATCGGATTCCATTGACAGATACGTTTATACGATATCGAGGGTGGAACAATCTACACGGTGAGCTTTTACACAAATGAAGGAAGCTCGGTAGCGGCACAGATCGCAAACTCCGGCGGTCAAATCACTTTGCCGGTCACATCGCGGAGCGGTTACACATTTGAAGGTTGGTATACCGGTTTATACAGCGGGACCAGAGTTGGAGATGTAGGCGCATCCTACACTGTTACCGAGGATACTACCCTTTATGCACACTGGACGCTAGGTACCGGCGGGGACGATGATTGGACTCCGGTAAGCGATGCAAAATTCAGCTTCAGTACCATCTGGGGTATAGCTTATGGCGGCGGGAGGTTTGTCATGGCCGGTGGAAGTACGAAGGCGGCATATTCTACCGACGGTACAAGCTGGACCGGTGTAAACCCCATGGGTTCTAGTATCTACCAATACACCTACTACGGTGTAACTTACGGAAGCGGGAAGTTTGTCGCGGTTACCGATTCCGGCCGCATATCGTATTCCACAAATGGTACAAGCTGGACTCATGTAGCTCCGGCTGACACGAAATTTGGCTCTTCTGATATCTATGGCATAGCTTTTGGTAACGAAAAGTTCATCGCTGTTGGTGAAAGCGGAAAGATAGCCTATTCTCCCAACGGTTGGGACTGGACTCTTACAAGCGCTTCGAATTTGACCTCCTCCATCCTGGGTATAGCTTACGGTAACAATAAATTCGTCGCGGTTGGATCCGATGGGAAAGCGGCGTATTCCAGCGATGGCGGTATAAACTGGAATGCCGTAACCAACAATATAATTGGCCTCAATAGTATCAATGGCATAAGTTATGGTAATAATAAATTCGTCGTGGTTGGCCAAACTGGGAAAATAGCATATTCCAGTGATTGCATAAACTGGACTATGGTAAGCAACACAACATTCGGTTTAAGCGACCACATTAATGCCATAAGCTACGGCGACGGGAAGTTTGTCGCGGTCGGTGATAACGGGAAAGCGGCATATTCCTCCGACGGCATAACCTGGACCGCCGTAAACGGCTGGGGACATGGCGTTGATAATATCTATTGCATAGCCTATGGCGGTGGGAAATTCGTTGCGGCGGGTACAGGCGGCAATGCTTCCTACTGGATCACTCCGTAATGATGTGGGCGGAAGCGACTGACAGTATAGCTGACGATAAACACAAGAGTGCCCCTGACTGACATTTACGCCCCCGCCATTTGCGGGGGCGTATTGTTAATATGGCAAACTAAACGGAGTCATACGCTCCGGGCGTTTAAATTTTCCATTCTGTCCAGGCTGGCCTAAATATCTGAATAGTCATCTATGTATAAAAAATCCAAAAACTATTCTTCGTGGTTCAGAGCTTGGCGATATCCCCGGGTACGAGTTGTAAAATGCCGGCAATCTCCTCACCGGAAAAGCTCCTGGCCTTGAGTTTCCGAGCGGATTCCAGCTTTTCCTGATAGGCCTTTTCCTCAGCTTCTTTCCAGCCTTTTTCGTAGGATTCCTTTTCCCGGTGATATTGGTCATACAGGAACTTTTCCCGGGATTCCG
>NZ_JAJQRB010000062.1:0-7667 GCF_046533075.1 Treponema primitia | reverse complement strand
CGGCGTTAATACCATCGGTTGAAATAGTATCGACCGCAATAACCGTGCCGGGATCATCGGTGACAACGCAAGTGTACAAGGCACTGAATTGGCCTAGTGCCACTCCGGCGGTGGGGCGCTACAGGTAGAAGCGCCGATTTTGGAAGGCTATATCGTTGCTGATCAACAGGTGCTTTTGTGTGGACATCCTCTCCCCCCATTAGTCCGTGTGGTCCGTGGTTATTCCCCCTCCTTCTCCTGTTCCCCTCCGTGACAAATCTTCCCTGCATAAATTCTCATATTTTACCATTTACTGTATTGACATGATCACTATTGGGGTAAAAACTAGCCGTCAGAGGAGATATAATGAAGATTTCTAAGTTTTCCGCCCTTGCCCTGACCCTGGGCATGCTGATCCTTGCGGGGTGTCAGCAGAAGCAGCAGGCCGCCACCACAGAGGGGCCCCGGACTTGGGCCGCCAACGGCCCCTTTCACATTGGCATTTTGACCGAGACGGTTTCCCAGGCCGAGGATGACCTCCGGGGCGCTGAGGAACTGATCCGCCGCTACGGCAGGGTCAGTGACGGGGGGATGATCCAGCACATTACCTACCCGGACAATTTCATGGACCAGCAGGAGGTGTTTATCTCCCAGGTGGTGTCCATGGCGGATGATCCCCTGATGAAGGCGATTATTATCAATAACGCAATCCCCGGCACCTCCGAATCTTTCAGGCGGGTAAAGGAGAAACGGCCCGATATTCTCTGCATCGCCGCAGAGGCCCACGAGGACCCCCTGGTTATCCAGCAGTCTGCGGACCTGGCCACCAACGCCGACTTTATCTCCCGGGGCTACCTGATTCCCTGGGCAGCCAAACAGCTCGGGGCGGATACCTTTATTCACATTTCCTTCCCCCGGCATATGTCCTATGAATCCCTGGGGCTGCGCCGGCAGATTTTCGAGGCCGCCTGTAACGACCTGGGGCTTAAATTCGTGTTTGTCACCGCCCCGGACCCCACTTCCGATGTGGGTGTCGCCGGAGCCCAGCAGTACATCCTGGAACAGACCCCCCAGTGGATCAACCAGTACGGCAAAAACGCGGCCTTCTTCTGTACCAACGACGCCCATACCGAGCCCCTGCTCAGGCAGCTCCTGATCTACGGCGGAATGTTCGTGGAAGCGGACCTTCCCAGCCCCCTGATGGGCTATCCCGGTGCTCTCGGGCTTGATCTTTCTGCGGAAGCCGGGGACTTTACCGCTATTTTGAAGAAGGTGGAAGACGCGGTGATCGCCCGGGGTGGGGCCGGCAAGTTCGGCACCTGGGCCTTCTCCTACGGCTTTGCTCAGAGCGCGGGCTGGGGTGAGTACGCGAAACGTATCCTGGAAGGCAAGGCCCAGCTGGGCAACATGGACGATATGTGGTCCGCCCTGAGTGAGTTCACCCCCGGGGCACGGTGGAACGGCGCCTACTATGTGGACAACAATACCGGGGTGCGGTCCCGGAACCACCTGCTGGTCTACATGGACACCTATGTCCTTGGGCAGGGCTTCCTGCCCACCACCCAGCAGACGGTCCCGGAAAAATATTATAACATCAAGTTCAATACAAATTAATGTTTGAAATGGAAGTATTGAGATGAAAAAGATTGTTTTGACGGCGGTCGCCCTGTTGGCAGCCACCACCATGCTTTTCGTTTCCTGTGCCAAAAAGGAAACCAAAGCTGCCGGGGCGGCGTACCATATCGGTATTGTCACCGGCACGGTATCCCAGTCCGAAGATGACCTTCGGGGCGCGGAAGAACTGATCCGCCTGTACGGCAAGGTCAGCGATGGCGGGATAATCCAGCACATTACCTACCCGGACAGCTTTATGGATCAGCAGGAAGTTACCATCTCCCAGATCGTAACCCTGGCGGACGATCCCCTGATGAAGGCTATCGTGGTGAACCAGGGTGTCCCGGGTACCGCCGAAGCCTTTAAGCGGATCAAGGAACGGCGTTCGGATATCCTGCTCTTTGCCGGTGAATCCCATGAGGACCCTCTGGTAATTCAAGGCTCCGCGGATTTGGCGATTAGCGCCGACTTTGTCTCCCGGGGCTACACCATTATTTGGGCAGCCAAGCAGCTGGGGGCGGACACCTTTGTGCACATTTCCTTCCCCCGGCATATGTCCTACGAATCCTTAGGCCTGCGCCGGCAGATCTTCGAAGCGGCCTGTAACGACCTGGGGCTGAAATTCGTGTTTGTCACCGCCCCGGACCCCACTTCTGATGTGGGTGTCGCCGGCGCTCAGCAGTACATCCTGGAACAGACCCCCCAGTGGATCAACCAGTACGGCAAAAACGCGGCCTTCTTCTGCACCAACGACGCCCATACCGAGCCTTTGCTCAAGCAGCTCCTGGTCTACGGCGGGATGTTCGTGGAAGCGGACCTCCCCAGCCCCCTGATGGGCTATCCCGGCGCGCTGGGCATCGACCTTTCCGCAGAAGCAGGGAATTTCCCCGCCATCCTGAAGAAGGTTGAAGCGGCGGTGGTTGAAAAGGGCGGGACCGGAAGGTTCGGCACCTGGGCCTTCTCCTACGGCTTTACGGTCAGCGCCGGGCTGGGAGAATTTGCCAAGCAGATCCTGGACGGGAAGGCTACCATAAGTAACATGACTGATCTCTACGCATCTCTGGGAAAGTTTACCCCCGGGGCCAAGTGGAACGGCGGCTACTATGTGGACGCCAACACGGGCATACGCGCCCGGAACCAGATTTTGATCTATATGGATACCTACATCATGGGCCAGGGTTACCTGCCCACCACGGAACAGACGGTGCCTGAGAAATACTACGCCATCAAGTTCCAGGGAGGAAACTAGGTAATGGCTCTTTTACGTCTGGAAGGGGTCTCCAAGGACTTTTACGGAACTACGGTTCTTTCGGACGTAAATTTTTCTCTGCAACGGGGAGAAATTTTGGGGCTGGTGGGGGAAAACGGCGCGGGAAAAACAACCCTCATGCGTATCCTCTTCGGTATGCCGGAAATCGCCGACTCTGGCGGTTTCCGGGGCCGTATTTATATAGACGACCAGCCGGTTTCCTTCAAAAGCCCCTTTGACGCCCTGGATGCGGGCATTGCCATGGTGCACCAGGAATTTTCCCTCATACCCGGCCTGACGGCCTATGAAAACATCATGCTCGGCCGGGAGCCGGTTCACCATAACCCGGCGGTAGAAATTTTCGGGGAACGCCTTGCCACCCTCCGCCGGGACGTCATGCGGGAACGGGCGGACAAGGCTATCGCCAAGCTGGGGGTGAACATTGCCGGGGATACCCTGGTGTCGGAAATGCCCGTGGGGCACAAGCAATTTACCGAGATTGCCCGGGAGATAGACCGGGATCAGGTAAAAATCCTGGTCCTGGACGAGCCCACGGCGGTATTGACCGAGGGGGAGGCGGAGATTCTCCTCAAGGCCCTTCGCTCCCTGGCTGCGGAAGGGATCGGGATCATCCTGATTTCCCACCGGCTCCACGAAATAACCTCCCTGGCAAACCGGGTGGTGGTGCTCAGGGACGGCAACATTATCAAAGATGTGCCCAATGAAGGGCTTACGGTGATGGACCTGGCCTCCTGGATGGTGGGCCGGGATGTGGACTCTGCGGCGGCTTACAAAGAGCGGCAGCTTTCCGGGGAGGCCCTCAGGGTGGAAAATCTCTGGGTGGATATGCCCGGGGAAACGGTCCGGGACGTATCCTTTACCGTGAAAAAGGGAGAGATCTTCGGCATAGGCGGCCTGGCCGGCCAGGGCAAACTGGGTATCCCCAATGGCGTCATGGGCCTCTACCCCGCCGGGGGCCGGGCCTTCCTCAACGGGTATCCGGTGAAGCTGGGGGACCCTAAAGCCGCCCTGGACACGGGCATGGCCTTTGTCTCCGAGGATCGCCGGGGGGTGGGGTTGCTGCTGGACGAAAGCCTGGACTGGAACATCGCCTTCGGGGCCATGCAGACCAAGGGGCAGTACCTCAAATCCTTTTTCGGCGGCCTCTTCAAACTCCGGGACGAAAAAGCCATGCGCTCCCTGGCTGAGGAATACATCAAAAAACTGGAAATCAAATGCAACTCCAGCAAACAGCCCGCCAAGGAGCTTTCCGGCGGGAACCAGCAGAAACTCTGCCTGTCCAAAGCCTTTGCCCTGGACCCGGAGCTGCTCTTCGTGTCCGAGCCCACCCGGGGCATTGATGTGGGGGCCAAGAAGATAGTCCTGGACACCCTCCTTTCCTACAACCGGGAACAGGGAACCACCATCGTCATGGTTTCCAGCGAATTAGAGGAACTGCGCTCGATCTGCGACCGCATTGCCATAGTGTCCGAGGGGCGGATCGCAGGGATACTAACACCGGATTCCTCTGCCGCAGAATTCGGGCTGCTTATGTCCGGGGAGGGAGGCGTATGAGCGGGGGGACGCGCGAGTTTATCAGCGAAGTTTTCTGTGGCGCCGGGGAGGGAAGCGTATGAATGGGAAAATCCGCGAGTTTATCAGCGATTTCGGCTGGCCCCGGCTGATCATTTTTTTCTTTGTGGTGGCCTTGTTTATTGCCGCCCCCTTTGTAAATGTCCGGGTGGACAATTCCCTCAAGGATGTGATAGTCCGCTTCGGCCAGAACGGGGTTATGGTGCTGGCCATGGTGCCCATGATGCAGGCAGGGGCGGGGCTTAACTTCGGCCTCCCGGTGGGGATCATCGCCGGGCTCCTGGGCTCCACCCTGTCCATGCAGTTCCACCTGACCGGAATGCTGGGCTTCGGCGCAGCAATACTGTTCAGCCTGCCCTTTGCCATACTCTTTGGGCTGCTCTACGGGATACTCCTCAACAAGGTGAAGGGGGAGGAGATGACCATTGCTATGTACGTGGGCTTCTCCATCGTCACCTTCATGGCCATCATGTGGCTGGTCCTACCCTTCACCAACCCCACCATGGTCTGGGGCTATACCGGCCAGGGGCTGCGGACCACCATCACCCTGGACAATTACTGGTCCCATGTGCTGAACAATATCCTGGTGATCAAAATCGGGCCCTTCTTTGAATTCCCCACCGGGACCATCCTCTTCTTTGCCCTCATGGCCTTCATCATGTGGCTCTTCATGCGGAGCCGCACCGGGACCGCCCTGACCGCCGTGGGCTCCAACCCGGACTTTGCCCGGGCCGGGGGCATTTCCGCAAACCGTATGCGGGCCACCTCGGTGGTGATATCCACGGTGTACGGCGCCATCGGCATACTGGTGTACCAGCAGAGTTTCGGCTTTATCCAGCTTTACAACGCCCCCCTCTACATGGCCTTCCCGGCGGTGGCGGCGGTGCTCCTGGGGGGCGCCTCGGTGAACAAGGCCAGCATCCTCAACGTGGTGGTGGGGACCTTCCTCTTCCAGAGCATCCTGGCCATGACCCCCAGCGTGATCAACAATGTGCTGAAAACCGATATGTCCGAGGTGATCCGGATCCTTATCTCCAACGGGATGATCATCTACGCGTTGACCAGAAAAACGAAGGTGGCTAAATGAAAAAAGCGTTTAATTTCCGGGAATTTCTGGCGGACAATGCGGTGGTCCTGATCTTCGTGGTTATCACCCTGGCGTCAATTCCCCTTTCCGGGCTCTCCCTGTTTTCCATCACCCAGGAGATTCTCACCCGGATCGGGCGGAACTGCTTCCTGGTGTTCAGCCTGATCCTGCCCATCATGGCGGGGATGGGTATCAACTTCGGCATGGTCCTGGGCGCCATGGCAGGGCAAATCGGCCTGATCTTTGCGGTGGACTGGAACATCGTCGGGGTGCCGGGGCTGATCTTTGCCAGCCTCATCGCCGTGCCCATAGCGGCCCTGCTGGGCTGGCTCGCCGGATATATCCTGAACCGCGCCCGGGGCCGGGAAATGGTTACCGGGTACATCCTGGGCTTTTTCATGGACGGCTTTTACCAGCTCATTGTGCTCTACTTTATGGGCTTCCTCATCCCGGTCCATTCCCTGAACATCACCCTGTCCCGGGGCTACGGCATCCGCAATACTCTCACCCTGGACTCGGTGCGCCAATCCCTGGACCAGCTTATCCCCCTGCACATAGGCGGCATGGTCATCCCCCTGGCAAATTACCTGGTCATTGCAGTGCTCTGCCTGTTCATCATCTGGTTCCGCCGCACCAAACTGGGCCAGGATATGCGGGCGGTGGGCCAGGATCAGGCAGTGGCCCACGCCGCGGGTATTCCCGTGGACCAGACCCGGATCATCGCCATCGTCATTTCCACGATCCTGGCAAGCCTGGGCCAGCTCATCTTCCTCCAGAACATGGGCAACGTAGCCACCTATAACGCCCACAAGCAAACCGGCTTCTTCGCCGCCGCCGCAATCCTGGTGGGCGGCGCCTCGGTGAGCAAAGCCACCATCCCCAATGTCTTTATAGGGACAGTATTGCTGCACCTGATGTACATTGTGGTGCCCCGGGCGGGGATCAACCTCTTCGGGAACGCCATGATCGGCGAATACTTCCGGGACGCCTTCAGCTACGCCGTTATCGCCCTGGCCCTGGTCCTCCACGCCTGGCGCAAACGGGCCAATGCCGAATCTGCCCGCAGCGGACTCCGCGGGGAGCTTCGCTGGAAAATCCGGGGCCTCAAGGACGCCGGTACGGCGGGGAGCGGCGCATAATGGCAATAAACCGTCGTCGGCTTATCCTTCGCGGCGCCCTGGTCCTGGTTTGGATCGGCCTGGGCGCCCTGATCTTCGTCTTTAACCGGGGCCACACCCTCCTGGTAGATAACCGCAATATAGAGGCCGACAATATCCGCGCCCCGGACTTAATCACCGTTTCTGTGGACGGCGGCAGGGCTCTGGAATATTTTAGCGGGGACCGGGATATCTTCAAGGTCGGTGGAGGCCGGCACCGGATCAGGATTGAATTCAGCGATGGTAAGCCGCCCTTTGAAAAAACCTTTGCCCTGCCCCTGATGCCGGATATGCTCCTCCTCTCCATACCCCGAATGATTAACGGCATGGAGCCCTATTTTGAGGAATTCCACACTACGCCGGAACCCAGAAAACCGGAAGCGGAGGCGCTTCCCGGGGAAGAGGAAATTATCCTGCCCTAGCTGCCCTCCCCGAATTGCCTTGCAGAAATTATGAACAATAAACTATATGAATTTACAGCGGAAATAAAAAAGGTCCCTGATATTGACGGGGCCTACATCGAATTCCCTTATGATATAAAACAGGAATTTGGGAAAGGCCGGGTAAAGGTGTCCGCTGAATTCAATGGCGAACCGTATAATGGAAGTTTAGTAAATATGGGCGTGAAAAATGAAGACGGCTCTATTTGTTATATAATCGGGATTCGCAAAGATATACGGCAAAAAATAAACAAGCAGGTTGGCGAAAAAATAAAGGTAACAATACAAGCCCTTCAATAAAATAAAGCCGATCCCAAAACCCGGCGGGTTCTGAAATCGGCTTCGATAGAATTACTACCCTCAACGTTACTATTCTAACAAACAAAGCCCGGGATAATTTTTTCTCGTATACCACTTCGCCGCCGATAACGGTTGTAAGGACCGCTATGTCCTTCTTGGAATCTATGAAATCTGTCAAATCCCACTTAGTTGCTGCCACCGTCTTTCTCTTCCCTACGCCCTAGCGACAACTTCGGCGCCGGCGTTAA
>NZ_JAJQRB010000061.1:0-51046 GCF_046533075.1 Treponema primitia | reverse complement strand
TGAATACGCGGATTTGGCGTTCTTCAATTGGGTCTGGTTTTTGTTTATCGCTCATCGGCTTAATCTCCTTTCGCAGGCAGGGTTTCTGTATGCATTACTTTCCTTCCACATTGACATTCCTGAAATGCCAGGCGGATTTGCTTGTGTCCTTGCCTTCGATAAGGTCGAAGCTGCGGCTTTTAAGGGGTTCAAAAACAAGATCCACCCCGGAGGCATCATCGTAGTCCTGTAAGCGCATTTCCTTAAGCGGCCAGGTTTCCCCGCTCTCCTTATCCTGTACATAAAAACTGTTGGCCTCGCCCGGAGATGCGATGGATACGGCTTTGTGGGAACCTGTGGTGCGGATAAGGCGTATTACGGTTTCGTCTTTCCCAAAGATCACGTTGAAAATTTTCGCCGCGCCGTTTTCACTTTGCACGTCCAGGGTATATACTATTTCAACCGGTTCTTTGGGCTTGCTTGCACCAAAAAATTGTTTACGTACGGCTTCAAAGGGATTCTGTAACACAATTGAAACAGGATTTCCGGCCTTACGGCCTTTTACGTAGTGAACGCTCGTTCCTATGCCGATCGGAATGAGGATAATAAAGAGTATCCAAAAAATTATACCGAAGATCACTAAGCGTTTAGGTTTGATGACTGCCATAATACCGGATAAAATTCCAAGGGGGATACATAAAAGCGAAAAGATGTTATAAATAATTGCGAAGGAACGCAGCCAGCCTATGTTAAGACCCGTGGTAATGTAACTCACCGCAGCCATAAGAATGATGGAATATAGGATCTGGTGCTTTCCCGCCGTTCTTTTAATCGCATTGATGGGCACTACGGTGTCAAAATTCTCAGCCCCGGTTTGAATGAGTAATTCCACCTGGGGAAGCACCTGTTTCGCATCCGCATGGCCTTGGTCGGCGGCCTTCTGAAACCAGAAAACAGCCTGCTTACCATCGACCTCCGTTCCATAGCCCCTTAAATAGGCGAAACCCAAACTGTACTGGAATTTTGCGTCCCCCCTTTGTGCCCCGTCAAAAAGTTCCTTAAAATTCCGGGAAGGCAGCAGGACTTCTGCAAGTATTAGCGCGCCTTTAGCCTGGAATTTAGCCGCGGCGTTGCCCCGGGCAGCAGCCTTCTTGAACCAAGCCACTGCCTGCTGATAATCAACCTCGGTTCCAATGCCCTGTAAATAGGCGGCGCCCACGGCATTCAGTAAGTCGATGTTGCCGTTCTCCGCCTCAGAAAGCCATATCCTGAACATCTCTGCCAGTGACTCTTTCGCCTCCACACTCCCGGCGGCCGCAGCTTTCCTCAGCCATAGCAACATCTGTTCCCCGTCTACAGCCGTGCCTGTACCCTGACCGTAGGCCATTCCCACTGCGGCCATTGCCTCGGCATTGCCGTTCTCTGCCTCCGCGAGCAGATTTTTAAATTCCTCCGCGTCACTCATATCTTACTCCTTTATGTGTTTATCCCAAAAGGGGACATAATGGCAACGGGATGTGGCCTGCTCTTATCAGTCCGGTCGGATGATAGTTCAGGCCTCTTCTGTGTAGCTTTTGCGAAAAATGTCTTTGGTGATCACATAGCAGTCGTTGAAATCATTTTCGGTCACTACAAAAAAATCTCCGGCGCGTCCTAAAAAGTATTTTTCGTTATCCCAGGAACTAAAAACTTTCGTGTCCTTCCGCAGTTCGCGGGCGCGAACAAATTTTTCCTCGCGGGGCAGACAATTTTCGGCAAACGGGATCAGGGGTAATTTTTTGCCGGTTCGTTGATCGGTTACGGTGGGCGAATATTCCAGCGTCGTCTCGCATTTGGTATTTAAACGGATATAACTCTGCTCGAATCTTTCGCGCCGAATCGGATAAACTTCTCCCTGAATGCCGATCATAAGGTAAATATCCTCAGCGACCGTAATATCAATATCGCCTTCCAAAGTACGGATCGTTATTTTCGCAGCTTTCCTGTTCGCAGTCAGCGGGAAAATATCCGTTGAACGCGCAAATCCGGCGCGGATCGGAAGTTTGCGATACCGGCGCATGGTCGAAAAATCATCACAATTATTCTCAGCATAAATCAATTCAAAATTCGTTAAATACGCTTTTATGCGGTTGGTCAAAAAAGCCGCCGGGCCCGCAAGACATTCCTTTGCGTTGATGGCTCCGCCTGCCTTTTCGAGATTGCCGCCACCGCTCCCAACACCGGCGCACAAAAATGCGGCAAACTCATTTGCCATAATTTCCCGGGTGCAACACCGAATCGAGAGTTTGATACTCGATGGTTGGACGCAATAAGCGACACAGCAGTCCAGCCCATCAATTTGTTGGGCAATGCTGCTGGTAAAACCGAGCAGATTTTGGTCACACGGACTTGCCTGAAACAGCCCGACACGATTAAATACCTGATAATTTTTTAGTGCGTTACTCACGATGGTCAGTTCATCTAAGGTGATCGCCGAGTTTTTTAGTTTACGTACCAAGGCTGCGTCGTAGGGCAAGTCGGAGAGGTCGCGGTCCAGGGGATGACGCATTTCTGACAGCTCGTTAGTGTCGGTAAACAGCCCGTAATAAAGGGCGTTGCAGACGCTATAATTTTTATCAATTTCAAAATTTTCGTTCCGCAGTAAATCCCAAACCAGGGTGGCGCAGCTTGCCAAGGAAGGGCGGATCAGTACGTTGTCACCATCGGCGATTTCGGCGCGATGATGGTCGATGACCGCTACCGCAGGCGCAGCAAATTTTTGGACATTGCTTGCACCGTATTGACAATCAACAGTAAGCAGTAAGTCGGTTTCAGCAGGCAAGGCGGAAACTTTTAGGAGGTCAATTTTTAACGCACTGATCAGCATCCGTAGGTTGGGCTTGGATATTTCATTCTGTCCGCCGTAAATCAATTTGGCCGAAACCCCGAGAGATTTCAAGTAACACTGCAAGGCGTATCCGGAGCCGATGGCATCCGCATCCGGCGCATCGTGGCACTGTATCACGACATTTTTGTAGGTTGCGATTTTATTTAGATAATTTTCTTTTTCAAGCATAAATTATTCCTTTAAATCTCCCTACGGGGGTCATTTATTATTTATCTCGTCGCATTTTTTCCTTAATTGTTCCAGTACCGTATATTGTTTTACCGATTCTTTTTCCAGCCGCTGTAAAAACGAGTTTATCGTTCTTTTTATCTCAATAGCCTCAATTTTATCTTCTGAAAAATTCACCTGATCTATCAGTGCCAAATAATATTCCTGTGCAAAGCTTTTAATTAAGACAGCGTCCTGGGGATAAGTTTGTTTATAAGCCAGATAAAAGCTTTTTCGGGCTTCTACGGCTTTTTTCAAATATTCTTTTGCGGCATTACGATCATCGGCCTCTAGTTTTACAATATATATGTCTCTGTAAAGATAACCTTCATATAATTTTACATACGAAGCGTCGTGTGGAAATTTAATCCGAATAAGGTTAAGGCTCTCAAGCGCCTTTTCGCAATATGCCAGGGATTTTTCAAGATAAAGTTGTTTTTCATCTTCCAGTAATTCAGGATTTATCGCTATTGTTCGATAAACTAATGAAAGCCTGATTGCGCAAAAATATTTGAACCAATCATTCAAATTATCATCCTGCACAGAAAAATCAAATTGGCTTTCAAAAATTGATTTTAAATCGTCAAATTTGTCAAAGGATAATGGAGTTAGCAGATTGTTCGTTTCTGTAAATAGGGCAAAGTTACCTTTCATAATTTGAATTGCAAATCCTAAAATCGGTGAAGATGGATTTAGCTTTTGTAATAATGATTCTGTATATTCTTCTTCCATGTTATAATAACAAGGCTCTATACTATGAAGCAAATAATTTGCCATATCACATTCTGAACATTCGGGAGTACCGCGAATATGCGCATCAAGCATCCGTTTTATATTTTCCCAGGAATGAAAAATTTCAAGTTTGTTCATTTGTGAGGGCTTTGAAGCATTTATATTAAATATTCCTGCGATTTCTACCGCCAGTTCTTCTTTTGATATGCTTTTTCCATCCACCTCAGTTGCCCAGGAACCGGAAAGATCACTGGGTAGATTCCGCACAGACATATTAATTAAAAATACATGTATTTTATTTGGCTGTAATTTTGCAGTGAGATACCCCCACTCAAACATTAAATTATCGTTGAATTTGAAGGACCCTCCATCCCCGGCGCCGGAGCCTTCTACTAAAATTATTGCCTGAGTACATTGTTTGATCTGGGAGAAAACTTGTGTACCGATAAACGTATCGGTTGGGGCGCCGCCGCCAACAACACTGATATATCCATGCTTTTGTACCTCTTGGCCCACTAATTTTGCAAGAGGTTGATTACCGCCCCATGCGATAAAAATGTTTTCTTTTACCACATTCACGTCTTCCTACTCCTATTGTTTACGGCGGCGGTTATCTGTAACCAAACTCCTCAAAAAAGGCGGAATCCAATCTTACCTTATAATACATCAATTTTGAGCCGCGCCTGATTCGAACAGGCGACCCACGCCTTAAAAGGGCGTTGCTCTACCTACTGAGCTAGCGGCCCGGGTCAAATTATTTTATCCGATTACACAAGTAAAAGTCAAGACTTGAACTCCGCAATTGCATCAAAATGGGGTTCCGCCGGTTTCGGGAGCCCCAGGACCCTGCATTGGAGGACGGTTCCCGGCGGCGGAAGGGGTTGTCCCGGCTGCGGGGAGAGGCACAGCTTGAGGTAATTTTCCGATAGGGCGATCATCGCGGCGCCTTGCCTGCCATCTTCGGCTATGGCCTCCACGGTTTTCCCAGACCAGCGGCCGATATAGGCGGCCCTCCCCTGCCGGGCCAGGTTTATGAGGGATTCCACCCGGCTCACCGCTTCCCGTTCTGGAACGCTTTCCGTAAAGTTCCAGGCCTCGGTCCCGGGGCGCCGGGAATAGGGGAAGGCGTGGATCCAGGCGAAACCGGCCTGGCGGCAGAGTTCGTGGGTCTTGGCAAACTCGCCGGGGGTTTCGCCGGGGAAACCGGTGATGATATCACAGGCCAGGAACGGGTCTTCCCGCAGGGTCCGCAGGCGGCGGACGGCGTTTTCCACCGTCGCCGGACCATAACTGCGGCGCATCCGCTCCAGGATTTGCGGGCTGCCGGACTGAATCGACAGGTGAAAATGGGGGCGGATACGCCGGTTGGACAGGATCCGGAGAAAAGGCTCGGTCATACCGTCCGGTTCAAGGGAAGAGAGCCGCAGGGCTATGGTTTGGGTATTTGCCAGGAGATATTCAAGGATGCCTCCCAGATCCAGGCCGGCGGAACAGTACTGGTTGAGATTTACCCCGGTGAGTACCGCTTCCCCGTGGCCGGCGTCCTCCAGCGCCCGCAGCCGGGATAGGAGGGTTTCCGCATCCAAACTTACGCTGGGGCCGCGTGCCAGGCTTACCCGGCAGTAGGAGCAGGCATGGTTACAGCCATCCTGAATTTTCATGAAGGGCCGGGAGTGGAAGGAAAAGTCCGTTACGTTAAACCGAAAGGGATCCAACGGATCCCTGGGAGCTTCCGCCCTACCCTGCTCCAGAAACCGTTCCAGGGCTTGGGACAGGCCAGTGTCAAGCGTATCCCGTAAATACCGTGGTAAGTCCAGGAGGAAGGTCTTATGGTCACCGGTAAGCACAAAGAGACGCCGGGGCTCCCCTTCCGCCAAAGCGGCGATACCATCGGCTTCCAGCTGGGCATAACAGCCGGTGACGATAATACAGGAACCGGGGTTATCCTTTAAAGCTTTGCGGATGAGCCGCCGGGCCTTTTGCTCCGACTTGGAGGTAACCGTACAGGTATTGATCACCAGTATGTCCGCGAAATCCCCGGCGCTTACGGAAAAACCCTCGCGGCTAAAGGCTTCGGCTATGGATTCACCTTCGATCTGATTTAATTTACAGCCCAGGGTCCGGATAGAGGCGGATACCATGGCTTCTAGCGGATCGTTATGGCTGCCAAGGCCTGCCGGGTACGTTCCAACCCCCGGCGGGCATCGGAATACTGGGCATTCAGTAAAAGGGCCCGCTCATAGGCGCGGATCGCTTCCTGCAGTTCCCGGGCATTTTCCCGGCCGGCGTTTTCCCGGGCATAGGCCAAACGGGTCCACCAGGCGGCGTTTCCCGGCATATAGTGCACCGCCGTTGACAGGGCAATATCCGCATGCCGAAAACGGCCCATGCGGATGAAGATCTCCCCGATAAAATAGTAGACCATATCAATACGGCCTCCCTCGGGGGCAAGGTTAACATACTCCTGGAAATACTCAAGGGCATCCCTGTTGCTGCCCTGGTAATAGCTGATTTCCCCCAGAATTTCGATGATCCTTGGGTCGTAACGGCTAAGATTCCGGCCCTGTCGGGCATAATTCAGGGCTTCCTCGTACCGGCCAAGGCTGATAAGGCTCCAGCAGAGCACCACATGAGACTCTAGATTGTTAGGATTCACCCGTAATTCGCTTTTGCAGATAGTAACGGCGGATTCATACTTGCGATCCCGATATTCAGCCAAAGCATCGAGCTGATTTTGAGCAAAACCGTGCCACAAGGGGAACATGAGAAACAGAACCATCCCCCCTGAGAAAAGAAAACCCTTCTTCATTCCTATTCCGTATTATCCTGTTTTTCCATGGTACACCGACCATTAAACACACAACCGGTATCCATAAAAATATCCGGGGCAGTAACATTGCCGTTCAGTCTGCCGGTTACCGAGACTTCCACCTTTTCCGAAGCGGTGATATCCCCGGTTACAGACCCGCGGATTACCACCCTGGGGGCGTTGATATTCGCCTCCACCACCGCGCCCTCATCAACCACCAAAAGGCCCTGGGCTTCTATATTTCCGGAAAGTTTCCCCCGGATCAGAAAGGGTTTTTCAAAGTTGAGGGTACCGGAAAAATCGATATCCTCGGATAAAATCGTATCAAAATCCTCATCTTCCAGCACATCGTTGTGAACATCGGTCATTAATAAGCTCCAATGTTAATAATTACCGTTGATCGCCTTCCCGTCAATAGGCTTGGAAAGGAATCAGAGGGAACCGTCCCCTTGCGTGTTCCCCGTATTCAAGCTATGCTAAATGCAGCGTTTTTAAATTAATGTAACCTAAAGGAGAAAAATATGGATTTTGTAAACGACATGCGGCAGAAGGCAAAGGCCCTGCAAAAACGGCTGGTATTGGCCGAAGGAACCGAACCCCGGACAATCCGGGCGGCCCGGGTCATCCTGGATGAAAAGCTGGCCGCTTCGGTAACCCTGGTGGGTAAGGAATCGGAGATTCAGACCGTGGCCGAAAAGGAAGGGGTCAATTTAGGGGGTATTAACATCATCAATCCCCAGGTTTCACCCCTGGCGGGAAAATACGCCCATGAATATTACGAACTGCGGAAGCACAAGGGCATGACCGAAGAGCAGGCTAAGAAGGATATGATCCACTTCCTGCGCTGGGGGGCCATGATGGTTCACCTGGGGGATGCGGACGCCATGGTTGCGGGCGCCGAAAGCGCTACCGCGGATGTGCTCCGGGCGGGGCTTGCCATTATCGGTACCATTCCCGGTTCAAAGACCGCCTCTTCCTGCTTTGTGGTACAAACCACGGACAAGGTCTGGGGGGTTGACGGTACCCTGATCTTCTCGGATTGCGCCGTGGTCCCTGATCCCACTGCAGACCAGTTGTCGGATATCGCCATCAGCGCATCCCAATCCTGTAAGGAATTCCTCGGGGTTGACGCGGTGATAGCCCTGTTATCCTTCTCCACCAAGGGCTCCGGGGGGGATCACCCCAACGTACTCAAGGTGCGGGAAGCCCTGGAAAAGGTAAAAGCCAAGGCCCCGGGCCTGATAATCGACGGCGAGATCCAGGCCGATGCAGCCCTGGTCCCATCGGTAACCGATAAAAAGGCCCCGGGCAGCCCCATCAAGGGCAAGGTCAACACCCTGGTATTCCCCGATCTGGGGTCGGGCAACATCGGCTACAAACTGGTACAGCGCCTGGGTAAGGGCGAAGCCTTCGGCCCCTTCCTCCAGGGTTTCGCCAAACCGATCAGCGACCTTTCACGGGGCGCCTCGGTGGAGGACATTGTGGTAACATCGGCGGTTACATTGGCACGTGCGAAGTAATTAGAATGGGTACGAAGAGGAATAAAAACCGCAAAGGCACAGAAGGCGAATAAAGGAAGAGAAATTTAAGAAGAGCCGGCTTGGACTGATGTCCGGGTCGGCTTTTTTTCGGAGACCGGGCTATATTAAGAGGAATGTGATGAAGAACCAATTAGCATTTTTTCTTTTTTTATTTTTGCCTTTTATGGTGTGCGCACAGGTAGACTTTGATTCGGTAATAAAATCAGAAGAATATATTCCGGATTATATAAAAGAATATGTAGAAAAAAATTATCCTAAGACAAAGGCTATTTACAATTTTTATTATAATAGGAATGGCGATGCAGTTTTATCATGGGGATTTGGAAATACCATGACCTGGGATGGGGGCAATAGAACCTTATCGCGGAATTTTTCCGGCGACCGGTTTTATTGGCCCACTAAACGGCAGCAAACTTTAAATCAACTAGCCTGGAGAGAGCGGATGAAGGACCCGGCATTCGCCGCCATTGAAGCAGTTATTTATCAAATAGGATTGGACTTCGATTATGATTGGAATAATTATTCCGGAAATCCTTATGGAAGAGTAAGTTATGAAAATCCCAATACGACAAAAGGCGTCTGTTCCGATTTTGCCGCCGAGACCGTAAAACGACTGGAAGGTAATGAATATATTTCATCCATTGAAAGTTGGTCCGGCAAAAGCCACGCCTGGAATGTCTTCGTGTTGAAAGACGGAAGAAGATTGTACTGCGATACCACATGGTACGAAGGCAATAATGTCAAAAACAGAAAAGTCCCCTATGGCTGTCAACAGGATCCTTCCCAGTTAACCTTTGATGAAGAAGAATTTAATTCACATGGCTTTTGCACCGTTCCCGGCGGCGGATACTTAAAAATTCACAATAACTGGCCGGCCGCAAACCTTAATTCAGTAACCACATGGTAGCTCCGTTTGCTGCTTATTCCAGGGCGTTCTCTATGGCTTTGAGAATAGCTTTGCTGCTCCCCGTGGCGCCGCTTATGGCGTCTACCGTCAGGCTTTGTTTTGCCAGAACCGTTTCGGTGATTTTTTCAGCTTTTTTCCCAAGGCCGTTAAAATGTTTAATAATGGTTATGTTCGTTAAGGTTTTATCCTTTACTTCCACGTCCAGGACAACCGATACCGGGCGTATTTTATACTGCCCTCGGTATATACCATCCTCTTTCCACTGCAAATCCGGCATAACGGCCTGTATTTTATCAAACCTGCTGGCACATCCGCTTAGGGACACAACTAACAACACAAAAATCACGCCCACGGTTCCTGTCAATTTCTTCATAATATTCCTCCTTATTTCTTTTCCGCCAGAATTTGTGCCGCCGCCACTATAGCTGCGGGTACTGCGTATGGCGAGCATGACACATAGTTTATCCCCGTGTCTATACAAAACCGGATCGCCGCCGGGTCGGCGCCCTGCTCGCCGCAGAGTCCGCAGACCAGGTCCGGCCGGGTAAGACGGCCCCGGTCCACCGCCAGGGCGATAAGCTCCTTAACCCTTTCGTCCAACACACTAAAGGGATTACCCTCCAGAAGATCGTAGTGGGAATAGGCGGGCAAAAATCCGGCGGCATCGTCCCGGGAAAGGCCCAGGGTGGTTTGGGTCAGGTCGTTGGTACCAAAGCTGAAAAACTGCGCGTACCTGGCTATGTCTCCGGCCCCCAGCGCGGCGGCAGGCAGCTCGATCATGGCGCCGATAGGACAGTTCAGGAATTCTTCAACACCGGCAATTCCCGCATAGCTTGCCCCCTCCGCCCGCTTGCCGTAGGCGATGAGCTTTAGCTCCGCTGCGTTCATCACCAGGGGGACCATGATCTCCGGCTGGACATCCAGCTTTTCATCATGCATTTTATGGACCGCCTCAACGATGGCCCGGACCTGCATGGCGTAGATTTCCGGATAGCTTACGGCGATACGGCAGCCCCGACGACCAAGCATGGGGTTATATTCCCGCAGCGTTTCTATCCGCGCCAGGACTTCATCCCCGGATAGCGCTGTTTCTTTGGAAGCTGAGATGTGGTCCATATACGATGCCAGATCAGCATCACTGCGGGGCATAAATTCGTGGAGGGGGGCATCCAGGAGCCGGATGGTGACATGCTTCCCCGCCATGATCTTGAAGATGCGGTAAAAATCATCACACTGCATTTCCCGGAGTTTTTCCAGGGCTTTATTACGCGCCTCGCCGGATTCGGAGAGGATTAGCTCACGGAAGGGGTTGATCCGTTCGGGTTTGAAAAACATATGTTCCGTACGGCAGAGGCCGATACCCTCGGCGCCAAGGGACAGCGCCTTTTCCGCGTCTTCGGGGGTTTCCGCGTTTACCCGGATTTGGAAATTCTTTATCAGCCCCTTAGCCAGGGTGATAAAATCAAGGAGGGCAGATCCGGTGATATCCGGTTCGGAAATTTCCGCAATCCCCTGGTACACCGATGGAATTCCGAAACCGGGGACGTCCAGGGTGATGGGATCGCCTTCGCTGAAACTCAGGCCGCCCAGAACCGCGGTTTTATCAGTAATACTAAGCTCCGGCGCCACCAGGGACACCGTACCGTACTGGCGGGCCACCACCGATGCGTGGGCTGCATAACCGCCCTGAGCGGTGAGAACACCGGCGGCGGCCTTGATGGCCTTTACATCCCCCGCAAAGGCGGCCGGCAGGACCAGGATACACCGGGTATCCTCACCCCGCTGCCGGGCGAGCGCTTTGGCTTCCAGGAGGGCATCGGCGCTGAAATAGACCCTGCCCGCCGCCGCACCGGGCGCGCCGGAAATACCGCCGGTCCATTTCGGCAGCCCTTCTGCGCGGGAAACTTCGTTGCAAGTTGCGCCGGGGGCGTTGATACGCGGGTGGAGAATTTCGTTTAACCGCGAAAGGTCCAGGGCTTTAACCGCGCCGGCCGCATCCAAGGTTCCCCGTTTCACCTCATCCAGCAGGAACTTTATTTCATCCTCCGCTGTTTGCGGCGCCGACTTTAGTCGGAGAGTTTCCCGCATAGATTTTCTGCTATTTAGAATAATTTTAAGGCCCCCTTCTCCGGACTTTCCAGAAAGGGCTCAAATTTGCTGCTCGACCCCTGGGCTAAATAGCGCTGCAGCTTTGCCACATCCCGGATATCACTTCCGGATACGGCAAATTGGATTGAACCGCCATGCTTAACCTTACCCCAGGTAAACAGGGAATTGATATCCAGGATAGCTTCGTCCCCATAATAGACATGCACCTTGAGCATGGGGTATTTGGCGTTGTAACTCTGTATAATTCTCTTCCAGGCCTCCACATTGCCGTTGTGGAAAAGCTCATTGGTAACCGTCACGGAATAGAGGGGGGTCGTCTTTACCGGAGGTGATCCCCGGCTTGCGGGCTTGGCGGTTGCAACCTTTTTTGCAAGGCTCCCGCCGGCTATATACAATTCCGGGGCTATATCCGGCCGGCCGCCGCTGAAAAGGGCAATAGCCGTCTCTGCCGCCACCCGGCAAATCTCTTGGGGGACATCCCGGATAGCATTGCCCACGTAGACCGTAAGAAGTTCTCTGGGGCGGACCTTTCCCAGAGAGGCAAGCTGCTCAGCGTTTTTGGGATTGGCTGTCAGAAGAAAAGGGGGATCGTGGAAGGCGGCCACCAAATCCACGGCCTCCCATTGGGCGAATTCAACGGCCAGGGCCGGGAAATCCGCAGCTATGGAAGCGGGGTTTTCAGAAAGGGCTTGGTATCCCAGTTTATCAATAAGAAGGGAACGAAAAAGCGGCAGGGCATTGACGCCGGAAAAATCTCTATGCTCCGGCCTCCGGAGTATATCGGAGAGGTTTTCTCCGGTTTCCAGGGTTTCCAAAATCCCGACTGTCTTTTTGATATGCCGTACCGCAGAATTAAACCCGGATCTGGTGGATAAAAGTCCCAGGCCGGTTTTTTCGTATACCATCCCTAAAAGTTCCTACGAATGAGCAAAAAAGTAAAGCCTTTTTCAACTTTTCCTCTTCCTTTACTGCATATAATTTTGTAGTATGATAAAATGACGGCAAGGGAGGATTTTTCGTGCTGGATTCCCGGCAAAAAATAATAGATTTTATTACCCAAAACACTCATTTTGTTCTTACCACCCATGATCCGGCGGATGCGGACGGTATTGGGGCGGAGATTGCCATGATCCATATCTTGCAAAAACTCCGGAAGGAAGTACAGGCGCTTAATGCATCGGCTGTTCCGGAGCGGTTCAGCTTTATGGATATCCGGAACCTTGTCGGGGTCTGGAAAAGCGAGAAACACCAGGACCTGCCGGGAAAATCGGCGCTGATCATCCTGGATACCTCCGATGAATTCCATACCGGGGCAATGAAGGAAATTATTCCCCAATTTCAAGCGGTCATGGCCATTGATCACCATGAGTTAAACCCCCACTCTACCCTGGACGGGTACATCGACCCTACCGCCGCCGCCACCTGCGAAATGATCATGCAAATCGCCGGGGATCTGAATATAAGCTTGGACAGGGAAACCGCCAGGGCGGTCTATGCCGGGCTCAATTTTGATTCAGGGTCCTTTGCCTATTCAAAAACCACCGCCAGGACCTTTAAGGCGGCCCAGTTACTGGTTGAAGCCGGCGCCATGCCCTATGAGATATACGGCGAGTTGAACGAAAGCGCCTCCACTGCTTCCCTGCTTTTGCAGAGTCAGGTATTGGCCAGCCTGACTCTTTATTGCGGAGGCCGGGTGGCGGTACAAATACTTCGGCAGGGAGACCTTGCTTCCACCGGCGCCGCATTTGAGGATGCCGAATCCTTTATTAATATCCCTTTGAAAAGTAAGGAAATCCTGGTATCAATATTGGTTAAGGAAACCAGCGAAGGCAAGATCCGCTGTTCCCTGCGTTCCAAGGGACTGGTTAATGTTTCTCAAATAGCCCAGCAGTTTTCCGGGGGAGGCCATGCTTTGGCAGCAGGGTTCCGCAGCGATCTTACCCTGGAAGAAACCCTGTCCCGGGTTTTAGAAAAGGTAAAAGCCGCCTTAGAACTTCCATCAAAGTTGAACACAGATAAACTATGACCAGCAAAATTATAAAAATTCTAACCCCCCTGATTTTTTTGCTTACCGCCGCGGGTATCGGTTTCCTGTATTTTATGCCCATACAGCGATCCAACGTACCGGGAAAGAAACAGCTGCAGACCAGGGTTGTAATTCCCCAGAATCCGGACACCGCCGACTATGGAGGAAGCAGTGATGTGGAACGGATGGTCTATGAGGATACCATGAACGCCAAGGTTACCCTGGATGCGGGTGAATCTATTGTGGCAGTCTTCACCCAGGATCTGAACGGGGATATGGTGGATGATCAGATCCTGGCATACCGTAATCTTTTGGAAATGGACGGCCCTATTTTTATCACCTATATTATTTTTGATGATGCGGTGGGAGGATACCGGCGGCTGTGGAGCGCCTCAACCGGAGTTACCCGTCCGGGGACCGTCTCGATTTATACCCAGGACCTTATCGGAGACCGCAGTCTTTGTATTCTGATAAGCGGCATGAATAATACCGGGGAACATACCCTGACCGTTTTTCGTGAAAGGACGGAGGAAAAACGGGAGCCCAATGAAATACATTTCGGAAAAATAGCGGATCTGCGTATAGATGGTTCAATTCAAGTTCAGGAAGCGGAACGTACCCAGGCCTATCAGATGGGTCTTGCCAAAGGGCAGAGTTTTACCCTTGCCGCTTATGGCCGGGACTTTGACTCGACAAACATTCTGGATCAGGTGGAGCTTATCTATACCTACAACACCCGTAACGGACTCTACGAGCAGAGCCGGATTACCCGGATTCCGGGTTCCCAGATTGAACAACGCCGGGTACGGGAATTGCTGAACGGGGGTCGGGAGGAATTTGAAAAATTCATCACCGGCCTTTGGTACTATGTGAGCCCCCAGGGGACCCTGGATAACCGGCAGTATATCTATTTTGATCCCCCCAATAGGGAGATCATCTTTTACGGCGAAGAGATCCAGCAGGTTTTTACCTGGCAGAATTCCAGCGCCACCCGACACGGCCTCTATGTCTCCAGCCAGAATATTTCGGTAACCACCCTCAGACGTTTCATTGATATAGAACTGGAATCCATGGACAGCATACGAATGAAGGTCTTTGAGGATGTCCGTCTTAAGATCTATGTTTCCGCCCCCTGGGATGGGTCCTACCGGAAAGCCGGCGCAACGGGCGCCGCCAACGGGATTAACTCTAAACCTGCGGTACTCCCCTATATAGACGCATCCTATGATGGTTCCATCGGAAGACTGGTTTTATCCGCCGACGGAAATTACGAACTCTATTCCGCCGGTACCCTGCAAGCCTGGGGAAAATACGCCTTTTTCATGCTGGACAACCAGGAACTGCTCGAATTGCGTCCCAGAAATAATGCCGACCCTCCCCACGAAACCTACCGTGTAGAACGTACAAATCCTGATATCCTTATCCTGGTGCGCATCCGCCTGGGAACCCGGGGTGTACAGGAGCTGCACGAGACCGCCATTACTTTGGCGCGTATCCCCCGATGAGGCTGCGGAACATTGATTGACAGGGTCTTGCTGCTAATCTCCCTATGGACCCGATTAGGTTAGAGGGAACGCACTAAAACTAGGTATGGGGTCCTGCCAGAAGGAAACTTGACCTACAAATCAATTATGATTACATATCATGAAGAAATTTCTAACCGCGAAGGCGCAGAAGGCGAAAAAGAAGAAGAAGAAGGGGGGGATGGGTTTTCTTGGATTCCCGGTAGTTTTCTTCGCCTTCTGCGACTTTGCGGTTTTTCTTCTTTTTTCTTATTTGTGGGTCAAGAATAACCTAAAGGGTCCCCCTGATATTTATTTCATTTTCACCCACGGTAACATTAGTGTGAGTGCGTTCCCGGGCCGCTTAGGGGGTCTATAGGGGGCCTTTGTGGGAAGGTCTGTCATCGTGTTCTTTTTCGCAGGGACGGTTCCCTATGGAGGAAGGTCTTTGCGGACCTTCACTTTCTATTATTCCAATAAGTATTTTTCGCCGGTAAAACAAAAGTCAAAGGATGCTTCGCGTAACTGATACTGATCACTTTCACACGAACTTTTCAGCCAAGAAAAAAATATTTCTTTTTCCGACCATAATTCTTTTCTAAGAGGTTCTTTGAAGTAATCTCTTTTGTTTTCGTAATATGGGATCGGCTGTGACATCAAAAGCTCTTTTAACTTACCGTATCCGGGAAACATGCACAAAAAATAAAATCCCCATTTGGAAAAACCGCAAGTTTGTGAGACGATATCGGTCCTATTTTTTAAATCCGGATTTTCTACCGGGGCGCAAATATCTAATAGCTGTTCAAGCGTTTTATGTTTTTCATGCCTATAATTGGATAGTACATTATTGTAGTCCGGATGGATTTCTGTGCCGCTATCTAAAATTATTGCAAATTCAAAAAGACTTCTATCTTTGTCGAGATTGTTCATCTCTTCTTTCAACCCATGGTACCTTCGTAAAAGTCCCTGATATTCGATGTTGTTCGTGATCTTTTCCATATTGTTATTCTACTATATTTCCTTAAAAATCCATGACATACCTATGGGAACACGAATTCCTCCACCGAACCTTGACCAAGTATCTTCGCTTGCACCGTTTTCCTTTTTAATAGATTATTGTATATTTATTTTATTGTCAATGGATTCTACTCCGCTGCAGCCAAAACCGGCTCAAGGAAACTTGACCCACAAATCAATCATGATTACCTATCACGAAGAAATTTCTAACCGCGAGGGCGCAGAAGGCAAAAAAAGAAGGGGGAAAGTGAACATTTTCCCCAAATACTTATTTGCCTTCCGCTCCTTTGTGGTTAAAAAGCCCGTAAGGCCCAGACAATTTTACCACTGAGATAATTGATTTTGCTGTTGCTGGAAACTTCGCCAGTGATGAATACCAGACCCCGGGCGCTTTCACTATGGCCTTCCCAGGACCACTTCTGGCACGAAGACCAGAAAAATCCATCATCCGCGATACCGAGACTGCTCCTTTGATTGTACAGTTCCTTAAGCTCATCCAGGCTTGGAAGGAACCAGTCGGTTTTACCACCGCCGCTGTAATTTTTACAGGCTAAGGCGGCAGGAGCGGCAGCATCCGTAGCTAAAATAAGCGCTGTATTTTGCCTACCCTTTCCTATTTCTGCTTCCGCTCCTATTTCTCCATCTGCTCCTGTTCCTGGTATATCTGTTTCTACGTAAGCCGCTGAGGCCCATGCAAGTTCTGTTCCTTGATTAACAGGAGCGGCCTCAAGGTAGTGGGCCGGTAAACCAGTATCGGCCATGATAAAGCCTGCCGGATCAATATAGATGATCTTTCCTCCGCCAGGACCGGTATCTCCTAATGAATACGTGACAATAAAGTTCCATTTGGCGTAAAGAGTGGTATCTGCGCTAATAGTAAATGTCGCTCCTGCCGCATAACTTGTTCCTGAACCGTTCGCCGCTGTGTCCCAGCCTGCAAATGAATAATCAGTTTTGGCCAGAGTTCCTGTATTATCCAAAACTGTTACAGTCCCGCCGCTTTGGTAAGGCGAATTTGAATCAACAGGCACTGTTCCGCTGTCACTGGTATTAGCGTTGTACGTTACGTTGTAGGCGCTGTCTGTTACGGTAACGGTAGCCGCGCCGGATTTACTGGTGTCAACCGTGGAGGTTGCGGTAACGGTAAGGCTTGCGGCGGTTTCACTGGCGGCTACGGTAAGGGTTGCCCCGCTAAAACCAGTGCCATCCACACCGCCGGTAACCGACCACGTAACGGTTTGGGCAGGATCGTTGGTCCCGGTAACTGTTGCGATAAAGGCTTTAGTTTCGCCCTTGGTAACATTTACGGTTGCGGGATCGACGCTTACACTGGTAACCGTGGGATCTTTGCCGCCGCCGGCGCCATCACCGCACCCGATTAGGGTGAATGCCAGCATGAGACCGAGAAGCAGGGGGAAAAGGGTTAGATCAAAGGGGAAATTGCGGGGGGGGGGGTAAACAATACGGTATTATTCTTTAACTTTTCAAGACACGTCTTCATAGACTTTGTACTCCTTGCCAGTAAATTTTCCAGCGTTAGACCGCCATACAGCAGTCTTTGGGTAGGCTTTTTGACTTACCATTCCTATAATACCATACTTATATCCCTTGTCAAGCGTATCCCCGAAGACATCAAAATTATTGGTTATGACGGTGAAGAATAACGAACCGCAAAGGAGCGGAAGGCAAAAAAGGAAGGAGAGAGAAGGCTCATTCGCTTCCCCTCCTTATGCGTCTTATGGGTGGGACATGGGCTCAATGCTTTTATGGGAGACTACGTGGACTTTGCGGCGAACTGGAGGTTCGATACAAAGTCCACGCTTTACAAAAACAGTGTCTGTCCCCTGCGTTCACCCTTCCACTCAGGGTAAATTTACGCCGGATATTGCTGTGTAACTGCTGCCGTCCCATGTTACGGTGATATTGTCACCTACTCCGGCGTTGGTATCCCGGTATCCAACAGTGCCGTCTAAGTCCTCATTAACGAGAACAAAAACCGCCGCCGTAGGACTCGCTGCGGTATTCCCGGTAATAGCGCCGCCGGTTTTGCTAAAGCTGCCTTTTAGAATACCGACGCCGCCGCCGTATGCTGCTTCATTGCCGGAAATGGCGGTGCTTGCGGCGCCCGACATAGTGAATGTGCTGGCGCCTGCATTATCGCTCTGGACAAACACACCGCCGCCTATTAATTCGGCGGTATTGCCGGATACTGTCCCGCCGACAAATTTGCTATGTCTAACCGCATAAGCGGATAACGCCTTTGTTATGGGACCAACACCAATACCGACCACGGGAGCATTGCCAATAGCTGAGATTTGAAGGATTTTACCCGCAAAACAGGAGGTACAGGAAAAGAGGACCTGTTCCCTTAAATACTTCTTTGCGGTCTGATTTTTCTTTAAAAGTGGAAATTTATGTGTGGGATACTTGACATGTCGTCTATTTGCTAAAGTATAATATGAGCCGTGAGCCGTGAGCCGTGAGCCGTTTTCTGCTATTTTGGCCGTCTGAAGCATGAAAATATTATAATCCTTATGAAAAATTTGTCAATAACTTCTTCAAATAATGACAGCTATTGCCCTTACTTTTTAATCACCCGATTTTCCTTAAAAATGGCGCCATCTTTGAAGAAAAATTCGACCGCGAAGGCACACAAAGGAAAAAAAGAAAGAAAAAAATAAAACCCGTACTAATGCTATGCAAGCGAATACGCATACTCCCCTTGTTAGAAATACTGCGCTTTATAAACATCGTTTGGCGCCTTCTCGTACTGTGACACCGGCGGGCGGGGGGATGCCCCTCCCCCCGCCCGTCTTTGCCGACAGATCCGAAAAAGTATCAATGCGATATATTCAACTTAAACTCAGTTTCCCAACGTTCATCGGGACCAAGGTTTAATACCAGAACCGGCATGAAACACGTTGACTGATACTGATTTGTCTCAACGCCTCGTATTTCCATCCGGGTACGAATGGGAAGGATCCAGCCGTCGAAGTCCCGGTCCGCCGTAAGACTCAGGGTAAGCTCGTTTTTTATGTCCCGAAATTCAATGCCCCGGATATTATTTATCTCCGCACCTTCGTGAATCGCCGGCTCGGGATCCTGGGCATGGGAACGAAAAACCTTGAGCAGTTCCTCCCCATCACCGGAAAAAGAAAGATCTATCCGGGGGATAAATTTAAAGGCCGCCGGGGATTTTCCGCAGTTGATCAGGGTGTAGTGCACACTGAGGGTATCCTGCTTGAGGAGATACAGCTTTTCTATTTCAATCGAATCCAGATAGAGTCCGCCTTGGGCGGAATGTTTCCTGGTGGGGAGGTGGAAACAGGCCCTTCCGTGGGATCGATCCATATCAACAAGTTCGTAGCTTTCCTTTCCGCAGAAACGGGTCCCGGAAAACCGATCCTCCTCGGACCGAAGATCTGCTACTTGCAGCGAAGCATCCTTGAAGGAATACTCCGGGAGAGTCAGGTGATCCGCAAAGGCGGTCCTCCGGTAGGGAGCCCCGGAAAAGGTATCCAGGTAGTTCCAGGTTTTGGGAAGATAATCAAGCTCAAAGATACTGGCCCCGACGCTTTTAACATAACAGTTGATATTCCGATCCTGGAAGAGATATTCGGGGCAGCCGTCAAGGTCAAAGTCAAAGGCTAAAAGAGAGGGGGTAAATTTGCCCTGGTTCCGGCAGATCTTCTCTGCACCCAAAAGGGCTTTGTAAACCGCTTTCCGTAAGAAAGCCCGGTGGATACCGCCGGTTTCGGTGTCGCAGAAAAGTGCATAACCCTGGGTCTTCCAAAGCTCCTCCCTGGCGTTCTGCTTCCGGGATTTGTCCCCCCGCAGTTGGTTGATAAGGGTATGGGTAAACATCATCTTCGCGTAAATACCGTTGGATTCGGGGTAGTTAATCAAAAATTTTCGTTCCTGATCCCCGGGAAAATACGCTTTTTTAAGCTGCCCCTGGGTTTTATAAAATTTTCCCGGGGTGGTGAATGCAAAGTCGGAGGAAAAACGGGAGATGGCTTCAAAAAAACGATTGTAACTGGCCTCCGGAGATTCCCCGGGATCCTCCGTGTAAAGCTGTTCCGGAAAAACCGTAAGCAGAGCCCCGGGCGACGTTTCCGGTAAAGCCGACGGCGAAAATTCCTTCAGAAGGTTTTCCAGTACCGATACTGCATCGTGGGCGGCAAAGGCCGTACACAGACGGGCCGATAGGGGAAAGACGGTGGTGATCTTCCCCTGGTTCTCGCTGATACAGGGGGCGTAGAGGGCAAGACCGGAAAGCCCTGCGGAAATAAAGTGTTCCTCTTCCAGGAAGGTATAGTTCATGCCGCAGGTGTTGAGGATACCCACCAGTTGCTGCTCCCAGGCCGCTTCGGGAATCCAGCAACCCTGAGGTCGTTTGCCGAATTTCTTCCGGAGATAGGCGGTGAGCATTTCAATCTGCCCAATCTTATCTGTTTGGGGAAGCAGGGGCATCATGGGCTCATAAAAACCGCCCCCAAGGATCTCGACCTGCTTACGGGAAATTAAATCCCCCAGGACCATGAGTAATTCGGGATGGTTACCCTCCAACCAGTTAAGAAGAATCCCGGAATAATGAAGAACCACGGGAATTCCGGGATACTGGTTCAGGGTCTGAATAAAGGGTTTTAGCCGGGTAGTATAAAGATACTCACCCTCATCATCACCGGCGCCATAGGGGATATGATTATGGGAACCTAAAACAATACTCAGCCTGTCTTTCATTTACCGCTTATAGTAAACTACTTTTCCCGTCATGAAAAGCGTACTTTAAAAAAATCCCAGGGCTCTCAGAAATATAGCCGAGACGGAGGAAAAAATCAGAGAAAGCAGCCCCATGGAGATAAGCATTAACGGGGAGCCCCGGAAAGTCCCGGGCACCGCTTCCAGGGAAGAACGCTTACTGATTTCCCGAAGGATCAGCGTCGATGCAAGGCAGCCTAAGGAAAAGCCCAGGGAAAGCACCAGGGCTTCCACCAGGGAAACCGCAAGACGAAGGGTCAGAAACAAGGATGCCAGGACCAGGCCGTTGTAGGAAGACAGGGGGAGTTCTCCACGGTTTAAGCCGGTACTTTCGGCGAGCTCCCAGGGGCTAAAGGGTCCCCGCTTTGTCCTGCCGGACTTATCCTGGGTAAACTTTCCGTCAGGGAAGAGATAAACAAAAACCAGTTTCAGGATCATGGAGATCAATACCGCAGCGGGAAAAAGCAGGAAGGACTCTAAAAAACCAAAGGCCGGAGGGCTTAGTACATAGGTAAAAAAAAGCCAAAGGATCAGGACCGATATAAAATGTATAGTCCAAAAGGGGACAGAAAACTTTCCCCACTCCTTTTCGGACTCCAAAACAGGGGGGGCCGCAGCTTCGGATTCGATGATTCTACAAACACCAAGGCCGAACTGAAGCAACAGGTTCAAGGTCAGGCCGGAAAGAACAGCTAAAGCGCCGAGGGTTGTCATTGTTCCTCCCCGGCGCTGGTATACCGGTTTCTGAACCGGCGAAACAGGGTCAAACCATAGCCCAGGATCAGAAGCCCCCCGGAGGAACCGGCGATAATCTGCACGGGAAAATAAAGGGAGGAACCAAAAGAGACAAGCGTCACTATACCCTGGGGTCCACCGGGAAGGGAAAAGGAACCAAAACCCAGTGGTTCCCGGATTAATGCCAGAGCGATAAGTATCCCAGCCAAAACCAGGGCTTCCAGGAGGACCTTCAGGATAAAATCGTTGGGATCAGACCCTTCCAGACGGCTGCATACCCCGGAACCGATACAGGACAGGGGGGCAAGGAGTATCAAAAAGGTGGTCTCCATAGCCAAAAAGGGGCTGACAAAATAAATGAGCAGGAGATACAGGCTTCCCAGAAAGCTGGACAGGAAGACCCAGATTATTTCCCGCCCCTTTTGGGGAAGTATGGGCTTTGCAAAACCCAGTATCAGTACCGTCAACCCGTAGGTCCAGATAAGCGCCCCCCCAACGATGAGGGCAAAGGCCAGGCGGCTTGTGGCCATGATCATAAGCCCTGCGCAGATCAGGGTGGAAAGGGGCGCATTGGTTCCCCAGAACAGGTGGGATTGGGTACGATTAATCATTTTCTCCCCCTCAGTATGGCTTCCCCCGCTGTCAGGCGATTGATATAGGCTTGAAGAATTCCCTGAGGCAGCCGGTCCAGGATCTGGGCGGAATGGGCGCCAAGGGGTATGGGCTGTCCCATCTCGCCCTGGGGGGAAACAAAAATCACATAGGGGGCCAGAAGTCCCTCCGCCATAATTGAAAAGACCACCGCCTTCTCGTCAGTGTTGTACAGGGAATACCAGCTTCCCAATTGGGCAGCCTTTCCCGCTTTCCACCGGGGTACCGATTTATCCGCCGTAAAGGGCGCCTCTAACTGCCGAACTTCCTCCATATTACGGAGGGTGATATTGATATTCCGAATAATAATCCTTGTCCGTACCGGGCGGGTAAGGAACCAGGTAAGGCCGGCGATAAGAAACAACCCGGCAATCCACCCCAGAAAGATCCCCAGTCCCTTAAGCCTTCCGGAGACTAGCTTGGAATCAAGGCCGAACATGGACACCTCCGCGGGAAGAAGAACCCTCGGTTCGGGAGAAGAGGCTGGAAGTACCGGCATAAAAAAACTGGGTTTCAAAGTAACGGAATAGGGGCACCAGGGCATTGAGCAGAACAATCGCAAAGAAAGCTCCATAAGGTTCAAAGCCCCAGTAACGGAATACAAAACTTAGGACGCCGCTCAGGACAGTGACGATTAACACCCCGATACGGGACTTGGGCCCCGTTGCAGGATCCGCAGCCAGGATGAAAGCCGCCACCAGGGTACCCCCGGAAAGAAGACCGAAGAGCATATCCCCACCACCCAAAACTCCCCCAAGGGGAAAGGCTCCAAAAGCCCTGATGAGGAGGCAATAGACTCCAAGATAGGAGAAGGAAATCCAGGAACGGTTTACCTGGCAGGCGGTAATGATAATCGTGCCCACAAGGAGGCCTAAAAGTCCCCGTTCCGCGATAATCCCCGGCCCGGAATAAACCAGGAGATCCGTATATCCTCCGGGCAGCTCAGAAGAGGTGAGAGAAAAAATTGTTTTGTTAAGTAAGGGGGTCCAAAATGTATCCAGTGTTTCTTGCTCGAAAATAGCAGACGCCAAGGTTCCGGGGACAGCAAGGGAAGAATCCTTCAGGGCATCGGCGAAAGCCCCCGGCCAGCCGATTCGGATAAAGAGCCATGCCCCTAATGCGGGATTAACCCAGTTGCATCCAAGGCCGCCGAAACTATGCTTAACCACCGCCATGGCGAACATGGAACCGATGAAAGCCAAAAGGGGATTAATCTGATTGGGCAGAAGCAGGGTCAAAATTAAGGCTGAAGCAACGGCGCTGCCGTCCCGGTACACCCCAGCCAGGCCTTTTTCCGGGCCGCCGCCGCTACGGAGAAAACGCCTCAGGGATATGTCATCGATTAGTAATTCGGTAAGCAATGCCCCGGCCACCGCCGAAAGGGCAATGAACAGGGAAGCAAAGGAATCGGTCATTGAGGATTGCAGAATTGCCAGCCCCGCACAAACACTCATCATCCACATCCGGGTCGAACTGGAACAGGCCAGATTTACCTGAGGTTTTTGAAAAAGCACCCGCTGGGGAGATGGCCCATGGGATCTGATAGTATTGTTCACCGGCAAATTAGGACTCCCCTTGCAAAGAAATTTCCCGCGCATAGTTGGTAATAACCGTACTGAGCGGCAGCCGGGAAGGACAAAACACATCGCAGCAACCGCATCCATGGCAGCGGCCCGCCATGACTGGGCCGTAGCTCCCCATGACCGCATCGGGAGCAGTATTTTCTGCGGCCTTAAAGAGCTCCTCCGGATCCAACCCCACGGGGCATACGGCACGGCATTCCCCGCAGCTGATACAGTTCCGGACCTTGCCGTCCCCGGTCCGATCCTCCAGAAGGGCAAAAACCGCATAGGTAGTTTTTATAACCGGTTCATCCAGATCCTGCACCACACGGCCCAGGATGGGAGAACCGGTGGCTATCCGTTTTGGCGTACCGATAAATCCGCCGCATTCCTCAAAAAGATCCCCTATCCGGGCGCCGATCCGTACCTTCATTATCTGGGGTTTTTTTACTGCGGAACCGCCGATCGCCACATACCGGTCCAGAATTGGCCGTCTCATCTTTACCGCATCGTGGATTGCCGCCAGGGTGGCAGGCCCCAGCAGCAGGATGTTTCCCAAATCAAAGCTTTCCCTTTTGGCGTAGATCCGCAGCACCAGTTCCAGTTCCCGCCGGTTCCGCTGGGGATAGCGGGAACCTACTATTGCAACCGAGGCAGGGATATCAAAAGCCGAAGCTTCCGCGAGAAAAAGATCCCCCAGTTTTTGCTCTTTTTCAGAAACCGCATAAACAATCCGTTCAGCCAGAGCGGCGCGGGCGGCAATAACACTCCCCTCCACCACCGCTTTAAGCCGTTCCCGGCAAAGTACGTAATCCGCCGCAAGCCAGGGGTCGTCAAAAACACAACGGACCACCATGGTACGGGGCCCTCCCTGGGCCTGAAAGGAGGCAATCAGTTCCGATGCCGGAAGACCGGAACTTTCCATGGCAACTATCCCGTATTCCGAAATAAGCGATTGAAGCGCCGCGGGGGTAAGTCCTAACCAGGGGAAAATCTCCTCCCGGCGGCCTAACTTATCAAAGGTTCCCTCCAGGCGTATCACCAGAGCTTCGTTGGTATGCCCTTCGATCATCTTCCAGGAAACGGTACGTATCACTTTCCCGGGCACTGCGGCGTGGATATTCGCCGAACCCGGATCCCGGGCCTGCCCTATGAGCATCCCCTCTTTTACCGAATCCCCAACGGAAACCACCGGCAAGGCCCTGCTCCCCGTATGGTGGACCAGGGGAAAAATCGAAAGGGCCGGTAAAAAGGCGGTAACACAGGTATCCCGGGAAGGCGCCGAAGGGTCCTCAAAATGTATCCCCCCACGGGGAAATGTATATACCTTGGTTCTTGTTATCATCTATCCCTTTCAAACCGCAGATTACGCAGCGATTTGTTTATTTATATACATAGCAAGCATCCCACTCATTCTATGTCCCCGTTTATCCTGATAGATTAGGGGAATACACAGACCTAAGGCAATTAATAGGCAAATAAGCCCCCCTGAATGGGACGGAACGAAATCTGAACCAGTATAAGAGTAATTGTTAAGAAAATCTATCAGCCCTTCCAGGGGGAAGGGGGGGATTTCCATAGGATCTTCGCTTACAATTTCCCTGGAATTATTGCCGTCAATGAGCCCATCTTCATCCAGGGAGTACCGCAGGTACGCTTGTGATCCTTCCGAACCAAGGGGCATAAGTGAAAATACCCGCTGAAATCCGATATGTTCCCGGTACATTTCTGCGGTTGGAGCCTCCGGACCTTTCCACCCGGTCCATACCCGGGACGCCGCCGGAGCGGAATTACCGGTGAAATTCCCGGGAAAAAGCATTGGCAGGAACAGGAGGACCAGGGCAGCCAGGGTAAAGGGAAACATAATTCGGGAATACCCGGAAGGCCGCCGGGTAATACCGCTTATCTGTACCGGCAGAAAACGGATATGTCCCTGACGGACCCCACGATAGGTTTCGGTCCGGATGGAGAAGCAGAGAATAACCAGGAAAAAAAACAATCCCATGATGACGCTTAGCAGGGGAAGGGCCCCAAAAACTGCGATAAACCCCAGGGCAAGAAGAAACAGAGCGGAGAGTATCCAGGTTTCCTTGGAGGCCAGGGTTCCAAGGGCGGGTTTCCCATAACGCCGGGAAATAAAATATTCCCGTACCGGTTCGCTGAGAAGCCGGAAAAGGCCGGCAAGAACCGCCGTCATTGCAAAACCCGGGACACCCAGCCCCGCCAGAACCGCCCAGAGGGGGAGAAAAAGGAAGGTAAAAAGAAGATCTCCGGAAAACAGGAGGGTAAAAACTGATGCGACAATAAAAAGTATACCGGGCAGCAAAACAGACTTGGGAGGCGTCAGGACCGATAGTGAAAAGGGGATATCTCCCAGGGCAGCCTTGATCCGCCCTTCAAGATCCCCAAAATTTCCCCTGAGGGAGATAAAAAGCCGCCGATCCCCCCGGAAAACAAAGAAGGAACGAAGATGTTCCGCGTAACCGTCGTTCCGGGGATCAAAGGACTCGACTCTGTCCGAATAGGTATCCAGGGGAATCCTTTTCAATTCCCCAAAATCATCCAGAAATACCCATTGGGTGGACTCTCCGATAAGATTTTTAACCCCGCCTTTGGTCAAAAGCCCTTGAATAAACCGGTCAGAATAGGAATCGTCCAGGGTCAGCACGGCATATCCGTCCCTCCGGACACCACCCTTTAGACTGGAAGAAGAATTCCGGGCCAGGGGTCCGTAGCAGAGGAGGAATAGCAGGACACCGGATACCAGGGAAACGATTATTGAAATAAATAGGGATTTCAAAAAGGGCATGGACTAAAAAAACCTACAGATATGCATACGCCGCTGCTATAAATATGCCCAGGAGGGCCCCAATTATCACTTCCAGGGGGGCATGTCCCTGCACTTCCTTTACCGGATGATACTCAAAGCCCATCCGTTCTTCCATATTCCGCCCCAGGGAGTTGAGGGATTTAGCCTGTAACCCCGAGGAACGGCGAACCCCCATGGCATCCCTCATAATAATGAGGGATATGAAAAAAGCAACCGCAAACAAATTAGATTGCAAGCCCTGGTTCAGACCAACCGATGTCGTCATAGCCGAAACCAGGGCCGCATGGCTTGAGGGCATCCCGCCGGTACGCCATGCAATGGTTGCGAGAATCTCCCTGCCGCTTTTCCGGTTCGTCTTAAGCAGCATTATCGCCGCCTTAACCACCTGGGCAAGAAACCAACTGGTAACCGTCGACAAAACTATGGGGTTTTCGATAAAAGCCTTGACTGATTCTGATCGAATCGACATTGCCACGGACATTATTTGTTAACCATTGCCCAGGTTTTGATAAAAGTCAAGGGCATTCCGCGCAGGGTACAAGGGACGGAACCTCACTTGGTACTTCTCGCTTTGGAGGAAAGATCAAAGGCAACTGCGGCCAGGAGTACAAGACCCTTAATCGCCTGCTGCCAATCGGTACTGACACCGAGTATGGACATACCGTTATTCAAAACGCCGATAAAAAGTCCGCCCACCACTGCTCCGATAATCGTACCGATACCCCCGGATACGGCCGAGCCGCCTACATAACAAGCCGCAATGGCATCCATCTCAAAGTTTTGCCCCGCCTTCGGGGTTGCCGCATTAAGGCGGGCGACAAAAACTATGGCGGCCACAGAAGCAAGAATCGCCATGTTGGTGTATATCCAAAACATCACCCAATTAGTTTTAACACCAGAAAGCTTTGCCGCCTTTGCATTACCGCCCAGGGCATAAATATGACGGCCCTGTACCGTTTTTGATGTAACAAACTGATACCCGATGATAAGAACGCCTAAAACAATCAAAATATTCGGAAACCCCCGGTAGAGTGCAAAAACAACGGTAAATACCATAAGCACGAGGGCTATGGCCGTTACTTTAGCTATCCAAATACCGCCGGGCAGCACATCAAAATTATACTCCTTCTGCTTTTTGCGTTTTTTGATCTCACTTACAATGATAAACGCGATAATCAGCAATCCTATAACAATGGAAAGAAAATGAAATGTTGTACTGCCCAGAGTAAGGCCCCCCAGGGGATCGTTTATATAACCGGAAGCTATCACCTGGAACTCTTTTGGAAAAGGCGCCTTGGTCTGCCCCTGCATAATAACCTGCCCCAATCCGCGGAATACCAACATTCCTGCCAGGGTTGCGATGAAAGGGGGGACATGCACAAAGGCAATCCAGAAACCCTGCCACATACCGATGACCGCCCCGATGAGCAGGGCGAGGAACATGACCAGATACGGATTCATTTGCAAATCCACTATCATCACCCCGCACACCGCTCCAACGAAACAGACAACGGACCCCACGGAAAGGTCAACATTACCGGTAAGGGTACAGAGCAGCATACCTACCGCGAGGATAAGCACGTAACTATTCTGCAGCACAAGGTTAGTCAGGTTCACGGGCCGGAAGAAAATACCGTTTGTCAGGATGCCGAACAGTATCATTGCTACCGCCAACGCAATAATCATGCCGTATTGCCGGGCATTTTTTTTCAAAATCGCAAATAAAGTATTCATTATGTCCCCCAAAATGGTCAGTTAGATAAAATATGGCGCATGATTTCTTCCTGGGTCGCAGTCCTGCCGGGAAGTTCGCCCGTGATCCGTCCTTCGCTCATCACATAGATACGATCGCTCATGCCGATAATCTCCGGCATTTCGCTGGATATAAGCACACAGGCTATGCCCTGGGCGGCCAAATTATTTATAATCATATAGATTTCATGCTTGGCGCCCACATCAATACCCCTGGTCGGCTCGTCCAAAATGAGGACCGCAGGGTCCGAGAAGAGCCACTTTGCCAATACCACCTTTTGCTGGTTGCCCCCGGAAAGGTTCCCCGCAAGCTGTAATATTGACGGTGTTTTTGTATTGAGCTTTTTACGGTACTCCTCCGCCGCCACAATCTCCTCATGTTCGTCAATAATATTGCCCTTGGCAATTTTTTTCAGTTTTGCCAGGGTAGTATTTTCTTTAATGCTCGCCATCATCACCAGGCCGAATTCCTTCCGGTCTTCGGTCACGTACGCAAGGCCGCTTTCAATCGCCTTGGGAATTGAATTCAGGTTCACTTCTTTGCCGTTAATCAGGGTTTTGCCGCTGATATTATCCCCGTAATATTTACCGAAAATACTGGTAGCCAATTCGGTACGCCCCGCTCCCACAAGGCCGGCCAGGCCCACTACTTCTCCGGCGCGTACGGTAAGGTTTACATTGTCCAGCTTCTTTTGATCGGGGTTGTCGGGATTATAGACCGTCCAATCCTTCACTTCAAACACAACATCGCCGATTGGATTGTTCCGCCCGGGGAAGCGGTCGGTAATTTCCCTGCCCACCATGCCCTTAATAATCCGGTCTTCACTAATGGAGGCTTTTCCGGCTGCATCCCGTTCCACCTGCAGGGTTTCGATGGTTTTACCGTCCCGCAGAATAGTTATGGTATCGGCTACCGCCGCAACTTCATTCAGTTTATGGGTGATCAGCACCGAGGAAATATTATGCAGGTCCCGAAGTTCCCGTAGAATCTGTAATAAATGTTCGCTGTCCTTTTCGTTGAGCGCTGCGGTTGGTTCATCCAGAATGAGAATTTTTGCATCCTTGGCCAGAGCTTTAGCAATTTCCACGAGCTGCTGTTTGCCCACCCCCAGCTTGTTCACCGGCATATTGGGGTTTTCATCCAGACCCAATTTCCGCATATATATGAGCGCATTATCGCGTGTTTTGTCCCAGTTTATAATATTGAATTTCGCCCACTCATCCCCCAAAAAAATATTCTCCGCTATGGAAAGGTATGGGCTAAGGGCCAGTTCCTGATGGATAATTACGATACCGGCTTTTTCACTTTGTTTAATATTGGTATAGGCGCAAGTCTTGCCCTCAAATATAATGTCACCATCATAGGAACCGTAGGGATACACCCCGGACAGAATATTCATCAAGGTGGATTTTCCCGCGCCGTTTTCTCCCACAAGAGCATGTATCTCGCACTGCCTAACCCGGAGATTTACGTTATCCAGAGCTTTTACTCCGGGAAAAGCTTTTGTGATGTTTTTCATTTCAAGCAGACATTCTGTTTGCAAAACAGCTTGCTCTGACATAAATCACTCCTTAGAACAGTTCCAAAACATAAAAATTTTGACCACAAAGGCGGATAAGTAAAGATATGGTCATAAATTCGTATCTTTCTTTTTCGACTTCGTGGTCAATTACTAATGCAACTACAGGCCAAGCTCCGAAGCGGAGATATAACCGGTATCAATGACGGCGGTTTTAAGATTGTCCTTGGTAACAATAACGGAATCAAGCAGGAGCGAAGGAACTATTTTTGATCCGTTGTTGTAGCTTGAGGTATCAAGACCTGTGGGGGTCTTTCCCTGCAAAAGGGTATCTACCAGTTCAACCGTGGCGGCGCCCAGAGAACGGGTGTCCTTCAGTACGGTCGCGTATTGCTCCCCGGCAAGGATGGACTTACAGGAAGCGACTATGCAGTCCTGACCGCCCACCACCGGAAGGGGCTTGCCGGGGGTACTGCCATAACCAACAGCTTTACAGGCTTCGAGGCAGGACAGGCTGATGGGATCATAGGGGGACAAAATGCCGTTAAGTACCTCATTACCCGAATAGTATGCGGAGAGCAGATTCTCCATGCGTTTTTGAGCTTCCGCAGCATCCCAGCGCAGAGTACCAACTACCGTTCGTTCGATCTGGCCGGAAGGTACTTTAAGCACCGCCTTATCAAAGTAGGGCTTCAGATTATCCATTGCACCCTGATAAAATCCGACAGAGTTATTGTCGTCCGGTGATCCTGCGAACAATTCAATAATAACCGGTTTTGCAGTGGTCGCCTGATCCAGTTTGAGACCCCGTATCAGAATATCTCCCATCTGTCCGCCGACTTTATAATTGTCGAAGGACACATAGTAGTCCACATTGGGGGATTTCATTAAAAGCCGGTCATACGCGATAACAGGAATCTTGTTAGCTGCGGCATTGGCAAGCTGATTGGAAAGCGCCGACCCATCAATGGATGCGATAACCAGAACTTTTACACCCCTGGTAATCAGGTCGTCAATCTGGCGGGTTTGCGTGGGGATATCATCATCCGAGAACTGCAAGTTTACCGTATAGCCGAGTTTTTCCAACCCTTCCTTAACGGCGTTGCCGTCTTTAATCCAGCGTTCCTCCGATCGGGTGGGCATAATCACACCGACAAGGCCCTTGCCTGCAGCGGCGTCACTCTTCTTGCTGCAACTGACCAATAAAGCCCCGGCCACAGCTGCCAGGACCAAACCGAAAAACAACACTTTCTTTGAAAATCTCATTCGTTTCCTCCATAATAATTTGTAGAATATAATTTGCGTGTACGTTCACATTATATTCTAAGAACTTCTATTCTGTCAACAAATTTCGTACAAAATGTGTTTTTTGTCTATAAAGGGATGTTTTCTTTTATGTACATATCCAGGGGGATTTCGACCTTTTGGGGTATCTGTTGTTCCAATACGATATGCCGGTACAGGTTCAGCAACGCCTCCCGGCCCTGATATTCGGGGTGTTGGGAGATGATGGCGTCGATCCAGCCTTCACGCAGGGACAAATGGTTATTGGGAACAAGATCATATCCGATGAGCAAAAAATCCCTCGGTTTTTTACGTTCCTTTGCGGCCTGGGCAACCCGGTGGGCCATACTATTGGTTATAAAGATACCCGTCAGTTCCGAGTTTTCCCGAAGAAAACGGCTGATTTCCTCCACCGAAATTTCGGTCCCCATATAACCGGAATATTCCTTCACCAGGGTGGGAAACCCGTGTTCCCCGGCGTATCGTAAAAAACCATCCGTCCGCTGGATAATATGATAATCCTCTCCATGGAGATCCAGAACCGCCACAGGCTTAGTGATCTTCCCGGCAAAAAGATGCATCAGCCTGCCCGCAAGATAGCCCCCGCGCAGGGAGTCCTGTCCGATAGTACAGAGAGGGTCCGTACCGGGCAGCTTTGCGTCAACGAATATACAGGGTATACCTGCCTGCTGCATTTCCTTGACAAACGGACCGGCCCGGTCGGGCATGATGGGCGAAAAGATGAACCCATCGGGCTTCTTTTCCAGAATGGCGGCGGCGGCGGCCTGAAATTTTTCCTGACTATATCGGTCAAACTCGATGATTTCCATTTCCACCCCCAGGGGGGCAATCTCAATGGCGGCTTCCTCAATTCCTGACAGGATCTGGCTCCAATAGCCCGCATCCTGGTCCCGCTGCGGCAAAAGTGCACAAAAATGGTAAGCCCGGTTTCGCTTGAGCCGCCTTGCTATGGGGTTAGGGGTAAACTGGTACCGCTCTATAATTGTCTCAATCTTGGCCTTTGTTTCCGCCGACACCCGGCCCCGCTTGTAAAGCACCCGGTCAACGGTCCCGATTGAGACCCCTGCAAGTTCGGCAATTTCCTTGACGGTCATGATTTTCCTTTGCGTGTACGATATCCTATTTTGTATTAAAAGGGTTCCCTTTGTCAAATAGGGAAGTACGAACCGGGATTTGAAGATTTTTAACCGCAAAGGCGCGCAAAGGCGAAGAGGGAAGGAGAAAAGAGGTTTTTTCCTTTTTCGACTTTTTCGACTTTGCGGTAGAAATTCCTTCAAAAATAGCATTTTTAAAGGAATTTGGGTTATCAAAAAGTAAATGTAGGAAAACTGACCGGGATCCTGGGGCTCCTGGATATTATCACCGGAAGACGGTATGCTTCTTCATGACCCAGTTCTTGACCCTTACCGCTGCCGCCGACGATGATGGCCGCCGTTTAGACCGGATACTGCGTAAAGCCCTGCCGGATATACCCCTCTCCGCCATCCACAGCCTTTTACGGAAGCGCCGTATTCTGGTAGACGGCGTCCCGGGTAAGCCCGCCGACCGGGTACGGACCGGCGCGGCGATACGGGTCCCGATTATCCCGCCCGATACCGGCGCTAATACCGCCCCGGTCAAGGCTGAGACCACTACCCCGGCGAAAAAACCGCCGGACCTGGAGGTACTCCGGGAAGCTGCGGGGCTCCTGGTCCTGAACAAGCCGGCGGGACTGACGGTTCACGGTCCGGATAGCCTGGAGGAAGCGGTACAGGCCTATCTTGCGGGAAAAATCTCCCCTTCCCTTTCCTTTACGCCCGGCCCCCTTCACCGCCTGGACAGACCCACCAGCGGGATCATTGTCTTTTCCACAAGTATTGAGGGCGCGCGGAATTTCAGCGCCCTGCTGCGGGAACGGCGTATCAGTAAAACCTACTTAGCCCTGCTTGACGGTCTACTGGACCGGGATGAAACCTGGGAGGATACCCTGATACGGGACCGTGAACTGGGAAAGAGTTTTACTGCGCGGGAAACTTCGTTGCAAAATGCGCAGAAAACTCCGTTGCAAAATGCGTCCGCCGGTCATAGGGACGCCGAAACCGGGGAAGACGGATTCAAAGACGCCCGGACACGGGTATATCCCCTGACCCAATCGACAATGGCCAAGACCACCCTGGCAAGACTGGAAATAGATACCGGACGGACCCACCAGATCCGCGCCCAAGCCGCAGCCCACGGCCACCCCCTGGCGGGGGATCGCAAGTACGGAGGCAGCGGCCAACAAGCTGGGTTTCTTCTCCACGCCTGGACCCTGGACCTCCCCGAACAAAGTTTTCCTGAAATGCCCCCGCATCTGGAAGCGCCTTTGCCGAAAAATTTCCAAAGGCGGATACAGGAGCTATTCGGAGATCTTAAACTGATGTAGAAAATGAAAATTCGCGGAGCAAGCTCCAATATCCCCCGATTGAAAAAAATATGTAATGATTCTATTTTTGTTTTTTAGCTTATTAGATATTTCAAGTACATTTCTTGGATTATCTTCTGCGATATATGAAATGATTTTATCAAAATCGTTTTCAGCAGTTTTAGTTATATTAACAAAATATTCCTACGATGACTGAGCATGAATTGACAAAATAGGATAGAATCGGTAGAATCATTTTATGAAAGAACAAAAACAGGACTGGAAACAATTTTTTGAGGACGGGCAGGGGTTTCACCGGACGGTACTGAGCGGTTTAAAGCGGCCGGAGGTCTTTACTCCCGTGTTGATACAGAACATAGCCGCCATGGGAATTGAGAAGTACTTTATGGCCATCTTTACCCACCGGGGGTTGCTGCCGCAGAACCATACTATGCTCGATTTTGTGGAAGAATCGCGGGCCTTTATAATCTTGCCGCCCGATCTGGAAAAATCCCTTCTATACTTTGATTCCCTTCAGTCAATATGTTCAATATACGATTTTACTATTATTAAACCTGAGCTGGATGATGTGCCCCGGTTTGTGGACGCCATCGACCGGGTTGCACAGATGGCGGGACAGGAACTTGGTGAATAGTCCCGCCAAACCATTCCGGCGGATCACCGTTTTCGATACCACCCTGCGGGAGGGGGATCAGGCGGCGGGCTTTGCCTTTACACCGGCACATAAACTGAACATGGCCCGGGCTTTGGCGGCGGCCGGCGTTGATATCATCGAAACCGGGTTTCCCCTTTCAAACCAGTCAGATTTTGCGGTATGCCGCCAAGCCGCCTGTGAGCTGGCGGGCCGTACCGCAGTAATGTGCCGCTGTATTCCGGAGGAGATCCGAAGGAGTGCAGAGGTTTTTGCGGGAGGCGTCCCCGGAGTATTGCACCTTTCCCTGCCGGTCAGTAATATTCATATCACCGCAAAACTACAAAAAACGGAAACAGAAATTCTCGCCATGGTCCGGGAAACGGTATCCTTCGCGGCCGGCCTGGTTTCCCGGGTGGAGATGGGCGCCGAAGACGCAAGCCGCGCCGACCGGACTTTCCTGCGGGAATACTGCGAAACTGCCCTGGATGCGGGTGCGCATATCATCAACATTGCCGACACCCTTGGCCTTTTCGCCCCCGAAGAAATCCGGGACTTGATACTTTTTCTGCACAAAAAAATCCCCCGGCTGAACTCCGACGCTACTGGCAGCGGGCCAATCCTCAGTGTCCACTGCCACAACGACCTTGGCCTTGCCTGTGCCAATACCCTGGCGGCCCTTGAAGCGGGCTGCGGTCAGGCAGAGGTATCGGTTATGGGTTTGGGGGAACGTGCGGGAAACGCCGCCCTGGAAGAACTGGCTGCCAACCTGGCCGCCAGACCGGAACTGCATCGAACTACCACAGGAATACTGCCTGAAAAACTGGGCGCACTGATACGGCTTAGTTCGGAAGCAATGGGGTCAGGTCTTTCCCCCATGAAGCCCCTGTGCGGCTGGAATACCCGTGCCCACGGTTCCGGCATACATCAGCAGGGCCTTATGAAAAACGCCGAAACCTATTCCCCTGCGCTTTTGGAACGCTGGAGCGCCGTGCCGGAACGGATCGTATTATCCCGTCATTCAGGTCAGTCCGGGGTGGCGCTTTTAGCGCGGCGATTCTGCGCTTTGGAGCTTGATGACACAGTCCTGGCCCGGATCTGTGCCCATCTCAAGGATGAAGCCTTTAGCGGGACCCTGGGCATTACAGAATTTTTATGCCTGATCTCCGATATGAAACTACTGCCGCCGGATGTACCGAAGCCTTTGGTATGCCGGGCTTTTTCAGAAACCCTTACCGATGACGGTACGGCGTCACGGGTACGGATCAACGCGGCTGTGGCGGCCTATGGCAGCCGCGAACCGGAGCAGGAACTTACCGGAGAAGGAGCAACCGCGGCGGAGGCAACGTTGGCAACGCTGCGTAGTATCCATGCGGACAGCCTCGGTTTTCGGCAAACCGTCCTGAACGGATACGGGGACCGGGTACATCTTTATACGGAGATCACCACTACCGGGACTGCCGGAGAAGAAAAACTCTATGCAATAGAGCGGACCGGAACCTCACCCGCCCTGCTGTTGATCCGGTGCTGCCTTGACGTAATTAACGCAAATCGATAGGTGTATGCCCCCCGCCCGTATATCAGGCGATCACATGCTCCGCTGAAGGTTTTCCGCTTTCGATGGAGTCGATCACCGCGTCGATAGCCTCCTCGCTGTCAATGTGGCCGAACCACCAGTTTTCAGGATAAACTATCAGGGCGGGCCCCCGATCGCAGACCTTGAGGCAGCCGGTGCTGGAGACACTGACATCCGCCATGCCCCGGTCGGCCAATTCTTCCTCCAGGTACTGCATGAGCTGCATGGAACCACCTTTGTTACAAACCCCCTGGGGGGTCCCGTTGGCCCGGAAGGACCCGCACACAAAAACATGATGCTTAGGTTTCGTCATTTTTCTTCCTCCATATTCTAATCTACGCGCCGCAACCCTGGCCTTTGTTGCCGCAGGAAGTTCCTGCGCCGCAAAGTCCTGGGCTTAGGGTAAATATTTTCGGTATCTCTTTTCCTTCAAGCAGGGGCCGCGCAATATCGGCAATAAGCCCTTCACCGGCGATAACGGCAAGACCATTTTTTTCCAATATCCGTTTTGGGTTTTCACCGCAATTGCTCACCAGTATCGCTGCGCAGTCTTCAAGGCTAGCAGCCAATGCCTCCCAACGCTTGTCTCCACCGCCGGGCGCCGGGGTGGGACGCTGCCCCTTGAGGACCAGGCAGTTGTTTTCCAGGGCGAAGATAAACAGATGGGTTGCCTCCCCCAGATGGCGGTTCACAAAGAGGCCTTCCATGGAACCCACCGCTACGTAGGGTCGTTCCGCCGTAGGACGTAGTATCTTCGCATCCTTTAACAATTTTTCTATTTCCACTGAATTGCTATCCCCCAGGCAACCTGCGGCATCGGCCCGGCAGCGGGCGCAGTGGGACATCTGCTCGATATATTTCCCCGCTTCAAGCCGGACAGCGGCCATTGATTCCGCCGTAGGAACGGGAAGATTTTCAAAGGCCGTTTCTTCAACGTGCATCATGGGGATACAGTTCTGCACATCCGCACCCAGAGCGGCCGTATAGGCGGCCACTTCGGCAGCATGTTTATCGTTGATGCCGGGGATTATCACGGTGTTGATCTTTACGATGATGCCAAGGGACTTAAGAACCTTGATAGCCGCGCTCTGCTGCTGGAACAGGAGATCCGCGCCGGTAATGCCGCGGTAGACATGGGGGCCGAAACGGACCCAGGGATAGATCTTCGCGCCGATGGCGGGATCGACGGCGTTCATGGTGATAGTTACATGGGAGATATTGAGAGTAGCCAGGCGATCCCCGTAATCGGCAAGGGCCAGTCCGTTTGTGGCAAGGCAGAGAATCTTATCCGGATAGTTTTTCTGTACCAGTTCCATGGTAGCCAGGGTTTCCCCGGGATTGGCGAATGGGTCCCCCGGACCTGCTATACCGATGACAGAAATATTGTCTACGATCTTCAGTACCGATTTGAGATAGTCAAGAGCCTGAAACGGAGAGAGGATAGCGCTGGTCACACCGGGCCGGCTTTCGTTAACGCAGTTGTACTTGCGGTTACAAAAGTTGCATTGGATATTACACTTTGCCGCCACCGGTAAATGAATCCGTCCGGTACTGTGCCGCGCTTCACTGCTGAAGCAGGGATGCTGCATCAGCTTACGATGGTTTTGGTTGTCTGTCATAGGTATGTATACCCCTTGTCAAATTGATTCTGCTTAGCCTCCATCAGGGAGTTGCAGATAAGGTCAAAGAGGTTCAGGGTTCCCCGGTAACCCAGGTGGAGGATACGCTGTCCGCCGATCCGGTCGTGGATCGGGAAACCGCAGCGCACCAGGGGTATCCCCAGTTCACGGGAAAGGTAGAGCCCCTTGCTGTGACCCATAATAAAATCCGGTTCCAAATCCTTTGCTTTTTCCAGCATGGTTACAAAATCCGCATCGTCCATTATTTCAATTTTCTGCCGTGTGTTTCGCAGACTGTTATTGATCCGCTCCCGGAGATTCGCGCTGCCCGCCGGTTTACCCTTAGGGGTAGTTGATTCGGCGCCGGTTGCGGCAATCACCGGGATGACCCCGATCTCATCAAGGAACGAGACAAGCCCCACAACAAAATCTTCTTCACCATAGATAAGCGCCCGCTTGCCGTTCACGTACTTGTGACCGTCGATGTAGGCGTCGATTAATCGCTGCCGCTGTTTAGTCCAGTTATCGGGAATCTCCTCTCCGGTAATTTCCGATAGGACAGCAAAAAAAGCATCACTGTTTTCGATACCGATGGGCAATTCCACCTGATGCAGGGGCACGGCGCAGAAATCCTCCAGCCACTTTCCCGCATCATTTTTGCCCGGGGCTATGCCCAGGTACACCGTTCCTGCGGCCTCCCCCATCGATCTTATGTCTTTCAATGTGGTTCCGCCCGCGGGAAGCTTCTGATACGTTTCCCAGGAGCCGCCGTCCAGACTTTCCGAATAATCGGGAATCAGCGTATAAGGAATTCGGAATGATTGGAGGATACTATGAAGTTCCCTGATGTCTTCCGCAGAGACAAAGCCTGAAATCAGATTTATTCTCCCTTCTTCATCTTTTTCAATTTCCTTCCCCGGCTTAACCAGCGTGGAAACCGCCGCATAAATAGCCTCGTGGAAGCCATCCATATGGGTACCCCGGTAGCTTGGGGTAGATGCGTAAAAAATAACCGGATTCAAGCCGGCGTTGTTCCGCAGCCCCTTTGCCCGTTCCGCCTCGTACTGCTTAAGGTACATCGGGACATTCTCCCCGATGGTTTCCGAAAGACAGGTGGAGGTAATGCCTATAGCGGCGGGCTTGTATGAACGGCTTACATTGTCCAGCGCAGTAAAGAGGTTCTCCCTGCCGCCGAAGATTGCCGTGGCTTCTACAAAATTTGATGAAGCAATATCAATGGGCTCCCGGAAGTGGCTGATCCCGTAACGGCGTATGTAGGTAGAACATCCCTGGGATCCATGGATCAGGGGAATACAGTCTTCAATGCCGCGCATAACCAGACAGGCGCCCAAGGGGGAACAGAGCTTACAGGCATTTCGGGTTGAAGTAAATGAGGAAGAAGTGAGGGGTGAGGAATGAGGAGTTGTGGTCATGAGGGGAATTCCTGTGCGGCTTTAGCCGCCGTGTCTTTAACCGCCTTGATTCGGGCGGGTGAGTATTTCCACACCGGGCTCGTTACTGTGGAGTGTACTTCTTTGGCGAAGTTTAGCATCCCTGCGTAACCTGCAAGGGCTTCCTTCCGTTCGTGGTTGTGGTCGCAAAAACCGATACCCATCTTGTACGCGATAGGCCGTTCCTTGACACCGCCGATTAGGAGGTCCGCGCCTTTCTCAAGAATAAATCCCGAAAGTTCCAGGGGATTGGTATCATCCAGGATGATGGTTCCCTCATTGGTAATTTCCTTGAGGTATTCGTAATCCTCCGGTGAGCCGGTCTGAGAGCCTACAACTACGGTTTCCATTCCCAGATGGCGCAGGGCTTTTACCATGGAGAAGGCCTTAAATGATCCGCCCACATAGATACCGGCTTTTTTACCCTCAAGATCCTTACGGTATTGGGTAAGATTGGGGAGTAAAGCGGATACCTCTTCCTTTACCAGTTCTTCGGTGTTTCGTTGGATTTTTTCATTTTTGAAAAAATCAGAAACATCATAAAGAGCCTTGGTCATATCTTCAATACCAAAATAGGACACCCGAATAAAGGGTATGCCATATTTTTCCTGCATCATCTTGGCGAGATACGTCATGGAACCTGAACACTGGACCACGTTGAGTTTTGCCCGGTGGGCCTTGGCAAGTTCCCCTACCCGTCCGTCACCGGTTAAACAGGCGGTCACTTCTACTCCCATGCGCCGGTAGTAATCCTTTATGATCCATGTTTCCCCAGCGAGGTTGAATTCACCAAGAATATTAATACTGTATTCAGAAACGGGTGTAATATCGTCCTTGCCGATCAATTTATAGGCCGCTTCGCAGGCCGCCTTATAACCATCCTTCTTTGTTCCCCTGAACCCTTCGGAGTGGACCGGAATAACCTGAATACCCTGTTCCTTCTGCACCTTAACGCACACCGCTTCCACATCGTCACCGATAAGACCGATGATGCAGGTACAGTACACAAAAGCTGCTTTGGGCTGATAGGTTTGAATCAGCTCCGTAAGAGCGGCGTAGAGTTTTTTCTCTCCGCCATAGATCACATCGTTTTCCCGCAGGTCCGTAGAAAAACTTAAACGGTGAAGTTCCGGACCGCTGGAAAGACTGCCCCGTAATTCCCAGGTATAGGCGGCGCAGCCGATGGGGCCGTGGATAAGGTGCAGGGCGTCCGCAATGGGATAGAGTACCACCCGCGAACCGCAGAAGACGCAGGCCCGTTGGCTCACCGAGCCTGCGGTACTGGCCTTCTCGCACTCCAGGGCGTAGGCGTCCTTACCCTTTTCGAGAACCTGTTGTTTTCGTGCATCCAGAACTTCTACCATAACAATTAACCTTTTAAAGTCTCACATTACCAGTTCAAACTTTTCTTCCGGCGCGTCCCGGTCCTGACGATCCATGATGATATCCAGTACCTTGAGGAGCAGGTGCATACCGCCCCGGTAACCGGTGATGGGTATGTATGAATGGCCAATACGGTCGTATATGGGAAAGGCTGTCCTAATCAGGGGGATATCCATGTCCCGGGCGATGTACTTGCAGTAGGTGTTCCCAAAGAGCAGGTCCGGCTTATTGTTCTGCAACAACTGGTGCAGATAGAAAAGATCTGCCTGGGCGCCTGCTTTAACGGTAGTCCCCTCGCCTGCCAGCTCCCGTACCCGCCGTTCCCACTTGGCTCCTGCGGGAGTTCCGGTAACCACATGGAGTACCTGCATTCCCGCGTCTTTGCAGAACTGGACCAAGCCGTAGAGGGTGTCCGGGTCGCCCATGAGGGAAACTTTTTTTCCGTACACGTACTGGGCTTTATCACAAAGCACATCCACCAGCTGCCCCCGTTCGGTTTGGAGGCTTTCAGGAACCGTCACCCCGGAACTCCTCCGCAGAAGATCTACAAAGGTATCGGTGGCGCTGATGCCGATGGGCAGATCAATGCTATCGGTCTTGACCTTGCACTTGGTGTCCAGAAGCTGCGCCGCCTGGAGAGTTCCTACCCGGCCCAGGGCCAGAGCGTACCTGGAATCCCCGGATTGCTGGATCTTTTCCTTGGGGGTTCCTCCCTTAGGATACATGTGGAACTTGCCGTCCATGGGAGCGTTCACCACACCGCTGGTATCGGGGTACATGATGTACTCTATTCCCATTTCCTCGGCGATGTGCTTAATCTCCGTCATGTCGCTTGGTTCGATAAATGAAGGCAGCAGGGTGATGGCGTTGTTTTTCTTCCCCGTGTTCTTGGCAAAGTTTTGTACCATGGCGCTGAGCATATTAGCGTAGCCCGTCACATGGGAACCCTTGAAGCTGGGGGTGCTGGCATAAATCACCGTCTTTCCGTGGGGAATCTTGTTATCCGCAAGCGCCCGGTTGATGATCTGGGTAAGATCATCGCCGATAACCTCCGAAAGGCAGGTAGTGTTCACCGCAATAATGTCGGGGTTGTACAGGGCAAATATGTTGGTGATTGATTCCATCAAATTCGACTGACCGCCAAACACCGAAGCTCCTTCGGTAAAGGATGAGGTACTTCCCATGATAGGCTCGGTGTAGTGCCGGGTTAGGGCGCTGCGGTGATAGGCGCAGCATCCCTGCGATCCATGGCTGTGGGGCAGACACTTATGAATCCCCAGAGCGGCGTACATGGCCCCCACGGGCTGGCAGGTCTTCGCCGGATTTATGGTGAGCGCGTGACGCTCGGCAACTTCTTTTGGCGTATGCCTCAGTAACATGTTTTCTCTCCCTTATTCATTAACGCTGTAGGTGGCGGAAAGCTCAGGGCTCTCGTCCCAGGGGGCTTTCGTAAATTTGAAGGCATTGCAGTTGAGGAGCCGGTCTATTTCCTTATAGAAATTGATCGCCCCCTTATAACCCGCAAAGGGTCCCATATAATCGTAACTGTGGAGCTGCTTCATGGGGATGCCCCGCTTCTGGACCACATATTTTTCCTTGACACCGGCGCAAACCAGATCAGGATGATACCTGTCCAGCAGTTCTTCAAGCTCGTAGTGGTTACAGTCGTCGATGATCAGGGTTGAAGCGGGCATATCCGGCATCATGCCGTTATAGTCGCTAAAGGCAAATCCTTCCGCTTCACGCTTTGCCTTTTCTTCGGGACTGATCCGGGGCTTGAATCGCTTCTCGTCGGCTTCAACGTGGAGTTCCTCAATGTTCCGGGAATCGGCGTCCACGACAATCGACGGCATAACCTTCCGGCCTTCATAGTCGTCCCGGTGAGCGAACTCGTAACCGGCGCTGATGATGTCTATCCCAATCTCCTTGAGCAGTTCCTGGTAGTGATGAGCCCTTGATCCGCCGACATAGAGTACCGCCGTCTTTCCTTCGCACCGGGACTTTACGTCCAACCGTATTTTTTCCACTTCTTCCACTTCGCGGGCGATCACTTCTTCCGTCTGCTTGAGTAAGGCCTCATCCTGGTAGAACTGTGCGATCTTCCGCAGTGATTTTGAAGTCGCTTCCACTCCCACAAAGTTTACCTTAAACCAGGGGATACCGTATTTTACATCCATCATTTCCGCAAGGTAGTTGATGGACCTATGGCACATAACCACGTTGAGGTCCACATTGTGGGCGGAGGAGAATTCCTGGTAGGTGGAATTCCCGCTGAAAGTTGAATGAAGGGTAAGACCGCAGTCCTTAACGATCCGTTCAATCTCAAATGCGTCACCGCCGATGTTGTATTCCCCCAGAATGTTGAACTTAAATTTCCCCGGCTTAGAAAAACTATCATCCAGGCCTACCACATCCGTAAAGACCTTGTTGTTCGCCACATGGTGACCGGCAGACTGGCTGACCCCCTTGTAGCCTTCGCAGGAAAACCCGAAGATATTGATGTCCGGGTACTTTTCCTCCATAGCCCGTGCCACGGCGTGTACATCGTCACCGATAAGTCCCACCGGGCAGGTGGCAAAAATACCGATTGCCTTTGGATGGAACAACGCCACCGCTTCATCAATGGCGGCCTTTAATTTTTTTTCACCACCAAAGATGACCTCATCTTCCTGCAGGTCTGTAGACATGGCGTAGGTCATGTAGTTCACGTCCGCATCAGTTTCAGGCTTGGTTTGGTTCCGCCGGGTAAGCCAGCTATAAAATCCGCAGCCGATGGGACCGTGGGTGATTTGGAGGATGTCCCGGGTGGGTCCCAACACCACACCCTTACAGCCCGCATAGGCGCAGCCCCGCATGGTGATGATCCCCGGAATTGTCCGGGTGTTCGCCATAATCTGGGGTACTTCATCTTCATTTTCTATCTTATTGATAATTATCTGCTTTGCCCGCTTCTTCGCAATCTTTGGAGGATAGACTTCAAGGACTTCATTCTTGAATTCCTCCGCGGTGGGCAGCTCTCTTGCTGTTGACATATACGCTCCTTAACCTATAGGTCCAAAATATCGTCACCGGATTCTCCGGTGCGGACCCGCCAGGTTTCCTCCACGGGCATGACGAAAATTTTTCCATCCCCGCTCCTGCCGGTCTTGTTGATACCAATGATCGTATTAACCACGGTCTTCACCAGTTTGTCAGGTACGATAACATTTATCATCCGTTTGGGAATAATCCGGCCCACAATACCCAGTTCATCAATCATACTTTCGTACTGTTCTTCACCGCCCCCCAGGTAGTGAGGAAGTTCCACCGTACCCTTACCCCGGCCCAGGCATTCCTTGGCGTAAAAGGAACTTATCCCCGCATCCACCAAAGCAAGTTTGGTTTTGTTCATCATGTTCATCCTGATGATAGCCATTACTTCCTTCACGGTGTTTCCTCCACGGGAATCTTCGCCGCCGGCCCTACCCCACTATCCCCAGCATCCTTAAGACCGGAACTTACGGTATATACTTCATCTACGGGGGAAACGAAAATTTTCCCGTCACCAAAGGAACCTTTGCCCGTTTTCGCAACCTCAATTATTTTTTTGACCACAAATTCCTTGTCACTTTCTTTTACCACCATAAGCAAAAGCTCTTTTGGAATTTCATCGTAGGTGACATCCCCAATTTTAATTCCCCGCTGTTTACCCCGGCCCACAACATTCATCCGGGTTACCGCCGGAAAACCATCCGCCATCAGGGCGGCCATCACCGCATCCGCTTTCTCAGGACGCACAATCGCTCTCACCATTACCATTTATTTCCTCCTGAATTATTTTTTTTCAATCGGCGATGCCGAACTCCATAAGCAATTTTTCTAAATCCGTAATGTCCAGAGGCTTGGGAATAACAAACCTTTTGTTTTCTTCAATAGATTTTGCCAATTTCCGGTATTCATCGGCCTGACCCACCGTAGGATCAAAGTCGATAACCGTCTTTTTGTTGATCTCCGCCCGTTGGACCATATTGTCCCGGGGTACGAAGTGGATCATATGGGTGCCCAGTTTTTCCGCCAAAGCTATGATCAGTTCGTCTTCCCGGTCGGTCTTGCGGCTGTTACAGATAAGGCCGCCTAAGCGTACTGCTCCTGCTTCGGCAAATTTCATAATACCCTTGCAGATGTTATTAGCTGCGTACATGGCCATCATCTCGCCGGAGCAGACGATGTAGATTTCCTCGGCCTTGCCGTCCCGGATGGGCATGGCAAATCCGCCGCATACAACGTCCCCCAGAACATCGTAAAAAGTATAGTCCAGCTTATAGTCTTCGTGAAAAGCGCCAAGCTGTTCCAGCAGGTTGATCGAAGTGATGATACCCCGGCCCGCGCAGCCTACCCCCGGTTCCGGCCCGCCGGATTCCACGCAGCGGGTTCCCTTAAAGCCCACCTTAACCACATCGTCCAGATCCAGATCTTCGCCCTCGGTCCGCAGGGTGTCCAATACCGTTTTCTGGGCCAGCCCATTCAACAACAGCCGGGTCGAATCGGCCTTAGGATCGCAGCCAACCACCATCATATTCTTTCCCATTTCCGCCAGCGCCGCCACAGTATTCTGGGTGGTTGTAGACTTCCCAATACCGCCTTTCCCGTAGATTGCAATTTTTCTCATTTTTGCCATGCTTCTCTCCCCATTTCAAACTAGCCCGTCCCAATTAGGATATGCTTGCGTATTATCTAGCAAATATCATGCCAAGTATATCGATTAATTAGAAAAATAGTAAAATGATGAAATATTTGATGTAAATAACGCTAAGACAACGTAAAGTTTGCAAAGAAATGTCAAATAACGCATTTTCCGATATTTAAAAAATTATATAACGCTAACAATACTGACAAAATTGTTTACGGATATACGAAAAATGTAGGAAATTCCCCTCTTTTACGGTATGCATAATAATGAATTATTATACAATATATACTTGAATAATTGCATAAATATTGATATTTTACGAATATGTCTACATATACGGAAAATCGGCGCGAACGGGACGGGCTCCTGTTACTCTTTGATATCAGCAAGCTCCTCTCCGAATCGGAGAACGTGGAAACCATCCTGAAGCCCATCCTGGACCGTATCGCCTCAAGCCTCGGCATCATCCGGGGGATGATCACCATACTCAACCGGAATCAGCGCGAAATCGCCACAGCCGAGGCCTGGGGCCTGGAGCTGTCCCAGAAGAACCGAGGCCGCTATGGGCTGGGCGAGGGCATCACCGGAAAGGTTATTGAGACCGGCAACCCGGTGGTGATAAAGCGTATCGCCGATGAGCCCCGGTTCCTGAACCGTACCGGGGCGCGGAACCATGCGGACACGAAAGATATTTCCTATGTATGCGTACCCATTCATAGCGGCGCCGAAGTGATTGGCGCTATCGGGGTGGATCTGCCCCATACACAGGAGAGCCTGGACTATGAAGTTAGTATCCTTACCATCGTGGCGGCCTCCATCAGCCAAATTGTGCGGATACATCAGATGAAGTACGAGGAAATGGAGGCCCTCAAGACGGAGAATACCCGGCTCCACGAAGAGCTGCGTACCCGCTACGACAGGCCAAAGTACGTTATCGGCAATGCAAAAATCATGCGCCTCCTGTACCAGCAGATGGAACAGGTCTGTAATACTAACGCAACAGTATTACTGCTCGGTGAAAGCGGGGTCGGAAAGGAGCGGATTGCACACGCGCTCCACTACGGATCGGGCCGTGCAAACAAGCCCTTTATCAAAGTGAACTGCGCCGCCATTCCGGAAAGCCTGATAGAAAGCAGCCTCTTCGGCCATGAGAAGGGATCTTTTACCGGTGCGGTTGCCCAGCGCAAAGGCTGTTTTGAGCAGGCCGACTGCGGTACTATTTTCCTGGACGAAATCGGCGAACTGCCCCTGCAGGCGCAGACCAAATTCCTCCGGGTTCTTCAGGAACGGGAATTTGAGCGAATTGGCGGCAACCAAACCATCAAGGTAGATATCAGGGTGATAGCCGCCACCAACCGTGATCTATCCCATCTCATTCAGAAAGGAACATTTCGGGAGGATCTCTACTACCGCCTCAGTATATTTCCCCTGGTTGTCCCGCCCTTGAGAGAACGGAAAACAGACATCATGCTCCTTGCGGATCACTTCGTAGAAAAATTCACCGCCGAACACAACAAAAAGATTCACAATATATCATCATCGGCAATCAGTTTGATGTCCGACTATTCCTGGCCGGGCAATGTCAGGGAACTGGAAAACTGCATCGAACGAGCGGTTATCCTTACCACGGATGAAACTATCCACAGTTACCATCTCCCCCCCAGTTTGCAGCAGAAACAAAATGCCCGCACGCCGGATCGGCGTACCCTGAAGGAAGTTATTGAGACGGTGGAGAAAGAACTTGTTGAGGAAGAACTGCGCTACACCAGGGGAAACATTGCCCGTGCCGCAAGTAACCTGGGAATTTCCGAGCGAATCATGGGACTGCGGGCGGTTAAGTACGGGCTTAAGGTGAATCGGAAAACTGCGAAGGATGATGACAATGGCGATGCATAGTGCGATTGAATTTATAGACCGGATCAGGCGGGACAGGTCATTCCGGATAGCGGGCTACTCTGTGAATACGCCGGAACAGTTTTCTGCGTGGATAAAAGCGGCAGGGTATAATTTTACTGCGGGAGAAATAGACGACGCTTTTCGGGTGATACTGCTCAAAGCCGCGGACGAGGAAGCGGCGGAGGAGATTAAGGAAATTCGACAGTGGTATACCCTGCAGGCCCAGGGGATGCGGAGCTAAACCGCATCATAAAGGGATTTTTCCCGCCCGGACCATCAATTCCTCCCCCGTCACCCGGCTGCCGGTCCATTCCGAAAGCGTTGTATTTTTTGCACCGACCATGTATACTCTTTTTATGCAATCTACCCTATTAACCGCCGAAGATGTGGCCCTTCAGCTGCGAATAAAAAAATATACCGTCTACGAACTTATCAAACGGGGAGAACTACCTTCCTCAAAGGTAGGGAAGCAGGTACGGGTCTCCCAAGCGGATTTAAATTCCTATCTGGAGGCCGGCAGGACAGGTCCGCGGACAAAAACGAATGCCGCCGAAGCGGATGATGAAAATTGCCCATGGGATAGGCCCGGTTCGGCGGCCAACGCCGCTGTTTTACGCGGAATGTCAACTGACGGGATGGCAGATGAATCCACTTCCCGCGCATCTATCATCATTTCAGGCCAGGATGCCTGCATCGATCTCCTTTTGGCAAAACTGGCCGGAACCGGGGAAGCCGCCCTCCGCTCCTATATGGGCTGTTACAATAGCCTCTATGCCCTCTACAACGGAAGGATCACCATGGCGGCCGCTCACCTCTGGGATGCTAAAACCGATACCTACAACTACCCTTTTATACACCATCTGCTCCCGGGCTTACCGGTCGGGGTGCTGCGTCTTGTGGGACGTATGCAGGGATTCTATGTAAAGGAAGAAAATCCCCTCAATATAAAAAGCTGGAAGGATCTTGCCAGGCCCGGGATCACCATGATCAACCGCGAGAAGGGCTGCGGCACCCGGATACTGCTGGATCAGAAACTCTCAAGCCTTGGCATTGATCCCCGGAGTATACCGGGTTACACCAGGGAATCAAGCTCTCACCTGGGTTGCGTAGGAATAGTGGCAAAAGGCGGGGCGGATCTGGGCTGCGGCTGCGCAAGGGGCGCAGAGGGCATACACGGCATTGAGTTCATACCCCTTCAGCTGGAATGGTACGATTTTGTATTCCGCCTCTCCGATAAAAACAGTTTTGCGGTAAAAAGCATATTGGACTATGTTAATTCACCGGAATTCAAACAGGATCTTGAAATACTCGGAGGCTACGATACTTCACAAACAGGCGTATACAAAGAATTCTAAGAATGTTGCACGATGCAAAAATCCGGTAGATGGGGAAATTCGATTAATTTAAACAGACCATGACGGAGGGTACCGGGGTAGTTTTTTTGGATGGCATAAAATCATTTCCTCAATACGCCTTTTCTTATACCTTCGTATTCAATTAAAGTTACCCACTGTCCTGTTTTGTCAGAACCCTCGCGCTTGATAATGTTTTTTTCGGTCAATATTTTTATATTGCGTAGAATCGTTCGTCGGCTCACTGCCATTTCAGCTACCATTTTATCAATTGTGATGCCCTTATTTGCGTTTATCAGCAAGAGGATTGATTTTTGGGTTTCGCTTAAATCGGCCTTTACAGTGCCATTTACAGTGCCATTTACAGTGCCATTTGCAGTGCCATCACCCTCATTTCGCTCAAAATCACTTGCATAGGGGAATGTCACCACGATAAAGCTTGGGGTAATTTCGAACACGGAACGGTCATAGGCTTCCAAAATGCGGCGCATTCCCGAGCCCAAGCCTTCGACGAGTTCCACGTCTTTGAACACGCGCATAAGTTCACGGTTGCGGAGCATGGAACGACCGGCAAAAAAGTCCTCCTGCGATAAGCCTTCCACCAGCCCGCCGGTAGAAGTGATGGTCACTCTGTCGGAAAAGAACTCAACGACAGGCCAACCTAAATTGTAGTCGTTATGAACTACGGCGTTTATAAATGCCTCTCTCAGAGCAACCTGATTGATAAGTTTCCGCTCCAATCGATTGCGTGGAGTGATTTTTGCGAAGGTCTTATTCTCGACTGCCAACTTATCAAGGACACGATATATCGATGTTATCAAACAGCGATAGCCGTATTCCTCGTTTTCAATCAGGTCAATTTTATCAGTTCCCGCATATTTCGCGACTTTAATTGACGCGCCGTTGCTGTCTGCCAACAGGTACGCGAGAAGATTATACGAGCTGTCGCCGGTACGCAAGTCAAGATTTTCTTCAAACTGGTCATTCAGCGTTAAACCGAGTTCGTTGTAGTAGATATGAAGCTGCTCAAAGGTCAGCTTTTGCCGCGATACCGGTGTGGTGGCGAGGGAGTTTACCTGCCTGTGCTGGAGCTGCCGCTCAATCATCGCTTCGGTCATCGGCTGGGCAGAGGCGCCTACCCGGATGAAGCAGCCGTCCTCAGTCATTCCGTTCTTGCGGATATAGTAGGGTTTCTGCATTCCGCTGGAAACAACTATGCGGATTATATTTTTGCCGTCCATTTCTTCGGCAACTACATCAAATAATCCCAAAATCTTTGGACGGATATTATTACCGAGCCTATCGGTAATCTTGCGTTGTTCAGCATCTGAATTGGCAAGACCGACAACCGAACCATCATCGTCAACGCCAATGAGTATTTCACCGCCGCCATTGTAATTAAGAAAGGCCACCACGGCCTTTTCGAGCTTATCACCTTTGTCGGCTTCGCGCTTGTATTCAAGGCGGTTGGATTCCAAGTTAGCCATAAATTTTTATCCCTTCGGTCGATACTACCCTTTCGATTGTTGTAATACCAGTGGAGCGATCTAAAAACTTACTCTTTTTACGTACCAGCAAATCTATAGCATGATTTTGTTTCTCGTATATTGCAAGACCTACGGCATCCATAGCTTCCATTTCCCGTATTGGGGTCTCATCTTTTAGGACTACATATAAATCAAGGTCGGAATCCTTATGCGGTATTCCATAGGCATAGGATCCAAAGAGATATATCTGCTCAACCGGGACGGTTTCTGCGATGATTTTGGTGAGAATATCAAGTTCATTTCTAATGGAGTCTATGTTATTCATTTTCCTTTTCGGCCGTCTCAATTTCACCAATAGATACCTTCATTAGGCAAAAGTCGTATACTTGCTTTGCTTTGTCTAAAACCGATTTTGTAATTGGAAACCATTCATTAACAAGTTTAATATCAGCCATACAATAATATACCTTCTTTATTAATTTTTTGTTCAATCGTCGGCTGTGAGCTGTGATATTCAAACCGGTTTTTGTAATTTGCCAGTACATCTATCGGCATTCGCGTGTTAAAATTCATCAAACTTCGATTTATCATTTCCATAGCAATAATCGGTTTCTCAGGAAAATCATCTTTTAGCACTACATAAAAGTCATAATCGCTGTCGGCAGTTGGTGTACCGTAGGCATAGGAACCAAAAAGAAATATTTTCTCACAGTCAACGCTACTGAGGATTATGTCTTTGATTTCAAGTATTTCTTCATTTATTGGCATATCTATTTTTCTCAAGACTTTATCCTTTATGGCGGGCACCAAGTTCTTGCTAAACTTTTACCACTGAAGAGTTATAAAAATTGAGTCCCGCGAATATACTTGCATCCTTAAGATGCGATAATACCATTTTAGTATATTGTGTATAACCACAATATATCATTTCCTTTCCCAGACTAAATATTATTTTATTTCTTAAATATTGTCAACCCACTATGTATCTGTCAACCGAAAATTAGACATATATTTCATTGGAGGTCTTTATGACTTATGGTTATATCCGTGTCAGCACGGACAAGCAAACTGTTGAAAATCAGCGGTTTGAAATTGAACGGTTTTGCTCAAAAAACAAACTGAAAATTGAGCAATGGATCGAGGAGACAATAAGCGGGACAAAAAGTCCTGAAAAGCGGCTTTTAGGACCACTCTTGGCAGAAGTTCAGAAAGACGATCTTATCATTTGTTCCGAGCTCTCCCGGCTTGGACGTAGTCTCTTTATGATTATGTCCATACTTAACCATCTAATGAACATTGGCGTAAGGGTATGGACCATCAAAGATAATTATCGGCTTGGCGATAATATTCAATCAAAAGTTCTGGCCTTTGCCTTTGCTCTTTCTGCGGAAATAGAGCGAGATTTAATATCTCAAAGAACCAAAGAAGCACTTGCCCGAAAAAAAGCAGAAGGGGTTATTTTAGGACGCCCTATCGGCAGTAAATCGCAAATTGTAAAACTCTCCGGACATGAAAAGGATATAGAAGACCTGCTTGATAAGCATATCTCTAAAAGTGCCATTGGAAGAATACTTGGTGTACACCGTATGACTGTTGATGCTTTTATGAAAGAACGGATGGTGAAATAAATTTTTATACCATAGTAACCGAATAATCCCGGTACTTTCAAAAATACCGGGATTATATTAATAGACCGATTATGTTAGACAATCCGGAACATATATTTCATTTCCAGGCGATGGGAAA
>NZ_JAJQRB010000060.1:0-58744 GCF_046533075.1 Treponema primitia | reverse complement strand
TGTACAATGCACACCAGAGGGGCCTGGAAGAAGGAGCGGAGAAAGCCCGGCTGGTGATTGAGGAGAAAGACCGGGTGATAACGGAGCTCAATCGCAAGCTGCGGGAAGCCGGTAAAGATACATATTAACAAGCCGTTTGCGGTTAATTTTGTGGGTCAAGTTTAGCCCTTTGGGAGGTCCCATACTTTTCTTTCCTGACAGGCCCCCCGAGTAATTGTGTGCTTTCGGAAACCCAGTCAAATTGTATGGCTGGGACTAGAGTTTAGTTTTGGATATACTACGAGTATGAAGACGCCGTCTTTTTCGCTATACATTTGTTTACCATTTTTTATAGCAACCGTGGTGGTGCTAGGCTGTAGCGCTCTTTTTTCGGGGTGCTACACTCTGAAGCAGGGGTCGGCTATGCTTGGGTACTTAGGGCGGGCAGAGCCAGTGAAAAGACTTTTAGACGGGGATTCTGCGGAGGATGCGGAATTTGCCCGGCGGGTGATGGATATACGGCGTTTTGCCCTGGAAGAGCTGGGGCTGCGGGAGACGAGCAACTATACTAAGTATGTCGATATAGACCGGGACTATTTGGCGGCGGTGGTTTCCGCCTCGGCAAGCGATTCCTTTACCCGGCATGAATGGTGGTTTCCTGTTGTCGGGTCTGTCCCTTATAAGGGTTTTTTTAACCCCGCCGATGCCCGGAAAGAACGGAGTAAGCTGGAAAAGAAGGGCCTGGATGTTTGGATCCGGGGGGTTGATGCTTTTAGTACCCTGGGCTGGTTTTCCGACCCCCTCTATTCTTACATGAAGGACTACCCGGTTCACCGTCTGGCGGACCTTATTATCCACGAATCCCTCCACGCTACAATCTACCTAAAAAACCACGCCCAGTTCAACGAAGAACTGGCCGAATTCGTCGGTTCCGAAGGCGCCCGCCTCTATATAGAAAAAACCTTCGGCTCCGATTCCGATGAATACCGGGCCATCACCGGTTCCGATGGCGACAGCACCGTCTTTTTAGGTGTTATCCGGGACCTCATTGCCGAGTTGGAGCCCCTCTACGCCGCCGACCTCCCCCGGGAAGAAAAACTCCAAAAAAAGGCCGAGATCATCCAGGCTGCTAAAACCCGGTTTGATGAAAATTACGATACCCTCTTCCAAAACGACAACTACCGCGGCCTTTCCGAACTCCCCATAAACAACGCCTACCTGGAACTCTACCGCCTCTACTACGAAGAAGACCACTACTTCCAGGACCTCTACGCCCGTTCCGGGTCAAATCTTCCCAATTTCATTACCGCTGTCAAAACCCTAAAACCCCCCAAAGCCAGGCAAAACCCCAAGGCTCTGTTGGAAAAAGCCCTTAGTCTAAACTAACCCGAAAAACGCCGGTGAAGCCATGCGCATACTGGGTTTTCGAAAGCACACAATTGATCGGGGGGCCTGTCGGGAAGGAAACGTATGGGGCCTCCCAGAGGGTCCCTCCATACGTTTCCTTCCCGACACCCCACTCCGTACTATTTGACGGTGTGCTTCCGTGCCTCTTGGGCGCATGGCTTCACCGGCGCCTGTTCGACAAAGACTAGGGAAGGGCTTTATCCACCTACTGCGCAACCCGGTGCAGCAAGGTGTGTTGGGCCATGTGCACAAACCAAATTTCCGCGCCCCGTGCCTCCTGGTACCGCAAGGTGTGTTGGACCCATGTCACAAACCAAGTTTCCGCGTCCCCGTAGGGCAGCGTTATCTAAAGCCTCTCCCACACAGGCCCCTATGGACCCCTACACGGCTCGGGAACGCACACACACAACGTTATGGGGGTTTGTAAATTGCCGCGAAGCAGCTTCTATGGAAAAGATATGGGGAGGACCCCGAAGGGGAGGGTCCCCATATCTTTTCCAGCCGACAGGACCCCAAACGTAGTCTAAGTGCGTTCCCGGAAACCAAGTTGGTCCATAGGGATTTTAGCGAGAAAAACTTTTTAACAACGATTCTCGACAAATTTCCCTAAAGGCATTTTCTCAAAAACCGATACTTTAAATGAAACTGGACTGAATCATGTGCCCGTCGGGCCTCCATGGAATAGTCCGATCCTCACCCTTCCGGGAACGGGTGGGTCGAGGGTTCAGGCACGTTTTACTAAAGCAACGGCAAGGATGCCGCGGCGTTGATCATCGTCAAGGGACGATGGTGCGCCGAAAATGCCAAGGGAGTGAATTTATGATTATTAATCACAACTTAAGCGCAATGTTTGCCGATCGGTCCCTCAAGGTCACCCAGGTTTCCCTGGACAAGAACATGGAGAAACTGTCGAGCGGATTGCGCATCAACCGAGCCGGTGATGATGCTTCTGGACTCGCTGTTTCCGAAAAGTTGCGCAGCCAGATCCGTGGTTTGAATCAGGCGTCCTCAAACGCTCAGAATGGTATTTCATTCATTCAAACAACGGAAGGTTACCTCCAGGAAACCCAGGACATTACGCAGCGTATCCGCGAATTGGCGGTGCAATCTTCGAACGGTGTTTACACCGACGAAGACCGGATGTACATTCAGGTCGAAGTTTCTCAGCTTATTGATGAAGTTGACCGGATTGCATCCCACGCTCAGTTCAACGGTATGAATCTGCTTACCGGACGGTTTGGAAGATTAATTGGTGAGAACGTTGTTACTGCCTCTATGTGGTTCCATATCGGCGCCAACATGGATCAGCGGGAACAGGTGTTTATCGGCACTATGACTGCGAAGGGCCTTGGGGTCCGCAATGTCGGTGACGATTCTATTCTTTCGCTGGCCGATCCGGACAGCGCCAACCGTGCCATTGGAACCCTCGACGAGGCGTTGAAGAAGATCAGCAAACAAAGAGCTGATCTCGGCGCCTACCAGAACCGCTTGGAACACGCAGTCCGTGGATTGGATGTCGGAGCTGAAAATATGCAAGCTTCGGAATCCCGCATCCGCGATACCAACATGGCGAACGAGATGGTCAACTTTACGAAGAACCAGATCCTCAACCAGGCTGGAACCGCAATGTTGGCTCAGGCCAATCAGAAAGGTCAGACTGTTCTCCAGCTTCTGCAATAGCTTTAACCCGACGTCGGCCGCCGCATAAGCGGTGGCAGACACGGGCAAAAGATGTAACACAGAAGACGTACCGGGAAGGCGCCGTTCCGGCTTAGGCCGGAACGGCTTCTTTTTTCTTAAAACAGAGTTATGTTTATCCATGCATTTTAAAGAAGTCAAAGGTATCCTATCCGCAACTAACGGTATGAACATCAGCCGGGGCTGCCTTCACGGTTGTATCTACTGCGATGCCCGAAGTAAGTGCTATGACATGAAGCACGACTTTGAGGACGTGGAAATAAAGATAAACGCCCCGCTTTTATTGGAAGACGCCCTGCGGCGCAAGCGGAAACCCTGTATGGTCGGCACCGGCGCCATGAGCGACCCCTATATTCCCATCCCGGAGAACCTTGCCAATATTCGATCCTGTCTGGAAATCATCGAAAAGTACGGATGCGGTTTGGCGATTCAAACCAAGTCCAATTTGATACTCCGGGACCTGGACCTTTTAGTAAAGATAAATGAAAAATCGAAGTGTATTGTTGAAACAACCTTTACCACCTACGATGAGGCCCTGTGTAAGATCCTGGAACCCAATGTCTGCACAACCAAGATGCGTTTCGAAATGTTAAAAACCATGCGGGACAATGGCATAAAAACCATCGTGTGGATAAGTCCTATACTCCCTTTTATAAACGATACCGCAGAAAATCTCCGTGGCCTATTGCAGTACTGTGTTGAAGCAAAGGTGTACGGCATTATTTGTTTCGGTATAGGCATGACATTGCGGGAAGGAGACCGGGAGTATTACTACCGGAAACTTGAGGAACATTTTCCCGGGCTAAAACAGAAATATCAAAAAAAATACGGAAATAACTATCAGATTACCTGTGATAATAACAATGAATTGATGGATGAATTTTTTGCGGTTTGCAATCAGCACAATATCGTTTACGGTGTTGAAAAATTGTTCACCCATATGCGTACCTACGAAGAAAAACACCCGGTAATCCAGCTCGACTTGTTCAATGGAGTTTAATTATTTCTCCGTAAGGTTATCAACCCCAGTATCCCACTTTTCCGGACTTGGGGGTGCGGCGGTATATTTTTCACAGCGGTCCAGGTATAGTTTTGCTACCCGGTCCTGGTCGTTTTTCTGGTATATAGATTTGAAAAGATCCAGCGCCCCGGCGAAATCCTGGTTCTCGTAGGCGTTAAAAGCTTTTTCCCAAACGCTCAGCATATCCTGTATTTCCGGCGAAGCGTCTTCCCGAAGCTCCAGCATTTCGTAGAGCCGCAGGGGCGTATTAACCCCCACCACCCGCACCCGGCTTAATCCCCGCAGCACAAAGGCATCCCCGATTTTAGCGCGGGTATATTCACTTATCAGAATACCACTGGTATCGTATTGTTTGTTGACCCCCTCAAGCCGGGCGGCCAGATTTACTGCGTTCCCCATGATCGTGTAGTCCATCTTGTTGGGGGTGCCCATATTTCCCACCACCATGTCCCCGGTGTTGATCCCAATCCTGGTATAAAGGGGCCGCTCGGGGCGGATCACCCTATCGGCTATCAGCTTGTTTAAGGGAGTATAAAATGCGCCCCCACTCTTCATGATCTCTTCCCGTAATTCCAGTTCCCGCTTTTTCATCATGATGGCGCTGCGGCAGGCCAGAACGGCGTGCTGATCGGTCCAGATGGGAGCCCCGAAAAAGGCGATGATGGCGTCCCCCTCGAATTTGTCGATGGTTCCCCCATTGTTAAGGACAATATTACTCATCTCCGTAAGGTAGAGATTAAGGAGATCAACCAGTACTTTAGGGCCTTCATCGGCGTATTCTTTCTGGAGGGCTTCGGAAATTGAGGAGAAACGCTGTATGTCCGTAAAGATGGCGGTCATTTCCCGTTTTTCACCTCCCAGGTTAAGTCTTGAAGGGTCGACGATAATCTGTTCGATCACCGAGGGGGAAAGGTAGCGGGAGAAGGCGGATTTGATAAACCGCTTTTGGCTGCCCTCAGTGGCGTACTTGTAGATAGAGGCTGCCAGAAAAGCGAAGATCGCCCCCGACAGGGGAAATACAATGGGGACCCAATAGCCCAAGTAATAAGTAAGGAAACCTATACCGGTAATGATGGTGATCAAAGCGATACTACCGGCAACAGTAATGGTGATATGTGAACTATATAGAACCAGGATGACCATGATGCCTATGGCGAGAAGACTCATCAGGGGCGCCAAGGTGGAGGGGCTTTCCCGGATAAAATCATCATTAAGGATATTATCCAGCATGGTGATATGTATCCCCATACCGGGATATACGGTGCTCAAGGGGGTACTGCAGATATCAAAGAGCCCCGCCGCGTAGAAGCCGAAAAAAACATATTTCCCTTCAAAGTCTTCGGGGGGCAAGAGGGGTTCCTCTCCCCGGGCATAGGCTTCGGCGCTTTGGAGTATATTCTTTGCCGAATAGGGCCAATATTTGTCCAGGTTGCCTCCCTTGAACCGGAGGAGGCTGCCGCCGTTTTTCCCTGTTGGAATGGTATATTCCCCCCAACTGATGGTACGATCCTTCCGGTCATAGCTGATATCCGTATCACTTCCGGAGACTAAAAGGGAAGCTGCGGAAAGTCCCGGCACCGCTTTCCCGTCAAAAAGGGTAAAAAGCCGGGCTCTGCGAACAATCCCGTCCGATTCAATGAGGCTCGTCACATTGCCGATGCTTCCTGCGGTATTCATCAGACCGGGAATAGGAAACTGGGCGCCGGTCCGTCTTTCTTCGGCATCATTTACAAAATTCAGCAAATCGTATTGAAGAATAACCGGATCAAAACCGGTAAGATCGAAGGTCTTTGTGTTAAGTTCCCGGGGCCATGAATAGACGCTGCCCCAGCTGGAACTGAAAAAAACGGTATGTATGCTCCGCTTAAAGTCCTCGTCCGCGTTTATAAAGGCAACATCATCCTCCGGGCCATATACCGAGGGTTCAGAAAAAATAACGTCGAAGGCTACGGTAGCTGCCCCGGCGGTATTCATATAGTCCACCAATTCGGCATAAGCCTGTCGTGGCCAGGGCCAGCCCCACCCGCGTTCCTGATTAGCCCAGTCAATACTGGGTTGATCCAGAAGTATCACAATAACATCATCGGAAGTACGGTAGGAATCGGCAAAAAGCCGTACTCGAAAGTCGTAGGTCTTCATCTCAAGAAAATCGAAGACTCCGGCGATATTGGCAAAAAACAATACAACAAACACTGAAACTATTATGATTGGAACGGCAATTTTTTTGATGATGCTCTTTAGATTAAGTTTCATATTCTATAACACTTGTTTTACCACACCGAAGCGAGGTTCTCGGTAGGTCCGGGTGTCCAGTACTTTATCCCGGTACTGCCGCAGGTATTTTTGTACATTAGCTATCCGTTCCTCCGGTGTTGGGTGGGTTTGATTGAACCCGCCGGGATGCTGGAGCTGACTATGCTCCAAAGCCTGGAGCATAGTCAGCAGACTTGAGGGCTCATACCCGGCGTCGGCTAAAAGTACTACAGCCCGGTTATCTGCCTTATATTGCTGTTCCTGGGAATATCCTTCCCGCAGGGCGGTAACAATTTCCTCAGCTGCTTCGTCAAGTACACCTGCAAGTTCTGAAAGGGCAAGACTAGCAACGGAAGAACTGGTCTCGGCGATGGCACTTACCACCCGATTGGAACTAATAACTTCAATACCATGTTGTAGCTGGATATGAGCAATTTGTTGGGCAAGAACCGCCGCTAGGTCGTCCTCAGAGGTAGCGTAGGCAAGAAATCCCCGGGTAATAAAAATATGCCCTCCTGGGGTGGCAAATGCGTTAATCTCATCGCTGTCCAAAATCGCTGTATGATACCCATTATAAATTTCAGGTTTTGAGGAATGAATTACAATGGCGGTGGTAATCAAGTTTAGATAAAGGGTTAAATCCGGATTTTCGTTATAGATCTGATAGTTCGTAAGGATGTTCGCCCCCACAGCGCGGCCTATAAAGTACTCCTGTTCCGGAGTGATATACTCCAAGGCTCTTTCAATTGAAAGAGCGGACCGGGACAGGGCGTTGGCCCCTTTGGGATCTTCCATTTCATCGGTCCTATCCCCTATGGCCTTGGCCACACCGGTACAGGAAAGAATCGTTGTAGAGAAAACTAGGATAATGTAAAAAGGTATGAATCGGGAAATTCGGGGTACTACCGGATGGAATGGATTAAGTAATGTATTCATCATTATTACCAGTTTCATAAATACCTTTATAACCTAAAAATGAAATCAAAGAAAATACTGTTTACGTAATTGTACCAAAACGGGTTTCTCGGTAGGTCCGGGTGTCCTGTACTTTATCCCGGAACTGCCGCAGGTATTTTTGTACATTAGCTATCCGTTTCTCCGGTGTTGGGTGGGTTTGGTTGAACCCGCCGGGATGCTGGGGCTGACTTTGCTCCAAAGCCAGGAGCATGGTAAGCAGACTTGAAGGCTCATAGCCGACGCCGGCTAAAAGTTCTACAGCCCGGTTATCTGCCTTGAATTCCTGTTCCTGGGAATATCCCTCCCGCAGGGCGGTAACAATTTCCTCAGCTGCTTCATCAAGTACACCTGCAAGTTCTGAAAGGGCAAGACTAACAACGGAAGAACTGGTTTCGGCGATGGCACTTACCACCCGATTGGAACTAATAACCTCAATACTATGCTGTAACTGGATATGGGCAATTTCATGGGCAAGAACCGCCGCCAGGGCATCCTCCGATTTGGCGCAGTTCAAAAGTCCCCGGGTAATAAAAATATGTCCTCCCGAGGTAGCAAATGCATTGATCTCATCGCTGTCCAGAATAGCAGTATGATATCCATTATAAATTTCCGGTTTTGAGGAGTTAATTACAATAGCGGCGGTAATCTGGTTCAGATATAGGGTTAAATCCGGATCTTCGTTGTAGATCTGATAGTTCGTAAGGAGGTTCGCCCCCACTGCGCGGCCTATAAAGTACTCCTGTTCCGGAGTGATATACTCCAAGGCTTTTCCAATTGAATGGGCGGTCCGGGACAGAGCGTTGGCCCCTTTGGAATCTCCCATTTCGTCGGCGCTATCCCCTATGGCTTGGGCTATACCGGCGCAGGAAAGAACCAGGGCGGCAAAAACCGGGAATATACAGATGGGCAGGATTCGTTTTATTATTTTCACCCTACTCTCCCCGGGCCAAACGGCCTTCTTGCAGGAAGGTAAAGAGTTGCCTGTTTGGTATTTGCAGCGCCTCTATGGCGTCAATGGCATCATAATTCAGGGTCCCGTTTTGACGGTAGACATCTTCAACTTGCTGGTTGAAGCCTTTTCCCGCCAGGGCAATTTCGTTGGCGGAAGCGGAGGTTGTACCGGCGGATACTATGATGCGTTTGGCGGTGAGACTGGCGGTGGCAACCCAGCCGCTTATAACAGGCGGTTCCAAGGAGCTGATTTTAACCCACTTTCCGTATTCCTGCAGAACCGAAACCGGATCGCCGTAAGACATGGTTCCCAGGGTGTCCGAAAAAAATGCGGTTGAACTTTTTACCTCGATGGTTTTTGCGGTGACATACATGGTTTTCGACTGGGCGCTTAGGGCGCCTATCCCTAAAAGGCCAAGAACTGAAAATAGAACTAAACGTTTCATAAACACCTCTAATATACCGGTAACTTTATATACATAAGTATACCACTAATAAAAAAAAGTATCTAGAATTGAAACTAAAAATTAGGCCTTTAAGCGTTGACGGGTTACTTCGTAGAGCAGTACCCCGGCCGCAACTGAGACATTGAGGGAATCTATGCGGCCCCGGGAGGGGACGGCTACCACGGCGTCGCATTTTTCCTTGAGGAGCCGGGTTATACCGGTTCCCTCGCCCCCCAGGATGATGGCCGTCCGGCCCCGGAGGTCCTTGCTCCAGACCGGGTCTCCTCCCATGTCGGCGCCGTAGATCCAGAAGCCCGCTTCTTTGAGGGATTCCATCGCCCGGGGCAGATTGGCGGTTTCTGCAACCGGAACCCAGGAATCCGCCCCGGCCGAGGTTTTGGAGACGATTTCGGCGTATTTGGCGATGCGCCGGGTCCGGGTTATCACCAGATCCACCCCGAACTGGTCACAGGAGCGGAGTATGGCGCCGTAGTTGTGGGGATCCGTGACTTCATCCAATATTACCACAAGCGCATCCTTCCGGTCTTCCAGGCTAAGGAGGAAGCTTGCCAGGGTAACTTCATAACCCGCGCCGGTGTCTTCGGTGTAGAGGGCGATACCCCGGTGGTCCGGAGCCAGGCGGTCCAACTCGTGGGTACCTACCCGGTTCACCTGGATCTTCCGTTCCACCGCCAGGTCGACAATTTCCCGCGCCCGGGGACCCGCCTTGGCCACCAGAAGCGGCCCGGTCTGTCCCGGAGGCGAAGCTTTTATCCGTTCTTCAATAGCATGAAAGCCGCTTAAATACCCCATTTTTACACTTTATTCATATTTTTTATTTCAAGACTTATATCTTCAATAGTTAAATTATCCAGCCAAGAATGCCGTTCCTTAGTATAATCACCATAACCGGAATCAAATTGGTGCATAAATTCAACCATTCCTAACGGCCCCAGTTTTTCCATCAATGCTTCTATTCCTAATTTTCGTATGGCATTCATATCTCTTACGATTGCTTGATTATTCATTCTCAATCTCCTTCATATACCAAGTTACTGGATTTTCGATTAGCAATGATGATTTAATTTGTTTTGCAATGGTGACAAAATCTTTATCAACGGTTAATAAAACAGATACGTTTTTATATTCAGCAGAGGCAAAATGTAAACTATCCATTGCTTTTAATCCATGCTTTTGTAATTCCAATGCTCTGTTTTGTATCTCTCCATTGAAAGAAACAGTATCCTTCTTTATGGAATATATATTTAATACTTCATTTCTTTTGTTTAAATCCGGTGTTTTCATAATTTCATATGTTACTATATCACTTCCAATCAGGAGCCATTTTCCATAAAAGCACTTCCACAATATAGCCATAATGGTATCACTTTCTATATGGATTTTATCTTGAGTTTGATCATCAAATGGTCTGTTTAGACAACAACAATCCATATAAATTTCCATATTAAATAGACTAGCATATACTATAAAAAAAATCAATATGATTCTATCGACTCCCTATATTTAAGGCAATATCGCGTCTACACGTATAGACCCTCAAGTTGTAAAAGCTGTATTTTTTTGTTTATGCCGCCTGCGTATCCGGTAAGATTTCCATTGGCGCCGACAACGCGATGGCAAGGAATTATAATGGAAATTTGATTGTGACCTACCGCGCCGCCGACTGCCCGCGGGGACGTAGGTTTTTCTTTACTTTGAACCCCATACTGTTTTGCTATTTCCCCATACGTTATTGTTTGCCCGTAGGGTATTTTACAAAGAATATTCCATATTGATTTTTGAAAGGGGCTTCCCTTAGGCAGAAGGGGCGGCATAAAATCAGGTTCTTTTTCTGCAAAATAACAATCAAGCCACTTACGGACACCTTCGAATACCGGCATATTTTTTTCCACAGAGTCTTTGTCCAAAGTATGGGCAAAATATTTTTGCCCCTCAATCCAAAGCCCTAAAATATTCTCTCCGTCGCTTGATACCGTAAGCATTCCAACCGGCGATTTTATTTTACAAACGTATTCCATTTTTTATCTCCTTTTTTCTGTATTTTGATGGTGATATATCCATTTTTTTCCTAAACAGCTTATAAAATGCGGATAGGCTCTGAAATCCAACATCATACGCAATATCCATAATTGTATCATCCGTAGCAGCTAGTTTCTTTTTTGCTTCTTCAATCCTCAGGGTATCATAATATTCTTTAGGGGTCATACCATACCGTTCCTTAAATATGGTTACCATGCGATGCTGGGATATGCCAAGCTGTCCAAACTCTTCCATAAGTTTTTGTTGTTCGGTAAAATATTTATTAAGGAGTAGTTTTACTTTTTCCGCAATGTCCTTTATCGGCTGATATTCCAAAAGATCGGGACGGCAGCGTTTACAATAATGGTAATCAGCTTGTTCTGCCTTTTCTCTGGACTCAAAGTATACTACATTCTTTTTTAGCGGTAATTTTGATTTACAGGACGGGCGGCAGAATATTTTTGTCGATTTTACTCCATAAAAAAATATGCCGTCATAGTTTTTGTCATTTTCCGATACGGCTTTCCATTTTTGATCATCAGTCATTTTAAGCCGGCTTTTTTCTTTGGTGCGTAATCTTTCATTCCGGCAATTGCTCCTCCTGCGACTGTCCAGATATAGAGACTTGCAACCGTGCCATAGGGGCTAAACTTACGCCTGTATTTTTCAAATTTCTTTTTATCTATACTTCTATGGTGATACAGCATACGTAATCCCCTATGAATAGCCAGATCAGTATAGCTAAAAATATCCGGTCTTTGCAGACAAAATATCATGAGCATTTCAGCTGTCCACACGCCGATTCCTTTAAGGGCAGACAATTGAGTGATAATTTCATTGTCACTTTTATCGTTTATATCGTCTAAAATAAGTTCGCCGGATTTAATTTTGTTTGCAAAGTCCTTAATATATTCAGCTTTCCTAAAAGTCATCCCGAATTTTTGTATTTCATCTATACTTAGATCATTAATAGCATCTACGGTTATTTCTCCAATTTTACTATTAATTCGTTCCCATATTGTTTTTTGCGCGGCGGTTGAAATCTGCTGTCCTATAATATGATGTATTATTGATGAAAATAAATCTGTATCTACCGTTCTTTTGATATGGCCTATTTTGTCGATTGCATCGCCGAGTATTTTATCTCTGCTTTTTAGATAGTCGCTCTCTTTTTTTCCATATTTAAAAAACAAAATGCCACCTCTTTCCTAATAAAATATACTATACCATTTGGTGAAATTTCTTCCCGTTTTTGAACATTCAATTTAATTTTTTACTTAGATAGGGCGTCATCTGCCTGTCTGGAAAACCAGGATAGAATCGCCTCCGCACGGTTGGAGAAGGATCGCCCTGCCCGCTCGTTCATCCCCGGGAAAGAGGCGGCCTTGGCCATGGAGGCCACGTACACCAATAGGGAGTCCCCGGCGTCAATTACCGCCACCACTGAACGTAAACGGTTCTTTCTTACCACCGTGATAGGTCCCACGGTCATGGAGCTGATGTTTTCCTGAATAAAGATCAGGCTGTCCGGATACGCATAGTAGGTATACTGATAGATATTATCCCCAAAGGTAAGGTCTTTCTGGCGGGCATAGATAAGCAGTTCTTTCGGGGGCGTAGCATAAGCAGGGTCAGCGAGGGGGCGCTTGGTGTCCGGGTCGTCAATTACCGTGGAAGTTTCATAAAAGGTACGCATACGGTTCCGGCTTGCAGAAAAATACTCTATCCCCTGCAATGAACTGATGGCCAGGGTTGCGTTGTAGAGGGCGTTCCGTTCCGCTTCGGTCCAAGTTTCCTGGGGAGCTTCGGCCCTGCCGGCTGCGGCAGGTTTCTCGTACCGGTAGAGGCTTTCCACAAACAGGGTCGGCTCCAGGGCTTCCATGGCGTCGTTGATTAAGCGCCGAAGCCGCTCATCCCGGGGCATAAGCCGGGGCCGGGGGTCCCGAAACTGAACCTCGGTGAGGGGGTTAGTGGCGGCCAGTTCCGCTATCTTGTCGGCGCCGAGAAGCTCCTCCAGACCGGTGGAGGAGCCCGTAACGGCGATGGAAAGGAAAAGCATGATAGAAAAGAAACATTTAAACCGCAAGGACATCTCGTTCAAAGCTTTTAAATACCTTGGTGGGACATTTTTCCGAACAGGCGCCACAGGAAGTACACTTGGCATAATCCACCACGGGGATACCGTTCTGCAGGGTGATACAGTTTTCCGGACAGTTCTTGACGCAGAGTTCGCATTTAATGCACCCGCCCTTACAGTTTTTCATTACATTGGCTTTGATCGTGTTTCTGTTGGAGCAGATTACCAGGGAACCCTTGTTGTTCCTGGGCAGGGCCCGCAGAACACCTTGGGGGCATTCGGCAACACAGATCTTACAGCCCGTACATTTAGTGTGATCAATTTTTGGGAGGCCGTTTTCGCCAAGGCTTATTGCGCCGAACTGACAGACAAGGGTGCAGTCGCCGTAACCCAGGCAGCCCCAGATACAGAGCTTGGTTCCCCCGGTGGAAAGCTTGGCTCCCCGGCAGGTTTGCAGGCCCGTGTAATTTCCCTTTTTGGGCGCCCTATCCGGCGTACCCTGACAGGCAAGCACCGCCACCACCGGTATTACTGCGCCGGCATCGGACCCCATGATGGCGGCAAGTTTTTCCGCCACATCCTTCCCGCCGACCGAACAGTGGTTGGTTTCTGTGGATTTGGAGGCCACCGCAGCGGCATAGCCGTCGCAGCCGGGGAAACCGCAGGCCCCGCAGTTGGCCCCCGGAAGACAGGCCCGCACTTCGCCGATCAAAGGATCCTCTTCAACGGCGAACAAATTCTTGAAAACCCCCAATGCAATACCCAGCACAAATGCCAGAAGCGCCGCAAACAGGGCGGTGATTAAAACAATATTCATACCTCTCCTCCTACTTTACTAAACCGGAAAAACCCATGAAGGCCATGGACAGAAGAGCCGACGTTACAAACAGTATGGGGGTCCCCTTGAGGAACGAAGGAAGCGGGCTGGTTCTGATCCGCCTGCGGACTCCGGAAAGGAGGAGCATTGCCAGGAGAAAGCCTGCGGCAACTCCCACGGCATACATCACGGACTGCACAAAGGTGTAGGCTTGTCCGGTGAAGACACAGGATTTGTCAATCACATCCAGGGTAACCGCCAGGATGGCGCAGTTGGTGGTGATCAACGGAAGATAGATACCCATGGACGCATAGAGCGCCGGGGCGGATTTCTTAAGGTAGAATTCCACCAGCTGTACCAGGGCGGCGATAACCAGGATGAAGACCAGAAGCTTAAGGAAAACCATCCCCAGGGGTTCCAGGATAAACCTGAAAATAGGCCAGGTAACGCAGGTTGCCATGACCGTTACAAAGGTTACCGCCAGGCCCATGCCGATGGATTTATCCTCGTCGGTACTCATTCCAATGAAAGCGCAGAGGGCGATAAAGCGCATGAGAACAATATTATCAATGAGAAAGGCGGAGATGAATATCTTAAAGAGGATCATATCCGGGCCTCCTTATTTTTGGACTTAAGAAAACTATTGAAACTGATGAACAGGGCAAAGATGAAGAACCCTCCCGGGGGCAATATGAAGAACAGTATTGGTGTGTAGCTTTCGGGTAGGATCTGAAAACCCAGGATGCTGCCGTTTCCTAAAAGTTCCCTCACAAGGGAGATGCCCGCTAGCACCCAGGTGTAACCCAAGCCCATGCCCAGGGCGTCAAAGATAACGTTCCCCACGGGCTGTTTGGAAGCAAAGGATTCCACCCGGCCCATGATGATACAGTTTACCACAATAAGCGGGATGAATACTCCCATGGCCTTGGACAGATCCGGAAAGTAGGCCTTGAGCATATAATCTATCACCGTGGTAAAGGCGGCAATAACGATGATGAATATCGGTATGCGGATGGATTCGGGGATGAGCTTCCGGAAGATGCTTATCACCACTTCCGACATGAGGAGTACGAAGGTCATGGAAAGGCCCATGCCAATACCATTGACCACCGAGGTGGTAACCGCCAGGGCCGAACAGAGACCTATCATCAACACCAGCAGGGGGTTTTCCTTTACCAGACCGTTGGTGAATATTTTAAAGAACCGGCTCATTTAGCGCCTCCTCTTGAAGTTTCCAGCCAAGCCTTGCCCGCAGTTCCGGCGGCTTTAACGATCTGGGTTATGGAGCGGCTGCTAATGGTGGCGGCCGTTATGGCGATCACATCGCCCTTTACCTCGAAGGGATCGTTCATGGATTTTCCGGCGAACTGTCCATAAAAGGTTACGCCCGTAGCTTTATCCACAAAATAAGCGGGGGATGAGGCGTTTGCTCCCAGCCCGGGGGTATCGGAGATTTCCATGATTTTAATGCCACTGATCCTTCCGCCGGTGTCCACACCGATCAGAATCGTTGCGGGTCCGCCGTAGCTGGACCCGGTAGCGGTGATGGCGGCGCCTATAACGCTGCTCCCTTGGCGGACTTCGTACTGGGCGCCGAAGCTCACCGACGGGTCGGGGCTTTGTATAGCGCCGTCAAGGCTGCCAAAACCGTCCGCCTCGGGGAACAGCTCCTTCAGGGCGGATTCCAGATCCGTCTGTGAACGCTGTTCGATAACCGTTTTTGTGGCGGAGTATACAAAGGCAAGACCCACGCAAGCCACGGTGGCATAGATGGTCAGGGTGACGCCGAGTTTTAAGATACCGGGAACGTTCGTGCTTTTCATTTCGCTGCCCCCTTAGCTTTAGGAACTGTGCCGTATTTTTTCGGCAGCAGGCGGTTGAGGAAGGGGGCGGTGGCGTTCATTATCAGGATGGCGTAGGAGACCCCCTCAGGGTAGTTCCCGAACTTTCTAATGAGCACCGCGATGATCCCCGCGCCGCAGCCGAATATAAGTTTCCCCTTGGCGGTGAGGGGGGCGGATACATAATCGGTGGCCATGAAAACCGCGCCGAAGATAAGCCCGCCTGAAAGGACACTGAACAGGGGGTCCATACCCAAAACAAGGGAGAGGATAAACGCCGAACCTATCATGGTTACCGGCGCCCGCCAGTCGATAGTTTTTTTAACCAGCAGGAAAACTGCGCCGGCGAGGATAAGCAGTATTGATGTTTCCCCGGTGCAGCCCCCGTGGTTGCCGATAAAGAGGGTCCGCAGGGTAGCCCAGTAGTCGGCGGAAGAGGCCAGCTTATTTGCGGCAAAGTCTGCGCCTACCGCCTGTATGCCCGCTGCCGCGTTTTTACCCAGCTTGAAGATCCCCAGCGGGGTAGGGCCGCTTACCGCATCGCTTAGGGCCGTTCCAAAGCCCAGAGGCCGGGCCCAGTTAGTGACCGCCGCCGGGAAGCTCATCAGGAGGAAAGCCCGGCCTATAAGGGCGGGGTTAAATACATTGGCGCCCAAGCCGCCGAAGAACTCCTTGGCCACCACAATCGCGAAGATCGCCCCCAGGGCGGTCATCCAGAGCGGAGTAGTGGGGGGGAGTACCAGCGCCAGGAGCAGCCCGCTTACAATAGCGGAATTGTCCTTTATCCGGATATCCTGTTTGGTGATGTACCGGAACAGGGATTCCGCCGCCACCGCCGATACAATGGAAACCAGGATATTCAGCAGGGCGGGAAGCCCAAAGCTCATGACCCCAAAGATGGTGACCGGGGCCAGGGCAATCAGCACATTGCGCATCAGCGCCGCGGCGGGAACCTTGGACGCAATGTGAGGGCTTGAGGAGAGGAAAAGCTCCTGCGATAGAGATTCGGTTTGTGCCATTAAATTCTCCTTAAGTTTTTGCGGGGGCAGGCTTTGCAGCCTGTGCGGCTTGTCGGGCCTGTTGTCTGATCCGTAGGCGCCCTTTTCCAACCCGGAACCGTTGTACCAGCTTAATCCGGGCGGGGCACATGAAGGTGCAGCTGCCGCATTCTATACAATCCATCAGCCCCGCGGTGACCGCTTCGTCCAGGTCTCCCGCTTCCAGGGCCATGTTCATAATCACCGGGGAAAGCCGTATGGGACAGTTCCGGATACACCGGCCGCAGCGGATACAGGGACCTTCCAACTCCGCCACGGTTTCTGCGGCGGTCATAAGGATGATGCCCGAGGTGTTTTTCTGTATCGGTATGTTCAGATTCGGAACCGCGTTACCCATCATAGGGCCGCCGTAGAGGATCTTACTCAGTTTGTCGTACCCAATCTCCATAAACACCGGCGGCAGATCCGGCAGCAATGTCCCGATGGGCGCCCGGATGTTTTTAGGGGTTTTACAGGCCCCGCCGCTTACCGTAAGGTCCCGGTCAACCAGGGGCTTACCCAGACTAAAGGCTTCGGCAATGGCCACCAGGGTACCCACGTTTTGGACTATGCAGCCCGCATCCATGGGCAGCCCGCCGGAAGGCACTTCCCGTCCGGTCAGGGCGGTGATGAGCAGCTTCTCCCCCCCCTGGGGGTAGCGGGTCCTGCAAAGCCCTATGCTAATTTCGCCTACCGATGCGGCCTGTTCGCTTAACCGGATCTCCCGCTCTATCATGGGGATAAGCTTAGCCTTGTTATCCTCCATCCCGATGATGGCCTTTTTCACCCCGGTGATTTTCATCACGATGGTAAGGCCAAGTATTAACAGGTTGGGTTTTTCGGTGAGTACCGCCTCGTCGGTGGTAAGGTAAGGTTCGCACTCGGCGCCGTCGGCAATGATAATGTCGATGGGTTTATTCGGAGGCGGGTTGAGCTTTATGTGGCAGGGAAACCCCGCTCCGCCCATACCGATGATTCCCGCTTCCCGAATCCGGGCCAGGGCTTCCTCTTTGGTACAGGTAAAAGGATCCAGGGGCGGAAGAAATTCTTCCCCGCCGGACCCGGAATCGACGCTTTCCGCCTCGATAAGTACGCAGATTCCCTCGGTATTGTTGGATTGGGTCCGGGGCTCGATCTTCTTAACCACCCCGGTAATGGACGCATGGACCGGTACGGTCATGGGCCCCGGAGCCGCAGCATCGGCGATTTTCTGCCCCCGTTTTACATGGTCCCCCACATTTACCAGACATTTATTCGGCGCGCCGAAATGCTGATTAATGGGGATCACCACTTGTTTGGGCAGAGGGGCAAGCTCTACGGGCTTCCCCTCGGTAGCATCCTTCCGGGTTGGAAGGCGCAAACCTCTCTTGAATGTACTTACAGCCATTAGCGACCTCTCTTCTAAATAAACTGCCTACAAACTATATTATGGGTATATTATAATATTATCAAATTCAACAGGCGTCAAGATATATTAAATAAAATTTTATAGATAAAATATTTTTTATTTGAGAGTCTGGTTTTATTACTGCCCTGCGAGTTCCGAAAGGGGAATAGGTTTGGGTGAATCCACTTCGCCTTCGACCTTGGACAGCTCTTCCATGAGTTCCCGCCCCCGTTTGGAAAGCTTGGCGGGGATCTGCACTATGACCTTGATGTAGAGGTTACCCCGGCGACCGCCTGTGGGGACGCCCTCATCCCGGATACGCAGGAGTTTGCCGTTCTGGATTCCCGGGGGGATCTTAACTTTTATGGTTTTGCCATCCAGGGTAGATACCTGAATATCCGCCCCCAGGCTGGCCTGGGTTACGGAAATGGGTACCGCGCAGTAAAGGTCTTCATTCTGTCGCTCAAAATATTCATGGGATTTAACCCGGATAAATACGTAGAGATCTCCGGGAGGACCGCCTCCGGGGCCGGCGTCTCCCTGCCGGGAGATTACCACCCGTCGGCCATTTTCCACCCCCGGCGGGATAGTAACCATAATCTTCTGTCGTTTTTTCTGGGTTCCCGAACCGCCGCAATCCTTGCAGGGATGCTCGAAAATATACCCTTCCCCGCCGCAGGACGGACAGGTACTGGCCACCGAAAAAAACCCCTGACTGTGACGAATCTGACCTGAACCTTGGCAGGAGGGGCAGACTTTTTTTCCGGTCCCGTTGGCAGCTCCGGACCCCTTACAGGTGGGGCAGCTTTCATTCCGGGAATACTGGATTTCAACCTTGGAGCCAAAAACTGCATCTTTAAAGGGAATCTCAATATCGTAACGAAGATTGGCGCCCTGTCGGACGCCGCTATGCCCGCCGCCGGAACCGCCGCTGCGAAAACGAGTACCCCCACTGCTCCCAAAAAAAGAATCGAAGATCCCGGAAAAATCTCCAAAAATATCCTCGAACCCCCGAAAGGCCTGGGAAAAATCCTGACCGCCCCCCATACCTTCAACCCCGGCATGGCCGAATTGGTCATAGGCCGGGCGTTTCTGGTTGTCCGAAAGGACTTCGTAGGCCTCGCAGGCTTCCTTGAATTTCTCTTCCGCCTCTTTATTCCCCGGGTTTTTATCCGGATGGTACTGTATGGCAAGCTTTCGATAGGCCTTTTTTATATCATCCTTGGAAGCGTCTTTCTGGACCCCTAAGACTTCGTAGTAATCACGCTTAGCCACATCATCACCCTTTCTTTAATGTAAAGAAAGGAATTTGAAGAAGGGATGAAAAATAATATTTTCTTCTCTCTCCTCTCCAAATCCCAATTTCTTATTTGTCGTCTACTACTTCGTAATCGGCATCTTCCGCACTTTTGGTGTTGTTACCGGGGCCGGAGGAATCGTCGCTGCTGGGACCCGCAGAGGGGCCGCTGCCCATGCCGCCCATTCCCATATCCGGTCCTGCGCCGCCTTGAGCGCCCTGCTGCTTGTAGAGCTCCTCGGCGATTTTGTAGGAAACCTGTTTCAGGGCTTCGGTTTTGTCCTTGATGGTTTGGATCTCTCCACCCTCCAGGGCCCTGCGCAGATCCGCAATGGCTTCTTCGGTCTTAGACTTATCTTCGGCGCTTATTTTATCGCCCAGGTCCTTAATGTTCTTTTCGGTACTGTAGATCATGGTGTCCGCTTCGTTGTGGACCTCCGCCTTTTCCCGCTCTTTCTTGTCTTCCTCGGCGTGGAGTTCCGCTTCCTTAACCATGCGGTCAATATCCTGGTCGTTCAGGCCCGAGGAGCTTTCGATACGGATTTTCTGTTCCTTACCGGTACCCAGGTCTTTCGCGGATACGTGCACTATACCGTTTGCATCAATATCGAAGGCGACCTCAACCTGGGGAACTCCCCGAGGCGCCGGCGGTATGCCCACCAAGTCGAAACGACCCAAGGTACGGTTCTGGTTGGCCATTTCCCGTTCACCCTGGAGTACATTGATGGAAACCGCGTTCTGACCATCCGCAGCGGTGGAGAAGATCTGGCTTTTCCGGGTGGGGATGGTGGTATTCCGGGGGATGAGCTTGGTCATAACCCCGCCCAGGGTTTCGATGCCCAGGGAAAGGGGTGTTACGTCCAGGAGGAGTACATCCTTCACATCACCACCAAGGATACCGCCCTGGATAGCGGCGCCAATGGCTACCGCTTCGTCAGGGTTAACCCCTTTATTTGGTTCTTTTTTAAACAGATCCTTTACGATCTGTTGTACCGCAGGGATACGTGTGGAGCCCCCCACTAAAATTACTTCGTCAATCTGATCCGCAGTGAGCCCCGCATCGCTCAGAGCCTTTTTACAAGGGTCTTTGGACCGTTCCAGCAGGTCCCCTACCATCTGTTCAAATTTTGCCCTGGTGAGGGACTTTTGGAGATGTTTGGGTCCCGTCTGATCCGCCGTAATAAACGGAAGGTTCACTTCGGTACCCTGCATGGCGGAAAGCTCTATCTTAGCTTTTTCCGCTGCCTCCCGAAGCCGCTGCAGGGCCATACGGTCCTTGGAAAGGTCGATTCCCGTATCCTGTTTGAATTCGGTGATAAGCCATTCCATGATGCGGCGGTCAAAATCGTCACCCCCCAGGTGGGTATCGCCGTTGGTGGATTTTACTTCAAAAACCCCTTCCCCCAGTTCCAGGATGGAAACATCGAAGGTACCGCCGCCCAGGTCGTAAACGGCGATGGTTTTTTCTTTTTTCTGGTCCTTATTGAAACCGAAGGCCAGGGAGGCCGCGGTTGGTTCGTTGATGATCCGTTTAACATCAAGGCCGGCGATCTTTCCCGCATCCTTGGTAGCCTGGCGCTGGGCGTCGTTGAAGTAGGCCGGTACGGTAATAACCGCCTCGGTAACCGCCTCGCCCAGATAGTCCTCGGCGGTCTTCTTCATCTTCTGCAATACGAAGGCGGAGATCTCCTGGGGAGAATATTTTTTCCCGTCAACGTCCACCCGGACATCATCTCCCTGTTCTACTACCTTATAGGACACCAGACTCATCTCGTTGGAAACCTCGGAATACCGACGTCCCATAAACCGCTTTATGGAATAAACAGTGTTTTCGGGGTTGGTGATCATCTGGTTTTTCGCGGGCTGGCCCACAGGCCGTTCGCCCTTGCTGGTAAACCCAACAATGGAGGGGGTTGTCCGGCCCCCTTCTGAATTCTGGATAACCACCGGTTCGCCGCCCTCAAGGACAGCCACACAAGAGTTGGTGGTCCCTAAGTCAATACCAATAATTTTGCCCATATATCGACTCCTTTACTTTAATATACTTAATTTTCTTGCCGAAGGGTTTCCTCGGGCATTAAAACCTTTACTTTAGCGCTTCTCACGACCCGGTCTTTAAGAGTATAGCCTTTAAAAAAATCTTCTTGAACCACGGGGTCGGTAATTTCCGGAGATTTTTCCATCATAATAGCCTCATGCCGGTTCGGGTCAAAGGCTTCACCCGCAGAATCAAATCGCTTAAGCCCCCATTTGTTTTCCAGCTGGGTGGTAAGGCGTTTTTCTATCAGGGTGATACCCTCGTAAAAACTGTCAAATTCCTTTGAGTTTTCCGCGGATTTAATAGCCCGGTCAAAATCGTCGATTATCAGAATAAGGTCTAAAAGCAGGCTCTGGTTGGCAAAGTCTATGGCATCCTGCTTTTCCCGGTTCATCCGTTTGCGGAAATTTTCAAAATCCGCGGCCTTCCGCAGATACAGATCATTGGCTTCCCTAAGCTTTTCTTCCAGGTCGGCGATCTTCTCTTCCGGGCTAAGTTCGGCTGACGCCGTTGCCGAGTCTGCCCCAGCATCCGCCGCCGGGTCGGATGACGGTACATCTATAGAAAGATCCGGCTCCGATCCACCCTGAACCGGGGCTGTCGGTTCACCTTCAGCGAAAGCTGCTTCTTCTGATTGAGTTTTTTCAATATCTTTCATTTTGTACAAAAATACTTATACCAGAGATAAAGGTCAAGGAAAATCCTTTTATTAATTAAAAGAAGAAATGGAAGAAATGCTGATCCGCCAGGACCAGGAAACCCAGGATCGCCATATAGAGGGCGAAGCCTCGGAAGGACCGGGTTTTGACAATTTTCAGCATAAATTTTATTGAGAAAAAACCGATTACCGCAGCGGTCACTGTTCCGGCTATCATAGACGCCGGATCCATAGTTGGGGGGAACCCACTTTTGGCAAGATCCTTTAGCTGCAAAATCAGGGCGCCCAGGATTGCCGGAATGGAGAGGAGGAAGGCGAATCGTGCGGCAAAATCCCGGTTCAGCCTGCGGGAAAGAGCCCCCGAAATGGTCAGCCCGGACCGGGAAACCCCCGGAATAATGGCGATAGCCTGACAAATACCGATAACCAGGGCATCAAACCAGTCCATAGCCGCCTGAGGCTTAACCCTTACCGAAAATCGAGACACCTGTTCCGATACCAGGAGGGCTAGGGCAGTGAAAAGGAAGGAAAATCCCAGAAAAGCTGCTGATTGGAAGGTTTCTTCGATAAAATCTTTCAAAAGGAGGGCCACAATAACCGTAGGTATGGTTGCCAGGATGAGGTACCCCGTAAGGGGCTGAACAATTCGCCGTAGGATGGTCGAAATATCGTTCCATAATACAATAAAAACCGCAATCAAGGTCCCCACGTGGACCAGGGTATCAAAAAGCAGCATCGGTTCAGCGATACCGAAAATTTTTTGTAAAAGGACCAGATGTCCGGAACTGCTTACCGGAAGAAATTCCGTAAGCCCCTGAATAGCGCCCAGAACAATGGCTTCAAATATATTCATTAATTTACCATAATGATAATATCAGCCCTATACAAGGCTACATCCTGTCCGGAGCTAAATGACGGCAATCATGACCCTAATCTTTAAAATATTACCTAAAATACCTGCTCTGTTGGTTGTAGTCAGTATTTGGTGTCTTTCTTCCCAGAGCATCCTCCCCACTCCAAAGGGCATCCTGGGCTTCGATAAACTCCAGCACGTAATTGCCTATCTGGTCCTCGCGGTTACCGTATTCTTCTGGTTTTCTCCCGCCCAACGTAAATTCCACCGTCTGCGGACCCTGTTTCTGCTTGTTTTTATCAGCTCCCTCTATGGGGTAATTGACGAGGTACACCAGTTTTTCGTACCCGGCCGTGACTGCAATGTATGGGACTGGATAGCCGACACCATCGGCGCCTTTCTCGGGGCTGTTTTTTTGGGGTCTGCTCTTTTCACCCCTCCCCCAAGTAAGCCTTCTTAATCCCCTCATTATTCAACAGCGCCGCTCCCGTGTCTTGCATGGTGATTACCCCAGTCTCCAGGACGTAGGCGTAGTCTGCTATTTCCAGCGCAGCGTGGGCGTTCTGTTCTATCAGCAATACGGTGGTACCGTTTTTGTTTATTTCCCGGACGATTTCGAAGATCATCCGGGAGACCAGGGGGGCAAGGCCCAGGGAGGGTTCATCCAGCATGAGAAGTTTTGGGCTTGACATGAGACCCCGGGCTACGGCGAGCATCTGCTGTTCACCGCCGCTCAGGGTACCGGCGTGCTGATGGGATCGTTCTTTGAGCCGGGGGAAGAGGGTGTAACAGCGGTCGCGGTCTTTTTTGATGCCCATCTTGTCGCTGCGGGCGTAGGCGCCCAGGCGGAGGTTTTCTTCCACCGTCAGGTTGGGGAATACGCGGCGGCCCTCGGGGATCAACACCAGACCCATGGAGACTATATCCTTGGTGTCTCGGCCGGTAATATCCGCTCCATTCCAAAGGATTTTACCTGAAGAGCTTTTTATCAGGCCAACAATACTGTTGAGCATAGTGCTTTTGCCTGCGCCATTGGCGCCGATAAGGGTAATGATCTTACCGTCCTCAACCTCTATGTCGATACCCCGCAGAGCGTGGATGCCGCCGTAGTATACCGAAAGGTTTTCCAGTTTAAGCATAACCCCTCATTTGTGCGGCGGATACCGCACAGTTGAATCGAAACGGAACGAAGTTTCGCATTAGTCCACCCCCAGGTAGGCGTCGATGACCTTCTGATTTTTCCGTATCTCTGCGGGGGCGCCCTTGGCGATGGTAATGCCGTAATCAAGCACATAAAGCCAGTTGCAGATACCCATCACTACCTGCATATGGTGTTCTATCAGTAATACTGAGATCTTGAATTTGTCCCGAATACCCACAATAAATTCCATCAGCTCCTGGGATTCCTGAGGGTTCATCCCCGCGGCAGGTTCGTCCAGGAGCAGCAGGCTTGGCTCGGTGGCCAGGGCGCGGACTATTTCCAGGCGGCGTTGTTTCCCGTATGGCAAGGATACTGCGTTATCATTGGCGTTATTGAGGAGTCCCACCGATTCCAACAGGTTTAAAGAAAATTCCCGGGCCTTTTTTTCCCGGGCTATATAGCCGGGAAGGTGCAGCACCGATTCAAAGAGATTGGGTTTCTCCCGGAGGTTACAGGCCACCAGAAGGTTTTCCAGCACCGTCATCTCATGGAAAAGGCGTATATTCTGAAAGGTCCGTGCTATACCCGTACCGGTGATCCTATGTGGCTGTTTACCGGCGATGTTTTTTCCGTTGAAAAGTATGGTTCCCCTGGTGGGTGTATAGACCCCGGTAATTACGTTAAAGGCCGTGGTTTTTCCCGCACCGTTAGGGCCGATGAGTCCTACAATTTCACCGTCCGCCACGGTGATGGAAAAATCGGATACCGCGGTGAGGCCGCCGAACTGCATGGTAATGTTGTTGGTTTCCAGCATTACGCGCCTCCACGACCCAAGAGTTTTTTTATTAGCCCGGCATCAAGGATGCGGTTCCAGGAAAATTCTTTTTTCCCCATAAGGCCTTCCTGGCGATAGATTACCACTAAGAGAAGGAGGGCGCTGAATACCACCATCCGGAGGCCCGGAAGACCCTGGGTTCGGAAAAGCAGCAGGTTTAGGGGGCCGTCCAGGAAACGGAGGGCCTCCATGGAGATCGTTACTATAAGTGAGGCGATTATCGATCCGGTGATGCTGCCGTTGCCCCCAAGGACCACAATGAGCAGGATGTTATAGGTCAGGCTGAAGGTGAACATTTTTGGGTCAATGGTGCTCATCAGGTGGCCCAGGAGGGCGCCGCCTACGCCGGCCATAAAACTGGAAATAGTAAAACTGAGGATTTTAACCCGGGCAATGTGGATGCCCATGGCCTGGGCAGCTATTTCGTTATCTCGAACCGCCTTGCAGGCCCGGCCAAAAGCGGAGTTTATGAGCGCAATCATGAAGACCACCGTTAGGAACACTAAGGCCCAGATCATATAGGTACTTGCATATTTCGGCAGCCCCTTAAGGCCCAGGGCGCCGTTGGTTACCGGTTGAAGATTGGTGAGTACCACCCGGATTATCTCAGAAAAGCCCAGGGTGGCGATGGCTAGATAGTCGTCCCGAAGCCGCAGTACCGGTGTGCCGATGAGGAAACCCGCCAGGGCTGCCGTAAGCCCGGCAATGATAAGGGCGGGGATAAAGGGAAGCTCCACATTCGCCAGGATAGGGACAATGGGGGTCATAAAGTAATTCATGCTTTTCTGGGCAGGACTCATGGTGAGGAGGGCGCTCACATAGGCGCCAATGGCCATGAAACCCGAGTGGCCCAGAGAAAAGAGTCCGGTAAAGCCGTTAAGCAGGTTGAGCGAGAGCGCAAGAATAATATAGATTCCGCAGAGGTTGAAGATCCTTCGGGAAAAGGAACTAAAGACCGTGTCCGCCAGAATGACAAAGCCAAGGGCCAGGATGAGAGCGATAATGCTTACGGTACGGTTTTGTTTTTTGTCCAGAATCATCCGCCGCTCCCTATACCTTTTCTACCTGGTTTCTGCCCAGAAGACCCGAGGGCTTTACCATGAGCACAAAAATGAGTAATACAAAGGCAAAGGCGTCCCGGTAACCCGTAAGGGTTGGGAGGAATGCGATGATCATGATCTCGATGAAGCCCAGGAGGAGACCCCCCAGGACAGCTCCGGATATATTGCCGATTCCGCCGATAACTGCGGCGATAAAACATTTGAGCCCGGGAATCATCCCCATGGTGGGGTTAAGCTGGGGGTATTTGGTTGCCCACATGACTCCCCCGATGGCGGCTAATACCGAACCGGCGCCAAAGGTAAACGAGACGATCCGGTTTACATCAATGCCCATAAGCCGGGCTGCGGACAGATCCGTGGAAACTGCCCGCATGGCCATGCCGGTTTTTGTTTTGAGCACAATGATCAACAGTATCGTTAATAATACTGCGGTAAGCACCGGAATAAGGAGGCTGATGTAGGCTACAGAAACACTGCCAATGTGGGCCACATGGTTAAAAAGCTCCGGTACCGGGAAGCCCTTGGGCCGCCCGCCGAAGATTACCGTGGCCAGGTTTTCCAGCAGGAAGGATGCGCCGATGGCGCTTATCATAATGGAAATCTTGGGAGAATTACGCAGGGGTTTATAGGCCACCCGTTCCAGACCTATGCCGAAGATCCCCGTGAGTCCAAAGGCTACAATAAAGCCGACCCACCAGGGCATAAAAAAGACCGTAACCGCGTAAAAGGCGATATAGCCGCCGAGCATAAACACATCGCCATGGGCAAAGTTGATGAGCCGGAGTATGCCGTACACCATGGTATAGCCGATGGCGATGAGGGCGTAGAGACTACCCAAGGACAGGGCGTTGGAGATATGCTGCAGAAATACATCAAAGTTCACTCGTCCTGTCCTTTTTTACGATCTAGGGATTAACAATGGTCTGGAAAGCGAACTTTCCCCCCTTAACAATCTTGAGGAATGCACTCTTAGTGGCATCCCCGTTGGAGTCTAGGGAAACGATCCCGGCGGCGCCCACAAAGCCCTGGGTTTTTGCAATAGCGTCCCGAATAGCCTGGGGGTTCACCGAGCCGGCCCGCTTGATGGCGTCCAAGGCGACTAGATAGCCGTCATAACCAAGCGCGGTTACTGCAGCGGGTTCCTTGTTGTACCGGGCGCGGTATTCTTTAAGGAAGGATTCCGCTATCGGGGAAGCAGCGTATTCGGAGGCGAAGAAGGTAGAAAACACTGCCCCTTCAACGTATTCCCGGCCCACATCGATGAATTCCGGGGTCTCCCAGGTATCACCGCCGATAAAGGGCACATTGATGCCCAGTTCCCGGGCCTGTTTAATGACCAGGGCGGATTCGGTGTAATTGCCCGGAGCGAAGATTACCTCGGGATTCAGGGCTTTGATACCGGTGAGTTGGGCGCTGAAGTCCTGATCGCCGGTATTGTAATTAACTGTGGTCAGGATGGCGCTATTGTTCTTGGTGAGAAGCTTGAAATTATCGGAGAAGAATTTCGCCAGCCCTACGGAGTAATCGTTAGAAACCTCCTGAACAATGACGGCGGTCTTAGCCTTGAGATCGTTGAAGGCGTAGTTGGACATAACGATTCCCTGGAAGGGATCGATAAAGCATACCCGGAAGTAGTAATCATTTCCCGCAGTAACCAGGGGATTGGTGCAGGAAAGGCCGATTACGGGGATCTTTGCATCCTTGGCGACTTCGCCTCCGGCCATGGAAAGGGATGAACCCCAGGAACCGAGGATGACCTGGACCTTCTCCCGGTCGATAAGCCGCTGAACCGCAGTGGCCGCTTCAACCTTATCGGATTTGTTATCCACAATAGCCAACTCAACTTTGTAGGTCTTCCCGCCAACTTCAATAGTGGGGAAAAGTTCGTTGGCAAGACGTATTCCTTCGGTTTCCATAGCCCCGCCCGCAGCGTTTGCCCCGGTCATGGGTTCAAAAACCCCGATTTTGATAATATCCCCATTACCGGCCGCGACGGTATTCTTTTTACAGCCGGTAATCAGGGAGACCGCCAGGAGCGCCATAAACACCCCTAAGCTTAACCCTTTAATAGCTTTTTTCATAAATTCCTCCATTTTAAAAAAACGCTTAAAATATTACGCTATTATGCATTATTACCGCCAATATAGCAAGGATGTTGAAAAACCGTTTAGGGATTGATTGGACCGGGAGCTTCTTCATTTGCCCCGGATGGTGTTGTATTCCAAATAAGCCTTTATTGCCCGTCTGGTTGAATCAAAGGCCAGATCCTCCGGTTTAATGTCTCCGGGTTTAACAAAACGAATCCCGCCAATTTCCTTTTCTTCCAGCTTGAAATCTCCGGGTTTGAGGCCCGGAACGGTGATGGTAAAAAAAAGATCGCAGGTATTGTAGGTAATGTTCTTATAAGGGTAGATATTGGGGAAGGAGGCAAAGAGGGTGAAGTTCGGCCCCGGGTCCCAACCGAGCTCCTCCCGGCATTCCCGGCGCAGGCCCTCAAAGGCGCCCTCTCCGGGGTCCACAAAGCCGCCGGGTAGATCCAGCTTTCCCTTGGCGGGGTCCTTGGCCCGGACCAGGAGAATAATTTCCTCCCCCGTACTGACAACACAACCCGTGGCGGCGGCGGTATTATGGTAATATGAAAATCCGCAGTCCGGGCAGTGGAATTTTTTGTTGTTTTCAAACTGAATGTTTTGGGAACCGCAGGACGGGCAAAATTTAAACATGCTAACCTCGTTGAATAGGACTTTTCTGTATTATATAATAGCAACCATGATTTGTGAATGTTCTTTAACGGTTCGTACCTACGAATGTGACAGCTATGGCCATGTGAACAACGCCAACTATCTGAACTACCTGGAATTTGCCCGGTACCAGCTGCTCAAAGCCGTGGGCTTCGATTATCCCAAGGTGATTAAAGCCGGTTACGGGGTCTATGTTGCCAAGGTTGTGATCGAATACAAGAAATCCGCCATAGCGGAGGATGAGCTTCTTATCAAATCCTGGCCTATCAAGAAGGGCGCAGTAAGCGGCATTATCGCCCAGCGCATACTCCGGGGCGAGGATATCATCGCCGAGGCGGAGGTCACCTGGGCCTTCGTGGATTCCAAGGGCATACCCACCAAGATCCCCCCGGAATGGGATATGCCAGGGCTCAAACCGGATTCAGCGTAGCATCAGGGAAGCCCCCCTCTTCTCCGTGTCCTCTGTGTTCTTCCCTCTGCGTCCTCTGCGGTTTCTCTTCTTTGTCCGTGGTTAAATTCTTGGTTATTTCACCGTAAAAGCAGTATCCGCCAGGGTGCGGACGGCGGCGCTGAGTTCCCGGGCGGAGAGCTTTGGGAGCGGGATGGGGCGCTGCCATACCGAGGCGCCTCGGCCGGCATCGTAGAGTTCGCAGCGGAGTTCGCCGGAGCCGATGGTGACGGTCAGGCGGAAACGGGGCGGAATGGCGTTGCTGGTTTCGTATACCGGGATCAGCTGAAAACCCGCCTTGGGGAGCAGCCTACGAAGGGACCGTTCTATGCGGCGGGTTTCTTCGGCCGGTCTATCGCCGTCGGAACCGAAGAGTTCGATGATAAGTTCCACCGGGAGTTTAATGCCCTTCTGGCGGAGAGCTCCGCGGTTCAGAGCGTAGAGCCGTTCGGCGGTGTCCTGCCGTTCATCACGGCGGTTAGCGCCCTTGGCCAGAAGGGCAAGTTCGGTATAGGTATCGGCTATCATATCCCGTTCCCATATTGGGTCAAAGGCGTCGATGGTCTGGCGGAGGAGTTCCCGGTTCTTAAAGAGGGCTCCCGCTTCTTCATCGTAGGAATTGGCCGCCTGGGGGATCAGGGACGTCTCAAAATCCCGGGCCATGGTAAGATAAACATTGGCCCGCCGGGGGTAGGCCTCAAAGGCGTTGTAGTATTGGATTAGGGCATCCAGACGGAGTTCTCCTGATACCGGCGTTTCCGCCCCATAAGCTTGGGCCGAAAGGAGGCTGTACTTCCGGAAGAGATGGCGGTGGACGGCGGACTTAAACCGGTAGTATTGCAGCCGGACGAAATTATTGAGGCGATCCCTAAGACCGCTGTAGGGGCTCAGGGCTTGAGTTTCCGCCAACCCGGAATAGGTGTGCCAGAGGATTTGGTGGAGATCCCGTTTATACCGGTCCGGATCGATACCGTAGTTCATCATCCATGACAGGTCTCGGGAATTAAGGCTGTCTTCGGCATAGAGCCGGGCTTCCTCAAGCCGGCCGGCGATTTGGAAAACCTGGGCCATGTTGATCTTGGACAGGGGGGAGTTATCGATTTCGTAGGCCTCCTGGTAATCCGCAAAGGTCCGGGGAAAATCCAGCCGGTGGAGGTACAGTTCCCCCCGTGCCAGCCATCCGGAGGCGCGGTTCTGGGAGGCCAGGGAAGAGTTGGTCCGCTCCAGGGATTCGGGAAAATGGTAAAACCGGGCTTCCAGAAGGGATAGGTTGTAATGGGCCACCGAAGCAAAGGCCCGATCCCCCCACTTTTTCCCCCCCTCAATTGCTTCCAAATACCATTTTTTCGCGTCCTCGTACCGAAACATTTCGGAATAGATGGTACCCAGGGTCATGGCGAAATCGGGGCTTGGGCCGAACCGGTTCTGGGTATCCAGGAGGAGCCGTTCCCCTTCGCCCAGCCGGTGGAGCTTGTAGTACATCCACGCCAGGTTGCCGATGGCATCCAGGTTGTCCGGGAATGTGGTTAAGAGCCGTTCCAGATACTCCACCGCTGTGGCGTTTTCGTTCAGATACCCCGCGGTAAGGGCCATCTCGTACAGAAGATCCGGGTCGTAGGGTATCAGGGTTTCCGTTTTTCGGAAGGCCTCCCAGGCAAGTCCGTAGAGCTTACGGCTTTCGTAGAGCCGCCCCAGGGCCCAGGAAAACCGGAAGTCCAGGGGAAATTCTTCCATACCCTGGGTGTATAGCTCGATAGCCCGCTCCCAGAATTCAGCCTGCTGGGCATCCTGGGCTTGGTTGTAAAGCGGGGCGAATTCGCTGCTTTCCGTTATCCGGGACTGGTCATCCTGGGCTCGCGCCGTATCCCCGCTTAGGGGGATCAGCAGGATTGCCAGGAACAGCGCCAAGCGGCGTCCGGCGTTTTTTGCGGCCATGGCCAGGGGCGGCAGGAGCCAGCCGAGGATACGCCGGGGGAGGGATACCTGTTTCCGGTAGTTTGCCGAGAATAGGCGGTACTGCCCGTCCAGGGTTTTCCACTGTTCCGCAGTATATTCCGGGGCGTAGCGGGCGGCGGCTATGTTCTGGTAAAGATCCCGGGTACCCGGGAAGAAAGGCTCCATATCCCGGGCCCACTCGGCCTCTCCCTTTGTCCGGGCATCCCGTTTATAGCCCGCCAGGCGGAGCCTCCGGAGAGTATGGACCCAGAGAAGGCCCGCTTTTTTCCGGGGCTTTCGCGCCAGCTTTGAAAGCCAGAGGAAACCGGTACGTATGCTTAAGAAGATGCTGCAGACCAGGGTGATCACCAGGGGCAGCCAATGGTTCCGGAGGAAGGAACGGACATTACGGCCAAGCGCGCCCAGGACAGTGGTGGTAGAGTTATCGTCGGCGCCTTCCTTGGGATTCAGGCGGGAACGGTTTTCCAGGATTTCCCGCATAAGCCGTTCAAACAGATCCTGGGGAACCCCGGAGGAAAAGCGAAAGTCCTCGTCCTCCGCTAAGTTTTCCGTGGTGGGGTCGTATTCTATCCAGCCGTACCCGGGGTAGCGGACCTCCACCCAGGCATGGGCCATATCGGAACGGACCGGGTAATAGTTAAAGGTATCCAGAGAAGGATCGATAAAAAAGCCTGCGGCGATCCGGGCAGGGATACCCAGGGAGCGCAGGAGCATGGTAAAGGCAAATGCGTAATAGGAACAGTAACCCTTTTTAGTTTCAAAGAGGAAATAGCCCAGCTGATCGCCGTCCGGGGCAATCCCCGGTTTCAGGCTGTAACGGTAATCGCCGTATTTCAGGGTCTCAAAGATAACCTGAATCTTTTCCCAGTTGGATGCAAGCCCCTGGGTAAGCTCCTTGGCATATTCGGCTATCCGTTCGTTTTCGCCGTACTCGGTATAGTAGGCGTACTCTTCCGGGCTTAGTTCCAGGCTTTCCCCCGAAAGCTCCTCCGGCATGGCGTCCGCCAACTCGAAGGGCAATACTTCGCTGGTCTGGCTTTGAACGGCATAGGCGGAACTGAAGGAGGAGGCGTCCCAACTGTCAAAGGGAACAATTTCCACGGGCTCCTTTAAGGCGATCAGGGCGGAGGAATCGAAATTAACCAGAAAATATTCCTGGTTGGTAAAGCGAAAATTTTCTATGGGCTCCGCTTCCAGAACGATACGCCGGTCCGGCAGCCGCTGTGGCTGGGCGGCTTCATCGATCGTTTCGTGGCGGTAGAATCCCTGTTTGGGGTTGTAGCCGGAAAGTACGTAACGCCTCAGGTAAATGTGATCATCCTCAGGATCCTTGCGGACGATAAAGACCAGATCATCGTTCATGCTGATTTCACTTTCCAGCCGCAGTACCTGGGAAAAATCGAAGTGGAACATATTCGGTTCCAGGAGCCCACCGCCCTTATCCACCGCCCCTTCCTGGGAAGGCCGTATCATGAGCATCCCCCCAAGGACAACCAGTATAAACAGGGTCAGCCCCCCCAGTATCCCCTCCCGTTTTTTCAGCCGGTACTCCGGGGGCAGGGAGAGCATAAACGCGAGAATCTGCAGGAAAATGATGAGGGAAAAAACGGCGATCATCAGCACCGGCCAGCGGTAAGCGGGGAGATCAGAGCTGCGGACTATGGAGTAAAGCACCAGGAGGAGCACGTCCGCGGCGATAATATCGGCCCGCAAAAAACGGCGGAACCGGGCGGCAAAGTAGGTAGAAAAGGCCGCCCAATAAAAGGGAACCAAGACGACAAAGCTGTTCCGGTCCAGGTTGAGGAGCAGGGAATCCAGGGTGATAGCAACACCGGGCACAAAGAGCCGTGGCAAGGCGATACCCGCCCGGGCAGCCCAGGGTATGAGAAATAGGATCAGTAGGGCGCCAACGGTGCCAGGCACCTTTTTGGCGAGATATAGCGCACTAAGGAAGGCGAAGATTAGGGTGGCGGCGTAAACAGCGGTATCCGCCAGATCGGCGGCCAGGAGACGGAACTGCCAGAGTATGGCGAAGAGGGCTACGGACCTAAGAAGGAGGGCGATTAGGTGTTGAAGCTTTGCGGATCGATCGGGCATCTCCATTTTTAGAGCGTAGCATAAATAAGGCGTTTTGCAAACGCAGGACCTTCCGGAACAACTTAGCCCCTCTGGGACATGATTTCCAAAATTGCCCTGTTGGTATTTTCCATCCCGGTTTTTGTAAGATATTCCATGTTCCGGAATACATCGTGGATATCTTCCGCCAGGATGCCATCATCTTCGGATATGGAAAAATCCGAGACCGCGGTCATGGCGGACAGGGCGGCGGTGGCGGCGGAAATGGCTACCTTGTTGGCGCAGCCTTCCTTGGCGCCGTCGCAGATCATCCCGGTTATTCCGCCGATCATGCTGCGGATGGCTCCCATCATTTGGGCGGTATTACCGTCCAGGAGATAGACTATACCTACTGCGGCGGCAAGGCCGGAAGCAACGCCGCAGGCGCATATGGGCGCCAGGGTACCCAGGTAGGCTTTGGCGAACAGATTCACCCCCATGGCCATGGCAAGTCCGCGGATTAGCTTTTCCCGGGGCACTTCCAGTTTTTCAGCCGCCGCCGCAACGGTGAGGAAAATGGTGATCCCCTGGTTTCCGCTGCCCGTGGCGATCATCACCGGCAGCTGAACCCCGGTCATACGGGCAAAGGAGGCCGCCCCGGTAAGCATCTGCACGTGGGGAATAAGGGAGTCCCCCCAGAGGAGGTTCTTGTTCAAGGCAGAAAGGGATTTGCCAAAACCCATCTCCATCCCCTTGGCCGCTATGTTCCGGTTGATCGCCACACCCTCTTCAAGAAAACTGATTTTTTCAAGGGCGGCCTCGTCGGCAAACTGCCGCAACCGGCCCAGGGTGAATTTTTTAATCCGTTCCGCATCAAGGTTAATCTCCGGCTCAAAGACACTGTAGGGGGGGTGCTCGACACCGGCTATGTGGTCGTGGTTCTTATAGGTGATGACCCGGGTTTCGGCAATGTCGGTGGTTATGATCGTTTCAATGTAGAGTTCGCTGCAATCTTCCCGGGGACTGACGGCGATCCGGGGCAACAGCGATTGTGCGGCCCTTTCATGCTCCCCCGTAATCCTGCTCAGCACATCCATCCCGTCGTCGGGATCTCCACCCAGGATGCCCAGGGCGGCGCAGAGTTTAATACCCCGGCCTGAAACTCCGGGGATCCCCACGAACATGGCGTTTTTAAGTAAGCCCATATCCATTTTAATGGTTACCGATTTGATTTCCCCCGGAGTATGTTTACGGGCAACCGCGCAATTCAGGGCAATCGCCACGGGTTCCGTACAGCCTGTGGCGATTTTCACGGAATCCTTGATCTGGTCAAGGAGAAATTCAAAGTCTTCCATCAATCCCTATCCATTGTTACAGGCAATGGCTTCAATTTCTATGGATGCATCCCTTGGAAGCCGGGATATTTCTATGGTTGACCGGGCCGGAAAGACGGACCCCGCAAAAAATTCACCATAAATCTTGTTTACCGTCTCAAAATCCGCCAGGTTTTTAAGAAAAATAGTGGTCTTAACCACATTATTCCGGCTAAGCCCCGCTTCCTGTAGAATGTTATCGATATTCTGCAGACTTGCCCGGGCCTGTTCGCCGATGTTACCGCCCATTTTTCCGGTTTCCGCATCTATAGGCAGCTGGCCGGAGATGTAGAGAAATCCCCCGGCCGATATAGCCTGTGAATAGGGGCCTATGGCCGCCGGCGCCTTGGTTGTTGCGATTGCTTTTTTCATACCGTTTCCTTTTTTTGGGACGATTTATGTTCCCGTATATAGTTGTAAATGGTGTAACGGGAAACCGAAAGTTCCCGCGCCACAATATCGATCGCTCCGCGTATATCAAATAGTCCTTTCTTAATAAGTTCACACACGATGGTCTTGTTTTTCTCGTGGTTGGGAATATCATGATGTCCGTTTATGTTTATGATCGTTGCCCGCAGGGTTGTTTGTATCAGTTCATCCAGGTTAGTCACGAAATTTTCCGGACCTTCGGGATTTTCCGCCTGTGGAATAGCCAAGGTGTTAATCAGGCTAAGCAGTGGGGCGTTCATGTTCATGTTAATACATATCATGCCAATAGGCTTGTTTGCGGGGTTACGGATCGTGACGGTAATGGACCGCAGGGTTTTTCCGTCCGTGGTTTTTGAATAGGAGCAATCGGTGACATCCTTGCTGGTGTTGGCGGATTCCCGGAGAATTTTCATTCCCAGTTCCGTTATGGGGGACCCTAGACCTCGGCCGGTTACATGGCTGTTGGCAATATGAATAACTGAGCAATCCAGGCTCTCAAGGGAATGGAGTACCACCTCGCAATTCTCGCCCATAAAAGCGGCAATACCGTCTACAATGGGTTTTACGGAGTCCAGAATCTGCTTATCCTTTACGGTTATTGAAGCATGGGTTGTTGTCATCTCTGAAATGAATAATAAACCAAACTTTGCAAATTTGTCAATAAGAATTAAAAAATATTAATAAATATTAAATTTTTTTAATGGGTACTTGCTTCTTTTTTCACATTGATCTATAGTGGTTCGTAAAACTCAGAGGAGAGGAGCCTTAGTATGTCGCAAATCAAGAATATCGCAAATCCCACCGACGTGGTTGGGGACGTAAATCGAGCCCAGATTGAACACCGGGCAACCTGGATGGGACTTATCTATGACGAGATGAAGAAAGCCGGAATTGACGCCGAGCCGATTATCCGGCGCGCTATTAAACGGTGCGGCCGTATCCACGGGGAAAACATCAAGGGCAAATGCGCTGATCCGAAGGACTGCTCGGATTTCAAAGATAACTTTTTAAGCGATCTGGTTATCAAAACCTTTGATATGCGGCCCATCAAGACGGATAAGGATAATCTCAATGTAGATTTTCATTATTGCGCCCTGGTCAGCGCCTGGCAGAAACTGGGCTTTGACGAGGCAACCTGTACCCTCCTTTGCGATATGGCAATGGACGGGGACCGGGGTATCGCCGAAGTAATGGGCCTGACCTTGGGCTTGGACGAGACCATCGCTAAGGGCTGCCCGGATTGCAAACTGCATTTCTATAAATAAGTAAACACGGGCTTTCTTATGGAAGACCTGAAAACAAGAGGAGGAAAAAATGAAAAGAGTATTGGTTTTGATGTTGGCGGGCCTGTTGTCCGCAGCTGCCGTTTTTGGTAACGGCCAGCAAGCAAGCGGCAGCGGTGATACCGTAAAGATTGCGGTGGCGCTGCCCATGACCGGGGACAATGCCGAATACGGGCAGAGTTTTTTGACTGCGGCGCAAATCATGGTAGAAAGGTGGAACAAAGCGGGGGGAGTTTTAGGCAAGCAGATAGAGCTTGTTATCTACGATGATAAAAACTCCGCCGAAGAAGCCGCTTCCATCGCCCAGAAGATCGTAAGCAACAAGGATATTATCGGTGTTCTGGGACACTTCTCCTCCGGGGTCAGTATGACCGCGGCGCCGACCTATCAGGAAAACAAGGTTATTGAGATTTCCAACTGCGCTTCTCATCCGGACTATTCGAAAATCGGTAATTATATTTTCCGGAATAATACCGTAATTTCAGAAGAGTTCAAGGTTGTAGTTGATGTGGTGGCCAACGATTTAAACCTCAAGAATGTCGGTATTATCGCTATTAAGACCGACTGGGGAACAACCGCCGGGGGCATTGCGGCGGATTATGTCAAGTCCAACAATAAACTTAACCTGGTAGCCTACGAACAGGTTCTTGAAACATCAGACGATTATACCCCGGCCATTGCTAAACTGAAGGCCGCGGGCGCCGAAGCGGTTATTGCAGTTGGTATGTACAGCCTCTACGGGCCCCTGGCCAGGCAGTACAAAGAAGCGGATCCCAAAATTCAGCTTCTTGGGGTATCCAACGCGTACACCCAGCAGATCATTCAGCTCGGGGGCAGCGCCGTTGAAGGTCTCTTTGCGCCGGTAAGCTTTTTCGCCGAATCTCCGGACCCGACGGTTATGGAATTTGTCAACGAGTTCAAGAAGCGGTTCGGCATGGAGCCGTCTTCCCTGGCTGCACAGGCCTATGATTCTATCGGGATTCTGCTTGAGGCGATCAAAAAGGCGGGTACCCTGGACCACGAAGCGGTGCGGAATGCGGTGAACAACATCAGCTATCCCGGTATTACCGGCCCCACCACATTTGATGCCATCGGAGACGCTTCAAAAACATTCCAGAAGGTGGTAATCAAGAATGGTAAGTTCGTTCAGTATTAAACAATAGTGGCGACCACAGGGGGTGAACCGTGGCAGTATTGATACAGCAGCTTTTTAATGGAATCGCTCTGGGGCTGGTATATGCCCTGGTGGCGGTCGGTTATTCATTGGTATTCGGTATACTTAGGCTGATCAACTTTTCCCATGGCGCGGTTTATGCCTTTGGCGCCCATGCTGCGCTGTTTTTTGTGGGTATACATTTTGGTCCCATCCCCGCGATTATTTGTGCGGTGGTCATAACCGGTCTCCTTGGCGTGTTGATCGATAAACTTGCCCTCTCTCCGCTGCGGAAAAAAAAGTCCGTACCCATTGCTGCCCTGGTAACCACCCTGGGCATATCCAACATAATCCAGAATATGCTGGTGGTTATTTTCGGCAGTCAGCGGAAACCCTTTCCGGATTTTTTTAATCTGGGGATGCTCAACTTCAACGGGATACAGATGAACAGCCGTCAGTTTGTTATGTTCGGTGTGTCCCTGGCGCTGCTTTTAGTTCTGCTGCTGGTTGTACAGAAAACCAAAATCGGTCTTGCCATGAGGGCGACGGCTCAAAATATTAAAGCCGCCTCCCTCATGGGTGTTAATGTAAACAGTATCATTACCCTTACATTCCTGATGGGGGGAGCTTCCGCCGCCATAGCCGGGGGTATGGTCAGCGGTTACTATCAGGTGGTGTACCCCGGCATGGGCTTTATGATTGGTCTTAAAGCATTTGCCGCTTCGGTGTTAGGGGGTATCGGCAGCCTCCCGGGGGCGCTGGTAGGGGGCCTTGCGGTTGGAATCATCGAAAGTGTCGCCGCCCTGTACATCGGTTCCAATTACCGGGATTCCATGGCCTTTATTATTCTTATTGTGGTTTTGATTTTCCGCCCCGCGGGAATCTTCGGTAAGAATGAAGTAATAAAGGTGTAAGCCATGGCAAAAAAACAGACGGACTTTTTCTTTAAAATAGAAGAATTCCTATCCGCCCGGAGGGTTTATTTCTTTGCCGGTCTTATCCTCCTGCTTGCGGCGGTACCCCTTTTCGGGTTCAGCCGGTATATCATGCGTATCCTCATCGTTATCGGCATCTATTCCATCCTGACCCTGGCGCTCAACCTGGTCGCCGGGTACACGGGTCAGCTTTCCATGGGGAACGCCGGTTTTTACGCCATCGGCGCCTATACCTCCACCCTGCTGATGATCCGCTTCGGCTTGAGTTTCTGGCTTTCCATGTGCGCCGGGGCGGTGCTGGCAGGGTTCTGCGGGTTTTTGCTGGGACTGCCAACCTTCCGATTAAAAGGTTCCTATCTGACCATTGTTACCCTGGGATTTGGGGAGATCATACGGATGATTCTGATGAACTGGGACCCGGTTACCAATGGGACCCTGGGGATACGGAATATTCCCCTGCCGGTTTTTTTTGGCATAAAACTGTCCTTCGCCAATAACGGTCTGTACTATTTGATCCTGGCCCTGGTAATTCTGGTTTCTCTTTTTTGTAGACTTATTATTAAGTCCAAAATAGGCAGGGCGTTTATTTCCATCCGGGAAGACGAGATCGCCGCCCAGATGATGGGCATTAAAACGACCTACTATAAGGTGCTGGCCTTTGTGCTGGCCGCGTTTCTTTCCGGAATCGCCGGGGCCTATTACGCGCCCATGGTTGGGTACATCGATCCCAATTCATTCACCTTTGATGTTTCTTCACAAATTATCAGTATGACTATTTTGGGCGGACTCGGCACCATGCGGGGGATGTACTTTGGGGCGGCAGTTCTGATCATCTTCCCCGAGATATCCCGGTTCATGATGGATTACCGGTTTGTGCTCTACGGGCTCATCCTGGTTTTGATGATGCGTTTCAGGCCCCAGGGGCTTTTGGGCTGGCAATCGCGGCTGCCCTACGGGTTTTCAAAGGACATGAAAAAAATTTTGGAAACCGACGGGCTTCTTTCTATAAAGTAAAGGCGGGGCGGAAATGGCGTTATTGGAGATAGATGGGATTGGTCTTAGTTTCGGCGGCCTCCGGGCGGTTGATAATGTAAGCCTCTATGTTAACCAGGCTGAGGTTGTCAGCTTGATTGGACCCAACGGAGCCGGCAAAACCACGATTTTTAACATACTGACGGGGATCTATAAAATTGACACCGGGAAAATCCTGTTTGAGGATAAACCTATCCATAATCAGATACCCCAGGACATTGTAAAGGCCGGGATCGCACGGACCTTTCAGAACATCCGGCTCTTCCGCAATATGCGGGTAATTGAAAATGTCCTGGTGGGCTCCCATATTACCGCCCATTACGGGCTGCTGGAGACCATTTTTCGGACTTCCCGGTTTAAGCAGGCGGAAACCGAGAATACGGTTAATGCGGTACATCTTCTTAAGGATGTGGGGCTCCTGAACCGCCTACACGACTATGCGGCTAACCTTCCCTACGGCGAACAGCGGAAGCTGGAGATAGCCCGGGCCTTGGCTACCGGGGCACGGCTTATCCTGCTGGATGAACCCGCTGCGGGGATGAATCCCCAGGAATCCGCAGAGCTGCTGCGTTTCGTCCTCAGCCTGCGGGACAAGGGTTATACGATTCTTATGATAGAGCATGATATGAACGTGGTGATGAATATATCTGACCGGATCTATGTGCTTGATTACGGTAAAGTCATCTCCCAAGGACTGCCGTCTCAGGTAGCCAATGATCCCAAGGTCATTGAGGCCTATTTAGGGAGTGCTCCGAATGCTCAGAATAAGTAATTTGAATGCCTTTTACGATAACATACATGCCCTCAAGGATATCAGCCTGGAAATACAGCAGGGGGAGATTGTTTCCCTCATCGGTAGTAATGGTGCGGGAAAGACCAGTACCCTGGCTTGTATCACCGGCCTTGTACCCGCCCGATCCGGCGCCATCATCTACAAGGACCAGCCTATTACCAATATGCCGGTTCACAAAATTGTGGACCGTGGGATAAGTTTGTCCCCCGAAGGACGGGAGGTATTCCCCGGGCTTACGGTGGAGGAGAATCTTAGGCTGGGAATGTACTCCAAGAAAAATAGCGCCGCAAAGACACATGAGGCCTTTCAACGGGTATACGGTCTTTTCCCCCGGCTTAAGGAACGGGTAGCTCAGATTGCGGGTACCCTTTCCGGGGGGGAACAACAGATGCTTGCCATAGGCCGGGCGCTGATGAGCGAGCCGGAACTCCTGCTCCTGGATGAGCCCTCCTTAGGGCTTGCCCCCAATCTAGTCCTGATGATTTTTAAGCTCATAAAGGAGATTAACAAGCAGGGGGTTACCATCCTCCTGGTTGAACAGAATGCCAATATGGCTCTGTCTATTTCCAACCGGGCCTATGTCCTTGAAACAGGTAGGATTGCCCTGTCCGGGGAATCTCAAAAACTAATGAATGACGAAAATATACGGAAAGCATATCTGGGCAATATTTAAGTTCCAAGCCGGGTTTGCCGGGCATGAACTCCTGCTCTCTGGCTGTAGAGGCGAACACAGGTTTGGGCAGCCTCTTCCAGTTTGTCATCCTCGTAGAGGAAAACCAGATCCACAGCCTGTTTTTTCAGGAACCGGTCTAGGGCGCTTTCGGTGATGGTCCGGGGCAGGGCGAGGATCAGGATACCCCGGTCGGCGGGGGCCGCGGGCAGCTCAGCTTGGGCGGGAAGCTCCGTTGCAAGTTGCGCTGCGGGATAGGCCAGGGCCTCGGCAAGTACCGCGCCGGTTCCTTCGACGATGCTGCTGCCGCCTGCATAGCCGATGGACAGCTCCATGCCCCGGCGCTGGTACTCCAGGGCGATGGCCAGGGCGTTTTCGCAGAGCAGGTCCACACCCCGTCTGCCGGCCGCAGGACTGTAGAGCGCCGGGTCGGCCAGGGTGTCTACCAGGATGATTAAACGGGAATGGGGCGGCGGTTCGGGCTCGCCTTCCCGGACAAAAAGCTCGTTGGATGGGGCGTGGCCGTACAGCTTCCAGTTAATCCGCCGGGGATCGTCTCCGGGCACGTAAGGCCGGTGATCGATCAGGTTGTCGGTGCGCTGGTAGCGGACATTTTGCCGTTGAGATTCGCCCCCGGAACGGATGTATACCGGAATAGGTTCCGCCGCCGCCTGGGGAAGGGCCAAAATGCGGGGGGTTTTATCTTGGGGCAGGGGCAGATAAAAACGGAAAAGCCCCAGGATGTCGCCGATAAAAAACCGGTCCGCCTCCCCGTAATAGGCGCCGCGCTCAGGAACCGGGAAAGAGTAAGAGGCTTCGTCTTTTCCATCGGGATCGAAAAGATGCCGGATTTCCCGGCCATCCCGGGTTGTAAGCCGGAGCTCATAGCGGATAAGTATCCCCGGGAGGCGGAAAAACCGGCCCTTTCCAACCTTATCACGGTTTAAAATGACCTCGGCGTTTTTTCCGGCAAGGATATTCCGGTTCAGGAACCGGGAAGAAAGGAGCCGGACCCGCTTGGAATGTATGCTCCCCAGAATAATTGCGGAGAGGACGGAGAATACCAATATTACCAGGAAGACTCCGCCCACCAAGGTCAGAGCAAGCTCCTTCCGCAGGGCCCCTGCCCCAAGAGCAAGGATAGTCAGGATAAATAGGAATATTCCCAGATCAGACGGTCTTGATCCTGTCGATTCGCGCAAGGCAGATCTCCCGTATAAGCTTTTCACCCTGAGAACGGGGATCACGCAGTTTAAGCCTGTGGGCCAGAACTGGCGCCGCCAGGACAGTCAGATCTTCATCAATAACGTAATCCCTACCCCGGACCAGGGCCAGGGCTTTGACCGCGCCCAGAAGTTGGATGGCCGCACGGGGAGAGGCGCCTAAAAGAAAGCCCCGGTGGGTACGGGTATCCCGGACTATGTCGGCAATGGCTTCTTTCAGGGAGGGATGGCAGAATATTCCCGCTGCCGCTGCCTGGGCTGCCAGGAAATCTTCTATAGTGAGCACCGGTTCCAGCTCATTTAAGGGGGTTTCCGAAGGATTTTCTTCCAGGATAGACAGCTCCGCCTCCCGGTCCGGGTAACCCAGAGAGAGGCGCATCATAAACCGGTCCAGTTGGGCCGCCGGCAGGGGAAAGGTTCCCTCGCTTTCGATGGGGTTCTGGGTGGCAATTACAAAAAAAGGCAATGGCGGGTAGTGGGTTGCGGCGCCGATGGTTACCTGCCGTTCAGCCATCACCTCAAGGAGGGCGGATTGAACCTTTGGCGTGGTCCGGTTGATTTCATCGGCCAATACTATGTTAGCCAGTATAGGCCCGGGGATGAACCGGAAAGAGCGGCTTTCGGGATCGAATACGTCCACCCCGGTGATATCATAGGGTAGCAGATCCGGGGTAAACTGGATACGCTTAAAAAGCAGGGGGTTTCCGTCTTGCCCGGCAATCAGCTTTGCCACGGTCTTTGCCACCGTGGTTTTTCCCAGCCCGGGGTTATCTTCGATGAGTATATGCCCTTTGGAGAGAATTGCCGCGGTAAGCAGTTCCAGAAATTCCCGCTTTCCCAGGATTATTCGCTGGATTCCCGTAATCAGGGTTTCCGCCGCCTGTTCAGGTTTCATATCGAATTAGCATAACATAGGCGGGGTATTAATTGGAAGGAGGGAGGGTAGGCGAATAATATCGGAGTTTTTAAGAAAAAGTTAAGAAATTTATAGGCAAAACAGCAATTATTGACGATAATTATCATGGTAAACTATATTAGACGGGTTGGATATAAAATGAAAAAGCTCATGTGTCTTACAATTCTTTTATCCTCGGCGATTCTGGCATATTCTCAGAATAGGGCAGATACAACCTTGTATATCGAACCTATTAGCGGCGGCTCTGCGTCGGATCGGTCTTTCTTCGATGAAAACCTAAAAATGGAAGTTAATGCCGCCGGTTATGCCCTGATCGACGATCTCCTTGACGCCATATATTCGATAAGCGGCGCCATTGCTCCGGAGGATGATGGTTACGTCCTGAGCATAACCCTGAGCAACGTGGAGGAAAGCAGGGAAATGGTTACCCAGGAATTGTTTTATGTTAAAGTAGAAGAATCCTACGAGATACTCCCCTTCCTGGTCTGGCAGATGCTTGCCAACGCCCCCTTCCTCGTTACCGAAGCCCCGCCGCCGCCACCTCCGCGGGCGTACAATACCGATACGGAAAGTTCCAATAACTCCGGCAGGATGGCCCCCATTGTTAACCTGGTAAATGCCGTTCCGGATGACGATTCCTGGAAAAATAAATGGATATATCTGGGCGCAAAATTTGGGGTATCCCCCCGGTTTTATACATCCAGCGGGGAAGATGTTAATGCGGAGACCATAACCTTTGAAGTTGGGGTGGATATGGGAATACAGGTACTGGATTTCCTGGTTGTCCAGCTTGAAGCGGACTTCGGTATGGATAATGCGGACTATCAGAAATTAAAATATCCAACCATAGGGGAAGTTACCAAGGATCCTGATGATATTACGTATAAAACTTCCATATTGAGCTTCCCGCTGTTGATAAAGGGTGTGTTAAAGCCCGGAAGATCCTTTCTTGTGGAGCCCTACGGGGGCGCTTATCTCAACCTTCCCTTTGGTACGGAAACCGCGTCCCCCGTTGGCGGGTGGCTCGCCGGGATCGATTTTGGAGTTAAAGTTGGGGGGAACGGCTACATCTTTTTTGATTTCCGTTATGCCAATGATCTTGGAAATACTAAGGTCAAGGATAAACGGGTTGAGTATAATAGAAATATTGTTTCAGTTACCGCCGGGTATAGGGTGGGATTCCTTAATCGAAAGCAAAGCGCCAGCCGTTTCAGAGGCGCGCGATATTAACGCGATACAAATAGAGGTGTAAAAAAATGAAACGCTTAGTAACGGTACTTTTGTTGGGTATAAGTATTACTACCCTGTGTGCGGCTCAGGCACAAATCCGGAATTTCAAACAACGGGGCGCCGCCACGGGAACCTTGGATTCCGATGGGATTACTGCGGCACACCCCAGCTTGCCAATCGGTACCCTGATAAAGATTACCAATACGGAGAATGATAAAGAGGTAACTGCAACCGTTACGGGTCGTATATCTACCTCGGTTGACCGGATCGTGGATCTTTCCGCCGCTGCCGCTTCAGCCATTGGGGTGCCCGGCGATGGATCTGTCCAGATAATCCTTGAGCGGGTGAACGCCGTACCCCAGCCGGAGCCGGTTATTGTCGAGGCCAAGCCGGAACCGGAACCGGAGCCCCTACCGCCGCCGCCTCCCCCGGTTATCGCGAGTGCGCCTCCGCCGCCACCTCCCCCCCCGCCGCCTCCGCCGCCGCCTAAGGTGGCTAAGGGTCCTGCGCGGATCATTCCCCGCATGCCCGATCCGGGAAGTACTACGATTTTCCGGGTGCAGGCAGGATCGTATCTGCTGCCCCTCCATGCCAGAGAAGCTTTTGATCGCCTGGTAGCGGCGGGATTCCACCCCTACTTTGAACGGTTTGAAAACTATATCCGGGTGGTTATCCCCGGGGTCCCCGCTGCGTATATCCCCTGGATAGCTCAGCGCTTAGGCGACCTGGATGTTACGGAAGCCTGGATTAGGCCGGAGAGTTATTAAACAGATTTGATAATAGAGTATAAAAAAGGACCCCGGGTTGGGGGTCCTTTTTTGTTTAGCGGATTTATTATTGGCGCCAGTAAATAGTATCGTCTAAATTAATTGAAGTACCGATGGTTGCTAATTCTCCGCCCCTCTGCAATTTTGTTATCCGGCGTATATCCGGGGCTCTCCATTCGAAGACATGGATTGCATCGTCATCCCAGCCGACAATACGCTGGAAATGATAGGTACCGGCAGCGGCCTGGAGTACCTTTGCATTGCTGATATTGATTACTTCGTTGACAATCGGGGCGTTAACATCAAGGGCAAGGATATTGCTGTCATTATCGGAGCCTATTATGACATATACGGTGTCATCAATAACCTTTAAATCTCTGATATGGGCATTAGATCCTACGGCAGCAGACCCAATAAAAGTGACATTGTTGTTCTCCTGTTTGAATTTTAAAATGGTTGGTATATTTGTGGCAAAAAGAGTACTAAGATTGCCGGTATCGACACCAACATATATAAAGGTATCATTACCATCATTGTGAGTTGAAACAAACTGCTGGTCTGAAAAGTACCCAAAAACCCCCTCGCTGTCCGTCCATTGCTGCTGCTTAGTACCGGTTGAATCAACAGAATAAAGTGTAAGTACATCGGTAACTACTACCCATACCTTAGTAGTATAATAGACCCGCCCGCCCTTTCTGTCATAGCCGATGCCATAGGGCCGATTTTCAATAATGTCAGTTACGGCTTCATTTTTATCTTTGTTAACCTTGGTAAGTTGAAATTTATCATTAACATGATTCCAAATAAATAAATTGCCATAGGGATCGAAGTCAAAGGGCGATATACTATTGTTGATCTGTATTCCCAGGTTTGTTACATTTATTGGTGTACCATCGGCAGGATCTGCATAGGAAAATAGAACAGATTGACCGCCGCTCGGCTGTCCCAGCAGAACTACCTCCGTTTCCCGGAGGGAAAGGGGTATGGCAGCAGCATTGTTTTTGAATGGTCCTTCCGCGCTGCCTTCCAGGGATTTTATAAAGGGAAATGAATCATTCCCGGAGTGATTCACCACCGCTTTTATATCTACCGTGTAGTTTTTTTCTTCAGGAATAGGAACATTATAAGAATTGTTACTGCCGCGGGTATAGCTTACTGTTTTCCCATTAATACTGATAGTTACAGCAGAGAATGTCGGGAGCTTGACGGGCGGATCATACACCGCCCTGGAGGAATCGCTCTCCCCCAGATATAGGGTTAGTTGTCCGTGCTGTCCCAGGTCTTCGTTACTGAAAAAGAAACCACAGGCGCTAAGCAGCAATACTAAGCCAACCGAAAAAATCGTTGTGTGTAATAAACGCGTATTCATGTTTCCCTCCCTATCTCCTATTAGGCCTGTACCAATCAAGACTAATCCCCAATGAATTGTTCATCGGCCGGGGGCCTGTGCCTGCCGGGGCGCCGAAAACCAGAGCGCCGGCTGGCCCCACCGGAGCCGGGGGGGCCAGCCGGGCGATGGTGACTTCCGCCGCGTTTAAAGCCCAGCCAAAGCGGCCGCTGATATAGCTTGATTCGCCGGCCCTGACTACGGCGGGGACTCCGTCGCTGCCGGAAAGATTTACCCGGCCGCTGGCGACGCTGAGATTTTCTCCGTCAAAGTCAAAGCTGGTTCCCCGCACCGAAGCGGTGGCCACGGGGCTGCGGACGGTAAAATCGGTTTTCCCCCCGCTGGGAGGGGTTACTTCGGTACGTATCCGGCCGGAATGGATGTATATTTCTACCTTTTCCGTATCCTGGTTCCGGGTCAGTTCTTCCAGGCTTAAACGGGTCAGGGGACGCACGGTAATGATCGAATTGCCCAGGGCTATGACCGCAGTACTCTTGATGCCCGTGGATATGCTGGCGGCCTTTACCAGCGGCATCCCCTGTCTGGCCGCTGTCCAGTCCGCAGTACCCGAAGCTTTAACTTCCACGGTACCCATTAATTCCCGGATGATTGCGGTGGTTTCCTGGGCGGAAACAAGGGATGAACTAAAGCAGAAACTCAGTATTACTGCTAGTGTAGTGTTTTTCATATATACTCCTTACAGTGAAAAAGCAAGACCTAGGGATATTTTCCCCCTGATGGGAGCATCCGAATCCAGGGCGTCTCCCAAACCGGGAAGGAAAACCCCGGCTCCCAGAACAGCCTGTAGATCCGATACGGGGGCCCAAATTACCGAACCGTACAATTCCGTTCCCAGGGCATAGGAATCCGACTTCACATGCCCGGTGTAGTATGAATCGGAGAAGGAAGTCCCCAGGTCGGTCCTGAGGAAGTACCCGAGGTCGGCGGAAACCGAAAGGGAAGGGTTCAGGCTGAGTGTATAATTAGTCTTAATGGTCATGAGCCCCGAAAGTATGGGATCGAAAACCCGGCCCTGGGGAATGGCGGTAACCGGGGCAAAGGCAGTTCCCTTCGCTCCGGAGGACCAGAGTATATTAAAGGATAGGAGGTCCCGGAGTTTACCGGGAACTAACCAGTATACACCGGCGGAACCGGCCAGACCGATCTTAGGGTCACCGGATTCACGTTCCGCCAGGTCCAGGGCTGCGGCAAGGTTCAGATCAAGGCCGGTAATCAGGGGAACCGTAAATTTGGCGCCCAGGTATTGGGAATGGAGGTAAGTGGAATGGCCGTTAAGATCGAATTGAATCAAGCCGGTCAGGCTTGCCGATAGGGATGATCCAAAAAACGCAGGAATTTCCCAATTAAGGCCCCCAAGGAAACGCTTTGAGGCGAAATAGACATCCGAATCACCATAATCACCAAAGTCATCGGCGGTAAGTTTTATTTCCGCCGTTTTTTTATAGAGGAGCCCGGTATAAAAGAGGCCCAGGGAAAGCCGGGTCCCATTAAGCGCCATGGAACCCTTAAGGCCGTCAAAAAGCCCGGAGGCTATTATCCCTATGGGATCGGTAAAATTAACACGCCCCAGTTCCAGGCTTAGCCCTGTCGCAGGATAGAAAAGAAATGCCGTCCGGTTAAGCTGGGGTATGGGTTCCCAGCCATCATCCTCATCATATTTTAGCTCAAAGGAGCCGGATGCGTGGAAGTCAATGTTTTCCCTAAAGTGGGTGGCAAACCAAGGGCCGATGCTGAGGGTATTGGCAACTCCATCGGCGGAATATTCCGGGGTTTCGCCGATAACAAGGCCGAAATCATAGGCGGCCAGCAATTCGGCGCTCAGGAATACTATGATGGCAAATACCGGGGTTTTTTTAGAACTCAAGAGCATTTTACATATCCTCCCCGGTATAACTTAGGACCCGGCCGAGGATATGCAAAAACTGCTCCCCCGTAACCTTTGCGCTTGGGTCGGATGAGTCCGGGATACACCGGCGGTAGCGTAATTCCCGGTAGGCGTACCGGGGGCTTGGGAAGACGGAATACATAATTCCCCCCTTAAGCCCGAAAGACTTCATGAGCAGTAGTGAAAGCTCACCGGTGTTAATTTTTTTCTCACCCTCGGCGCCGGTCGGCAACAGCCCCTTTTCCGAAGCGATCTTGGCGGTGATTCCCGCGGCCGGAAGGATAAATCGGACTGCTTGTGTATAGGATAGCTCTTTTTCTTCCAAAATGCGGTCCATATCGCGGGCGTTTTGGGCATATATAAGGACTGAACTCAGCAAAAAAAGACCCAGGACAATATTTTTTCTCTGCATAGAAAACTCCCTTTACAATATAGGTGCATATTTTAAAAAAGAAAAGATCAAGTGGTCTAATCGTCTTTTTTTTGTAGTTTATTACTTTTACAATCAAGTATTTTTTCTTATTCCCTTGACCCTTGGGCTTAAATATTATATCTTTTACATGGATGGTACGGTTATTTAGACAAGTTTTGCACCAATGGTCTTTCAATCAGTCTAAAGTTTGTTGAACTTTATTGTGAATGCAGCAACCGTGTTGTCTTTGCCTCCCGGGTTTCTTCACCTCCTTTTCCCGGGGGGTTTTTTTATTTACTTTCTAAGTTGAATGTGACAATATAGCAAAATATGTCATCTTGACTTTATATTCCAAAAGGGATACAATGCTCGTTGGAGTATCGTTTTATGGAACAAACCCTTCCACTTATGCTTCGGAAACGAGTCCGGACTATACCCTCCGTTGTTGCCCAATATGCAAAAGATGCAGCCGGGCATTTCCAGCCCAAGACCTATCAGCAGTTTTATAATGAAATTCTCTACACTGCGTCGGGACTTCTTGAATTAGGAACCAAACGGGGAGATCATATCGGTATTATTTCGGATAACCGCCAGGAATGGATAGTTACGGATTTTGCGATACTTTCCATCGGAGCTGCGGACGTGCCCAGGGGCTGTGATTCCATGGAACAGGAAATCACCTATATCCTTGGATTTACCGAATGTCCCCTGTGTTTTGTGGAAAATCAAAAACAAATTAGCAAAATCATCGCCCGCCGGGCGGATCTGCCCCTGCTCAGTATAATTGTCTCCTATAATCATGTTGATCAACATATTTTGGAAGCAGCAAGGGACGCCGGAATTAGGGTACTCGAATTTGGCGGATTACTGGAACTGGGTAAAGGGCGGTGTTCCCTGAATCCCGGGGAGATTGAAACGGAGATGGAGAAGGGCCGGAAGGAGGATCTGGCGACCATCATTTTTACCTCCGGCACCACCGGGGAGCCTAAAGGGGTTATGCTGAGTCATGATAACTTCCTGGTGCAGCAGCCATCGTGGCGCCTGGTTTTTGAAGTAAAGACCGGGGATATCTGGCTTTCGGTTCTACCGGTGTGGCATGTGTTTGAACGGAGTATGGAATACATCATTTTTTATCTGAACAGCGGCATCGCCTATTCCAAGCCGGTTTCCTCGGTGTTACTGGCGGATTTCCAGAATATCCGCCCCCACTGGATGGTCAGCGTGCCCCGGGTCTGGGAATCCATCATGGACTGGTCTAACCGCCATGTAAAGAAGCAGGGCTGGATTTTTAAGAACGGTTTTGAATTTTTTATGACCGTGGGGATCATGTACAATTACTTTCGGGATCTGACCTTTGGGCGTATCCCCAACTTCCATGGCCGGGTCCGGCTTTTTGATTTTTTCATGGGGATCATCCCCCTGATTTTGCTTTGTCCTATCCAGTGCCTTACGGCGCTGATCGTATTCCGGCCTATAAAAAAGCGGCTTGGCGGGCGGTTCAAGGCCGGCTTATCCGGCGGGGGCGCCCTGCCCCTCAAGGTGGACCTTTTTTTCAACGCCATTGGGATACGGCTTCAGGAAGGCTACGGTCTTACGGAAGCGGCGCCCATAGTGGCGGCCCGCCGGTACAAAGCCCCCCGGTGTACCACCGTGGGACAGCTTTTGCTTAATACCGAGGCGAGGATTGTTGACGATACGGGTACGATACTGCCCCCGGGACATAACGGCCACCTGCAGGTAAGGGGCGGTCAGGTCATGCAGGGCTACTATCGCAAGCCGGAACTCACCGCCAAGGTGTTGTCACCCGATGGCTGGCTGGAAACCGGGGACATCGCCATGATGACCTACGATAACGAGGTACGGATCACCGGCCGGGCCAAGGATACCATCGTACTCCTTGGGGGTGAGAATGTTGAACCGGTTCCCATCGAAAACAAGATTCGGGAGAGTTCCTGGGTTTCCCATTGCATAGTAGTTGGTCAGAACCAGAAATACATCGCCGCTCTTGTCGTTCCCGTTCAGGAAGCGTTGATGAGCTTTGCGGAGGAAAACAACATCCCTATCGTGGACTACGAGTCTCTTCTGCAGCAGGCGGAGATTAACGAGCTGATATCCAATGAAGTATCCCGTTTGGTAAGCGCTCAGGCGGGGTTTAAGACCTACGAGCGGGTTTTTAAACTCAAGCTTATCCCTAAGCCCTTTGAGGTGGGGGAAGAGCTGACTGGAAAAATGGAACTTCAACGTGCCAAGATTACCGCCAAATACGGAAAGGAAATCGGGAGCCTGTTTAAGAACTAAGCAGTTTTTGCCGTTCAGCCTCGGCGGCGATATGCATTTCCTCCAGCCTTTCCATGATAGTATCCACCACGGCCTGTTTTTTGTCCTCGATTCCCGCAGCTTCCGCTTTAAGGCGGGCGGCGCTTCTGAATTCGGTGCAGGACTGGACCGGCCCGGCGGTGTACCGTATCACATCTTCCTCGACGAAATCATCCATCATGTCCCCTGGACGGACATGGAGCAGTTCGCCGTTTATGGCCACCATACACATATAGTCGAAGGATTTTATATACGAATCAATTTCCCGGACCCCCTTTTTTGTACTGGGGTCCCAGGGCCGGTATCGGGTTCCGGAGGGAAAAACCAGGATGAGTTTGCCCTTAACCTTGATATCCATAAGGGACTTCATGGCTGCCCGGTTTATGCTGTTACTGCGGACTATTTCGGCCCGGTCCTTGACGGGGTCCAGGTGCGACAGGGAGCGGCTGGGGTAGATTACCAGCCGGGTATGGGCGCCGGTAAAGGCCGCAACCACGGGGTTTTCCTCGTTTAGCTTGATCCCCGCGATGGCTACCAGGGCATTGGCAATGTCCTTGCCGGGGTCCGGTTCCTTCCCTAAAAGGTAGTGGAGCGCGGACAGATCCATATTGCTGTAGTGCTCCACAAACAGGAGACAGGAGTGTCCCGCATTGGCCTTTTCCAGGAGATCCTTTAGATGCTCAAACCCGGAGATTCCTGAACCGGGCAAAGCTACGGTTTCAACCATTTTATGCAACAGGGGCAGGACATTTTCGTCCCCCTCCTGATAAACATTCTGTTCGGTTACCACCGAGTCTATTTTTGAACGCCCTACCGCATCCTGTATAAGGTCTTTAAACTTGCCGCTTAATGTTTCCATCTTGATACTATAAAGTTACCTTAGTTAGCTGTCAACAAAAAGTCTTCCCCCCAGAGGCGGATTAGTTCGATTACCAGTTTACAGGCCATGGTCATCTCGGAGACCGCCGCCCATTCGGTACGGCCATGCCAATTACGGCCGCCGGTAAAGATATTGGGGGTAGGAATCCCCAATTCCGTAAGCCGTGAACCGTCGGTGCCTCCCCGTATGGGTTTAAGGTAGGATTCTATTCCCAGATTGGCAGCCGCCTTTTTGAGCGTTTCCAGCGCCTCCGGCCGGGCGTCGATTTTTTCCTTCATGTTAAGATATTGGGCATCGGTATTCATCGTGATTGATCCGCCGGGGAACTGGGCCTGTACCGCCAGAAAAAAAGATTTCAAAGCCCCAAGGCGCCACTCTATGCCGGATTGTTCAAAGTCCCGGATAAAAATTTTCAGGGAAGCGGTTTCCTGATTGCCCGTAATTTCCATGGGGTAGTAGTAGCCGTAATAGCCATCGGTGGCTTCCGGGCTTTCCGACCGGGGAAGCATGGTGGCGAAGGAGGAGGCCATGAGGACCGCATTGGCCATGATCCCCCGGGCATAACCGGGATGTATGGCCTTCCCCTGGAAATTAACCGTTGTAACGTAGGCGTTAAAACATTCCACCTCAAGCTCCCCCAAGGGGCCCCCGTCCAGGGTATAGCAGACCGCGGATTTGATGCGCTCCAGGGGAAATTCCGGAAGACCCTTGCCGGTTTCCTCGTCCGGGGTAAAGATAATTTCCACCGGCCCGTGGGGAATCTCCGGGTGAGCCAGGAGCCATTCCAGGGCGCCCATAATTTCCGCTATGCCCGCCTTATCATCCGCCCCCAGGAGGGTGGAACCGTCGGCATGGATAATGGCCTTCCCCTTCTGTGCGGCAAGGGAGGCGTCCTGGCCGGGATCAAGGACATTGTTGCCGGTCAGTTGTATTTTTTGCCCATCGTAATTGTTAACCAGTTGGGGCTGAACATCCTTGCCGGAAACATCCGAGGCGGTGTCCAGGTGCGCCAGGAACCCCAGCGCCGGCCGGGATTCCCTGCCCGGGCTGGAGGGCAGCCGGGCTATGACATAACAGTGATCCGTCAGGTCTACATCCGTAAGCCCCAGGCCCCGCAGTTCCTCCGTCAGGGCCTTTGCCAAATCCCATTGGCCGGGGGTAGAGGGGGTTTCCTTAACATCAGGATCACTGGTGGTCCAGTAACGGACGTATTTTAGGAAACGGGGGACTATTAAGTCCCTAAGCTTGGCATCGTCTATTTCTCTAATCGGTATTTGCATGTTTTATTACCTCAACCCCTCTATTTCTCTTTATCTTAATCCAAACATCTTATTTTGCTTTTATAAATTCATCTGCCGTTTGGATTACAATATCCTTTCTTTTGAAATCTTTTACATTTCTTGTTATTATAGTCGATATTTTATTTTCTTTTGCGGTAAAATATTGAAGCCCATCTTCAAAATCACTAAATTCAGAATCCAGTGCAAAATCAACTACATTCTCGTTAATTGGTAATATATGAATTAGGAGACGCAATTTTTTAAATTTCTCCTTTGTTTTTTCAAAACCTGCCGTCTTCCTTAATATATAAAATACATTTGCTAATGCGACAGCCGTTGTAAAGAGTTCTACTTTTTTAGAAATACCCATTTCGAACAATTCGGCTGCTGGTGCAAGAAATTTCTCTCGTTCAGCTAATACATCAAGAATAATGTCGGAATCTAAAAATATTTTTTCACTCATATTATTTCTCTCTTAACAATCCATCGGGCTCTTGTGTCTTTTTCAACCAGATCATTTAAATCATCTTCTGAAATGACCCCTATTAAACTTTCAACCAAGGGAGAATATTTTTTAGGTGGAGTATACTCTTGCGTTAAGTTCTTAAAATAATTTTCAACTAACCTTGATAAACTTCGATGATTATTCTCTGCATATTTTTTTGCTGATAAAATAACCGCCTCGTCCATCTTTAATGTTAATTTTGTTTCCATAATATTCACTCCTACGTACTATATTAATCTACTAAATACGTATTAGTCAAGTATATTTTTAATCGGAAACAATGTCCGCTTTATCGTCCCGGTTGGGCAGATTTCCAGTTTAGTGCGACTTTGCGGTTTAGAGACGCTACTGTACAGAAATGTTCGTTGATTTTGAGGGGGTTGCCGTCGGGGTTTTCATTGGCGTTGCGGACCATACACATGGAGCAGAACCCCCTGTCCGGACATATCAGGCATTGGGGGAAGTCTTTTTTGCGGAGACGGCGCAGGTAGTTCATACGGGGGGAGTGTTCCCAGATTTCCCGCAGCGGCGTTTGGCGAACATTGCCGCAGACATAGTCCTGCCAGCCGGCGCAGGGATAGATGTTGCCGTTGGCAACCATGCAGGCCGAGGAAATACCCACACCGCATACTATCATTTCGCTTATATCCTCCGTATCAATATGATTGATATCAATACGGCGTATTTCCTGCTGATAGTCCTCATCGTAGTCCATGATGGTTTTGATAACCGCTTCGGTTTCCGCAAAATCCAGACGGTTTGCAAGATTGCCGGTTGAATGGTCGTAGCGGGCCATCATAATGTAATCGCAGAGGGGACGTATATTGTTCTGCTGCGCCCAGGTAATAACGGAACGCACAGAATCCCTGTTTTGCTTCATCACGGGGCAGGCGATTTGCAGGGGGATATTGTGTGCCCGCAGTTTTTCTATGGCCGCGCGGGTTTTGTAAAAAGAGCCGGGTACGCCGGTTATAGCATCGTGTATGGACGCTTCCATGCTGTAGAGGGATACCTGTACGCTGGAAAGGCAGGATTCTTCCATGGCGGCAATAACCGCATCATCCAGGAGGGTGAGGTTGCTTAACACGTTGACGGAAAAATCACCTTCCTTTGCCCGGCGCAAAAAATCGCAAAAGTCGGGGTGCAGCAGAGGTTCGCCCCCGGAAAGGGTGAGGCCAAGCACGCCCATTTGACGGCACTGTTCCAGCATGTCGTAATACAGGGCGCGTTCAATATCGTACTGTTTGTTTTCGTGGGGGATATAGCAGTGGACGCAGCGTTCATTACAGCGGCTGGTAAGTTCTATCTGAAACTGCCGTAAATGGGGTTGTTCGAGAAAATGCCGGTCCAGCAGGGCTTTGGCATCCCCTGGGTTAACAGTGTTACTGTCACCGCCGTAAGTAACGGCCGCGCCGTCTGTGATTGCGGCATACGAAAAGCGGACATCCTTTTGGGTAAGTTCCTCCGGGGTTTCGCCTGATACAATAAAGCCCCCCTGTTCCAGGGCGGTAAAAAGTTCCACGGCGTCCTGTTCCACCGTTTCCCGTACCGCGCCCGAAAAGGCGGACATAAGATAATCCGTAATTTCCCCCAGGCTTTTTGGCCTGCGGGAAAGGGCGGACAAAAATACCGCGCCGCTTGCGTCAAGGGCGCGGTCCGCAAAGGTAGCGGCATTCATGATGTAGCCAACGGCGCCGGCAAGGTCTTTGCCGGCCCTATAGATACGGATAAACGTATCCTGTTTTTGGCGGAACAGCACGGGTATGTGTCCTTACGGGTCTTTCCGCTCCCAGTTGTTATCGCCCTTGTAGGTGTAGACACCGCCTTTCCGGTTGTATTGGGCAAAATAGGTGTTCATAAAATCGCCGGGCAGATGGGTTTTTCCTTTAAATTTGTCGAACAGCGCTGCAGCAAGGCCTATAGGCCCCGCAATCACAAAACCAATGGCTGCTGCTGCACCGCCGCCCAGCGAGGCATCTCCCTCAACCATAACACCGTCACCGATAGTGATGGTTTTAATGAAGGGCTTTTTGATATCTTTGGGGGCGAAAGCGCCGATATTTACCACCTTGACGCTCGGCGGCAGGGTGATAGTTTCGATGGGGTTATTATAAAAAGCGTCATAACTAACAACCGCTACCCCGTCGGGGATAACTATATTTTTTATCTGGTTACCGGAGTAAATTCCCGCAGGAACAAACTTTTGCCCTTTGGGCAGAGTCGGCTCGGTAATAGCGCACTCCCTAAACCAGCCGTCATCCGCACCGTAATATAGATCGGTAGCGCCAGTCCATTTTGGAAAGTCCACCGGGCCGCAGCGCCAGACCACTGTTTTTAAATTTTTGTTTCTCGAGAAAGCGCCTTTGCCTATTATGGTTACCCCTTCAGGTATGATAACGCCCTTCAGCTCATTGTTACTAAAGACATAGCCCTCTAACACTTTCAGGTTTTTCGGCAGGGTCAGTTTGGCAATTTTGTTTTGGGTGAATGCATCATCCCCGATTGTGGTAACGCTGTCAGGGATGTACACTTCCGTTATGGACTGGCTGGAGAATGCGTTATTCCCAATCTCTTTGAGCGTCGAGGGGAGTACCACAGTGGTAACGGTGCCGTTCTTCTGATAAAAAGCGGAATCCCCGATTTTAGTAACCCCTTCGGAGACAACAATAGCAGTAAACTCTTTGCCTTTAAAGTATTCATTCAGATAGCGTTTCGGAATTTCAGTCATGCCTTCTGGAGTGGTCAGGATATTACCTTTCAGGGTGGTGGGGTCAATGGGTTTGGCTCCGTACAGTTCTTCAGGCGTTGGCGGGGCCTTGGGCTCGGCTTTCGGCTCCGCTTTTTTAGCGGAAGACGATTTTTCCGTCGATGTGGAACTGCTCTTACTCGTAGAAGCGTCCTTCCCGCCGCCTGAACAAGCGCTTATAGCCATAATTAGTACCGCCAGCAAAAGGCCGGTAAACGGTATCTTTCCGATAAATCCTTTTTCTTTCATTATAATCTCCTTTTAAATGTCATACGTCTTATGGCGCAGATGCTTCCGTACTACTTCGTACGTTCGCAGTTTTTGCACCCCGAACCACCGCAATTCAAGAGCCCAAAGAGCCCACCGCCGCGTCCCTGGGCGGGACAGCCTGCGGCATAGTTCTTCTGTGCAGCATTCTGCGCAATAATCTGCGGTTTACTGTATTGCATGGTATACCTCCTTTCTCGTTTAATGTCCGCCGACAAAATTTTGGTTTAAGTATAAAAGAGAAAAAAAGGCTTGTAGTGAGAGAAAACTCACAGTTTTGAGTTTTTTTACCAAAAATGAGGTTTTTTTGGATACCTTCTATAATTTGACCAGATCAGCACGCCCGGCAGGAAAGGGGTCAAATAAAAAACTACTTGATAATACTACAAAAAAGGACTTCACTAAAAACATGAGGCTACCCGGTATAGATTGGGATGAACGTCTATGGCGCCTGACACATTCTTGACAATTCCCGGTTTTATGGCGATACTTAAAATGTGGCGTAAACCACAGGGATGTTTTTGAGGGATCAGTAAATAAACCTGTTTACGGGTTTATGAATGGTTAGTATACCGGCATCCCTATTTTTTTATTATAATATCACGTTAATGGCCTCAATCGAATACAGTTTGTTAACAAGTTTTTCATCAAAATACTCTTTTACTGTAAATTTAACCAATATTACCTTATCGCCAACATCTAAGGGCGCATAAAGATAATGCCTGTTTTTCAATCCATCGTTATTTTTCTTGGGATTAAAGTCAAATTTCCACGGCTCAATGGCGTTTGAGTACAATTTATCAAGGTTAGCAGCGGCTAAATAATGAATTTTCTGGTCAAATGATGCGTTTGCGGCTTCACTACTGACAATTTTACCTATAGATTTACCTGGAAGCCGGGCTGGTAGTCCTGATTTACTGGTCATTAACCCCCTTTCGACTATTATTTTAAGAATTTCGGTTGCCTCACGGCGATTTTTTGCCGTGCGGATAGGTTTTATCATTTCTTTTATGGCTTCCGGGCTTCCAAACATTTCCGGTTTAATCATTTTTGCCTTTTCATTACTGCTATCCCACTGCTCCTTATCGACCACCTTTTCATCCTTTTCATGTATGGGTATAAGTAGTACCAGCTTAACATAGACGGTCTTTCGGTGTCCATGTTGTATTCCAGCAGCCCTTTGATGTTATGAAGGTGAAAAGCCGGATTCGGCGCCCGGCGCCTCTCCGGCCTATAATTTGACCAGATCGCCCCGGGTGGTCATACCGGTTTTGTCGTAGATACGGCTCAGGTAGTTTTCTATGGTACGCAGTTCCACATTAAGCTCACGGGCGATGCGGCTATTATTGTAATTTTTTTGTACCAGGATCAGAATTTCCCGTTCCCGCCGGGTAAGCCGGGAATAGAAGTCGGGAAGGTCCGTCATTTTTTCCATGAGGCGTTTATCCACATAGGACTCTCCCGCCAGAACAGCGTCCAGAGCCGCCTCAATTTCGCCTTCATCCGCCGATTTTGAGATATAGCCCCGGGCGCCCATACGCAGGGCCGACTGTACCCGAAAGGGGTCTTCAAAAATTGAGTATACCAGTACCGCCGGGACATCCGTCGAAGTTCCCTGCGGCACGGACTTATGTTGGGTATAGTGTTCTTCGATCCAGGGGATAAGTTCCAGACCGTTGCTTTCCCCCAGTTCTATGTCAAGAAGAACAAGCGCGGGCGGACAGGGAAGCGTTTCAAACAGGGCATAGACTTCTTTGGGTGATCCGGCTTCCCCCACCACATCAAAACGGTTTGTTTCGGTAAGGTAGGCCCTAAACCCCTTGCGGATCATCCGGTGATCGTCGATTAAAACCAGGGTAGGCTTTTCCGCTTTACACATATTTTAATTTCCGTATAAGCAGGGCAAGGCCGTATCCACCGAATACAGACAGCAGGCGATCAAAAATATTTATAGGGAAGCGGGCCATTATCTCCACCGCGAGAGGGGGCACATTATTTATCAGAAGTCCAAGTTTGAAATAGTTTTCGGGCGAAACGGTATACTCAGGCGCCGGGACCAGCAGGGGAATAAGCGCGGCGATAAGTCCGCCCATGATGCTCATTTGCAGACACATTACCACCGAGAGCAGCAACAGTATGGTAAAGGTAATAAAACCGGTGTTCGCCTTTATTCCGGCGGTACCCCCCCCCCCCCCCCCCCCCCCCCCGGATTTTATTGGGGAGTTGTGGGCAATATTATCCCCTGAA
>NZ_JAJQRB010000059.1:0-43313 GCF_046533075.1 Treponema primitia | reverse complement strand
AAATTTCCCGAAGGGGGAGGTTGGGTAAAATTTCGGGCAAATTTTTTTTTTTAAAAAAAATTACCCCCCCCCCCCCCCCCCCCCTACAATAATAAGTATTTTTGCTTAAGAACGGTTTTACAGGATCTGATTCATAGGAAGGTCCGTCTCTTGCAGAGGATTACTAAATAAATGTCAAAAAGGAGTAATATATGCTTAAAAAAACGTTTGTATGTTTTGTTTGCTTCCCGGTCTTTATTTTCTTAAGTTCCTGTGCATCAACCACAGTATGGGACGATACAATTCCTGAGGACCAACTGGCGACAATCCATTTTAACAGAATAGACCCTTCCGGTTATAACGGAATCCCCGTCAGAAAATGGGACAACGTCAAAATACCCCAGGGAGAGGCGGCCTTTGTTGCCGATGTGAATATCAGCTATGCGGGAATTATGGTTCTTGTGCATGGTATGGAGTTTGCCTATAACTTTGAATCCGGAAAAGAATATAGCATTACCGGTATAGCGCAGAATATGCAATGGGGTGTAAAAATATACAGCGGATCGGACAGTACCGATTATGATTTTGTGCCTTTTAAAACGCAGCCTGTTTTCAGATGACAAATTAACTATATAGTGATCTTACAATAGACATAGGTTTCATAAGGAGGATTTATAAAATGAAAAGGATATTAATCATTACGGGTTTACTTGGCGTATTGGTTTTTTCAGGATGCGTCGGTACCACGGCTTTGGGAATTTTAGACGAAACAATTCCGGAAGAATCCCTGTGTCCGTTGGAAATTCGGAATAACCTTGCGGTAATTATATACGATAATATGCCGGTTGAATGGGTACCGACAATTACGGCAAATAAAACAACTATTTCCTTACCCCCCGGTAAACATTCCTTTATCCTCAGATATTATACGGGTTCCAGTTCCGTCAATGTGGCAACAAAGAGCACCAATACTACGGTAACCCTTGAGCAGGAATTTCTTCCCGGTCACAGTTATAGGATCTATGAGTCCAGTATCTGGCTTATCTTTTTTACAATTACGGACCTTAAGATTAAAGATGTAACTCCTAAAAACAGATTATAAGGAGAACCGAGGCTGAATGTTTAAAAAAATTATATTCTGTTTCTGTCTTTTGTTTTTTCCTGTTTTTTTGTTTGCCCAAACCGGTGCGGGGGTGCTCCGCGATTATGTCGGCGTTATTCATCAGTCTTACCATCCTGATGTGGTTGGTTTTATGAATAAGCTTAAAGACTTGGCAAAGAAGCGCGGCAGAACCGAGGTGGTAAGCAACATAGAGGCCTTCCTTAAGGGCGGCTTTGGTTCCGGTTTTGTTTATGTTGACTCGGCCGGGAATAATTATATCCTGACGAACTATCATGTTATTACCAAGGCGTATACCATTTCGATTGAATTTGAAAAACAGGACGGTACAAAAATATCGTTTACGGGATTGAATGTTATTGCCGCCGATGAAAATACCGACATTGCATTACTGGCGTTTCCTCCGGGAGAACGGCCCTTTAAGACCGGTTTGCCCCTTGCTTCAAGGCTGGTGGAAGAGGGGGAGGACGTATATTCTGCGGGGTTTCCCGGGTTAGGCGCTAATCCTGTCTGGCAGTTCGGACGCGGTATTGTTTCAAATGCCCGGGTTGTGATACCCCCCACAGAAGAAGACAATAGGGAATATGGTCCATGGGTACAGCATACGGCCCAGGTTGACGCGGGGAATTCCGGCGGGCCTCTGCTTGTTATGGAAGAGGGTCAGTCCATTGCATACTCGGTTGTGGGTATCAATACCGCCAGCGGGGTAAACCGTCAGGCGGCGAATTACGCCATTCCTATTAATACGGCGCTGGATTTTATCTCCCTTTCTCTTAAAGATAAGGATTCAGGTGAGCAGCGCAGGAAACTGGAAGAAAAGGTTAGGGAATTTGTTGAGGGATTATCCGCAAACAAGGCGGTTTATCCCCACATTGCCCGGTATCTTTCCAATGAATGTGTGGCAAGTAACGCGGAATTCGCAATTTCAGAAGTTGAAGACAGTGCAAACTACGGTATCCAGAATACTATTTTTAATCAGTCTGTGTTTACCGCCATTGATTATTCTGTGGGCTGGCTTATTGAATCGGAATTCAGGAAGATTAATAATACCGGAGCAATGCATCCTTCCGTAGGAACTATAACGGGTAATGCGGATGGGACATGGACCGTACCTATCGTTTTTCCCAACAACAGGGAAGTTAATACCATTTGGGTGAGCGAGTACGGGATGTGGCGGTTGAAATCATCGGGGTCCGTAACCGGAAACAGTGCGGCGATGGATAAAAAAATTAAGGAAAGAAAGACGGAAAAGAATCTCCGTACTGATTATACCTTTGCCCTTTCGGCGGGCTATGCTTATCTTGGTTTAGGCGAAAGCGACCCACGGGGAAGCGCCCTGGATGTTTCAATGGAGTTTGGCGATGTATTTACCTATGGCGTCCACTTGTTTTTTCAGGGCAGCGATTTCGGTATTGCGGAAGGAAAGTTTGGATATACCGGGGCAATACGGATCAACAAGGTTGCGCTTATGCCATTTGGAAATGTCGGATTTGGATTATCCTGGCATGAAAAAGATTACGAGTATTCTTACTCCGGGTTGAAGGAAGAAAAGTTTGGTATATCGGATATATCTACGGGTCTTTCTTTTCAGGGAGGCATTAAGGTTACCACAAGCTATGTGCCCGGTTTGTTTTTAAAAACCGCATATCAGTTTAATTACTACCGGGGTGATTTTTTCGGAAGAAATGTGCCGTTGAAGGATGTTACCCACAGCGTAATTATTGGGGTGGGGTATTTGTTTTAGACATATACTCATGCTCCTTCCGTACTTCCCGGATCAGGGCCTTTATCTTCCACTCCAGATTCGTCGGGGTGGTGGTGGTAAAGGCGATGCTTCCGGGATCAATCCCCGCTTCACCGGCAACGCTTTTCACCGCCCTGACCACAGCCATCAGTGCATCCCCGTCAAACCCGTGCAGTAATACTACCGGCTCCCCGCTTACCGCAGGTTTTTCCCTATTCCCCATTTCTCACTTCTCCTTCCTAATTCATCATTATTACACCGGAAGCTTCCGTATCTCCACCCCCAGTTTAGCCGCCGCCTTTTCCGCTTCTGCGGTCCCGGCGATCACCGTGGGTATGCTCCGGCCTTGTTCACCGGCGGCAGCGGCAAGCCGTTTCGCTGCGGCGCAAAGCTCCTCTGCGGTGATTGAAACCATGGATTGCAATTTGTTTGCCCTGTGGGAGTCTTCAATGCCGTAGAGGAAACGGAAGAAATCTGAAAGCCCCTTTTCGGCGCCGGTCCGGGGCCGGGTTTCCTTGGCAAAGCTGCCTATCACCGCCTTGGTCATGGTCTCCTCGTCCGGCGTGTCCAGAGCCGCCGCTTCAAGGATGAGCGGAAAGGCTTCCAGGGAACGGAGGGGGCCCGGATCACGGTAGGTGGAAAGGGAAAAGGTTCCCTCCGCCAGATCAGGGTGGGCAAAGGCGCCATAAGCGCCCCCTTTCATGCGTATCTCTTCCCAGAGTGCGCCCGTGGAAAGCTGGTGGGCCAGCACCGATTCTATGCCCGGCCTGGGGCTGTTCAGGAAAGTGCCCGGTAGAGTTACTGCAGCAAAACCCACCTGAAGGGAAGGGGAGGACAGGACTTCCGCCCTTGGGGTATCGGCGCCATTTTTGAGCTGATCGAAGAAGGGCGTCCCTTCCGCAGTAACGGTGTTCCTGGGCCGGGGTGCGCCGAAGCTGCTGAAAGCTTCCGCCGCACCCTTCACTGCGCCCTGTATGGCTCCGGCGTTTCCGGTGATGTTTACCAGCAGTCCCCCCCGGCTTACCAGGGTGTCCCGTATGCGGCTGAGGACTTTGCAGATTTCCGCAGTATCCGTGTCGGCGATTTTATGAACCGTCTCAAGCTGGGAAATGCCGTTCCAGATTTCTTCCACCGCATGGGAGCGGGAGAAGAGGCGGCTCGAGCGGCCCATGGCGTAGCTGTGCCCCGAGGGGGCCAGGCTTGAATCGGTATCGTTTTTCATTTCCAGGACCAGATCCCGGATACGCCGCTGATCGGAAAAATCCGCCTCAGTAATGATGCGCCGGGCCAGATTCAGGGAATCGGGTATCCTTTCGTCCAGCGCCTTGAGCCGGAAGCAAAGCCAGTCCCGGCCGCGCAAATCCAGAGTTCCCGTGGGAATGGCCGCAGTCCGGGGGAAGCCAGGCAGGCAGGAACCGGTCTGGAGAGTGGCGTAGAAGGCGCCGGTGGTACGGGCCAGAAGGCTGGAGACCGCGCCGTAATCCATCCCCGGCAGCCCCAGTGATACTACGCAGCGAGAGAAGAGGGGGAACCAGGGGTAGTCGGCGGGTTCCATGATGTCCAAGGGGAAGGCAAGATCCAGGTAGGTGATACCGTTTGTAAAAAGTTCATGGGTCAACACCGGTATGCCCTTTGCATCCAGGATATCCCGGGGGATTGTTTCGATTTCTGGAACCAGGTCTTTCCGGGCAAGGTGGGGGATGGTCGCTAAAGCCTCAGGGCTCTCCCCCTCGCTTTGAAGTTTTTCCAGGGCGGCGGCTTTTTCCAGTATGTCCAGCCGCCCGGTTTCTGAAAGGGCCGCCTCTTTCTTTATCAGCGCCTCTGCCAGAATGGCATCCTTCTTTTCCTGAAACCCCTCTTCGGGGTCAACTGAAATCAGAGCCCGGTGGGGGTTATTCAGCAAATAGATTTCGATAAGTTTTTCAAAGTACCGGCCATTTTCGGCAAGGCGGCGCCTTAGTTCCGTAAAAGCCGGAACAAAGAGCAGACTGTCCCAGGGGCGGCCTCCGTGGAGCCAGGACCGGAGGGAGCGGCGCATCCACACCAGGGAGTAGGGTCCGCCGGATCGGCGTATCTCCCGGTTGGCGAATTCCATGGACAGCAGCGCCGCCTCAATTTCTTCCTTAGGGATTCCTTCCGATGCCAGACGCCGTAATTCGTCCATGATTAGTTTTTCTACTTTTTCGCTGATGCCCCTGTTCCCATTTTGCCGATCCACCCCCCGCAGCCCGGCGGTAAAGAGGGTTTCCCGTGATTCATTTTCCAAGCCCGTTGCCGGGGCGAGGTCCTCCCCCAGGCCGGATTCGATGAGCAGCCGGGTCAGGGGGGACCCGTCGTGGCCAAGCAATATTTCTGTCAGCGCCCCCAGGGCGATAGTTTCATTCGCATCGGTGGTGTCTCCGCAGAGCCAGCTGAGGACCACGGTTGATTTCTGTTCCCCCCCCGCCGGACAGGGGATAGAGATACTTTGTGGGGTGGTCCACCGTGCGGCCTTGGGAATAGGGGCCGTCGCCTTTCCCACCGGCAGGGAGTCGAAGAATTGTTTGTTAAGAAAACTAAGCTGCTTTTCTGTGGGAATGTTCCCCGCCAGAAAGATACGGCAGTTTGCGGGTGAGTACTTCCGCCGATGGAAGTCCCGTAACCCCTCCCAGGTCAGATCCGGTATTTTTTCCGGGTCACCGCCGGAATCAAAGGCGTAGGGTGTATCCGGCAGTACCGCCCGGACGGACCAGCGCCCGGCGTATTCGTCCGGAGACGAATAGGCGCCCTTCATTTCGTTGTAAACCACCCCGGTTATTTGCAGCTTTCCTACGGAAAGATCAGGGTTAGTGTTTTTTTCCGGCGGCAAAAAAGCTAAGCGGTGTCCTTCCTGCATGAAGGTCCATTCCGAAATGAGGGGCCGGAACACCGCATCCCCGTAGACCGCCATGAGGTTGAAGTAGTCCTGCTCGTTTACGGAACTTGCGGGGTAGACCGTTTTGTCCGGAAAGGTCCAGGCGTTGAGGAAAGTCTGGAGGCTTCCCTGGGCAAGAACCAGGAAGGCATCCTTCAGGGGGTAATGCTCGGAACCGCAGAGCACCGAATGTTCCAGGATATGGGCGACCCCGGTGGAATCCTCCGGCGCTGTAGCAAAGGCAAAACCGAAAAGATTTTCCTTATCATTGTTGAGGATATGAAAAACTTCGGCGCCGCTTTTTACGTGCCGGGCCCATATGCCCTTGGCTTCCAATTCCGCAAGATCAACCGTTTCCAGTATTTCAAAACCACTGTCTAATATCATAGGATCACATCCTTATCATCGATTAGTAAAATTCGTCCTTCCTCACGACACTGTCTGAACCAGGTGAGGAAGGCTTTGACCGCTTCGTCCACATCCCGCCGGGGGACCGGTCCCATAATTTGGATCTCCTCCCGTATCTCGGTACGCCGCTGAGCGGAAACATTTGAAAGGATCTTTTCGGTAAATTCATCATCCTTCCCTTTAAGGAGCAGTGCGATATCCTGATTCGTCATGGATCTGAATTTTTCCTGGAGAGGCCGATCCTCGGCTTTGATCACATCCGCCAGGGTATGGAGCCGTTCCTTGAGTTCCTGGCTTAATTCGGGATCATCCTCATCAAGCTCCCGGAGTATACGATCCCCAAAGGAATAATCCGATTGTTTCAGGATCGCCGCCAGGGCGTTCCGGCCATCAACATTGATCTGATTATTCGCAGCTGTACTACTGCCCAGACGACGGGCTTTTTCCCGCAGCGCTGCTGCCACCTGTTCCAGGACCTCCGGAGCGGTCTGACCCTGATGGGCTATGCGTTTGACAATCTCCATCTTACGGCCCGGTTCGATATTAACCAGGACCGCTGCGGATAATTTTGAAGGCAGCCGGGAGAGGATCAGCGCCGCCGCTGCGGGGAACTCTTCCTTTAAGAGCAGGGCTATCTGCTCACCGGTAAAATCCTCTAAAAAGCTGAGGGGATTTTCCTTGGTTTCCGGCAGAGCCCTGATGAGGAAGTCACTCCCCTTTTCCGGTCCAAAGGCGGCGTAGAGGAGACGCCGGGCGGCTTCTATACCGCCTGAGGAGGCGCCTAAAAGACCATAGGTGGAAGACAGGAGGGTGCGGAATTCCTCAAGGACCTCCGAGGCCTCCTCTTTGGAGATTCCACGGATAGTGGCGATTTCCCGGGAAATGGCCTCTACCTGCTCAACATCAAGCTTGGAAAGGATGCCCGCCGCCTCATTTCCCCCGATAAGGATGAGGAACTTAGCCACCCGCCGGAGTTTAGAGTCCTCTTCACCCGCTTCCGCTTGGCGGGGAAGGACCTTGGGTAGTTTTAAGAAGGGGTTTTCATCGTTTTTTGGGAGCCCGGTGGTCTCCGGAGCCTCTCCGGTTTTTACAAACCCGTCTTCAGGAATTACCGGAGGACGGCGCGGAGGGGGTTCCGGCACAGTTTCCTTCGGTTTCAGAGTGTTCTGATATGCCGCAATACCGTGACTCAACGGCGCTTTAGCGCCCGGCGCCTTAGCGTCTTCTGATGACAATTCTGGCCATACCGGAGTTCTAATCTTCGCCATACCCCTATAGTACGCAAAAGAGGGCGGGGCTTCAAGGACATGCTCTGATGGTTATGCCAATAAGCGATAGCCTGCGCCCCAGACTGTTTGTATATGTTCAGGATGGGTTGGATTTTTTTCGATATCAACACCCGAGGCTTTCGGCAATAAACATCGAACAAAAGAGGTTAAATCCCGGTAAACACTTTTGAAGATATTTTTTTGTTTTTTGTAACTTTATCTCCATTTGTGCCTTTTATTATTAGAACTCCTCCATATATTTTTTTTCGCCGCCGCCGTTTTCCTCCTTTTCGGCGGCGGTCTTTTTTAGGCTTTGTATCGTATATTGCATAAAAGCCCTTTTTTTTGTATATTCATGGGAATTGTTTTTTTTAAGGAGCCATCATGGGCGAACATGAGGAAGGGGCTGACCAGTGTCCCAAGGGTTTGTATCGGAAAGAAGACGAGCATGATGCCTGCGGTATAGGTTTTGTAGCGGATATTAAGGGTCGCGTTTCCCATGATATTTTAAAACGGGGTCTTGAGGTCCTGGAACGGATGGAACACCGGGGCGCCGAAAGCGCCGATAACAAGACCGGCGACGGTTCCGGGGTGCTTTTACAGATACCCCATGATTTTTACAAAGGGTTTATCCCCAATCTTCCCCCTGCGGGAAGCTACGGAACGGGCATGGTGTTTCTTCCCGGTCCGGCGAATGATAAAAAAGCGGAAACAAACAGCTCCACAATCGTTAAGCATATTGAAGAAACCGCTCTGGGCTTGGGTTTAAAGGTCCTGGGCTGGCGGGATGTGCCCACCAATAGCGAGGCTGTCGGCGCTATCGCCCGGGCTGCGGAGCCCGTCATACGGCAGATCTTTCTGGGCGGGGTTCCGGACCTGGAATTAGCCCTCTATATCTTCAGAAAGAAGCTGGAAAAACGTATCCGCCTTGACGCATCCCTGGAAAACGCCGGGACCAGGGGCTATATACCCTCCCTTTCCTCCCGAACCATTGTCTATAAGGGTATGCTCATGTCCGCCCAGCTCAAGGATTACTATCCGGAACTCAAGGATGAGCGGATAAAGACCGCGGTGGCACTGATCCATTCCCGGTTCTCCACCAACACCTTCCCCAACTGGACCCTGGCCCAGCCCTTCCGCATTGTTTCCCACAACGGCGAAATCAACACCGTCCGGGGGAACCGTTTCTGGATGGCCGCCCGGGAAGCTCTGTTCTCCCATCCCCGCTTCGGCGAGGCTCTGAAGGACATACTCCCGGTGATAGAGCCGGACCGGAGCGACTCCGCCAGCTTTGATAATACCCTGGAATTGCTGGTCATGTCCGGCCGCAGCCTCCCCCATGCCCTGATGATGCTCATCCCCGAATCCTGGAACGACAAAAACCCCATACCCCAGGATTTAAAGGCTTTTTACGAATACCACGCCAGCATCATGGAACCCTGGGACGGCCCTGCCTCCATGGTTTTCTGCGACGGCCGCTTTGTGGGGGGCACCCTTGATCGTAACGGTCTCCGCCCCTCCCGTTATACCATCACCAGGGATGATCTCATCGTCATGGCCTCCGAAACCGGGGTTCAGGACTTTAAACCCGAAGAAGTGGTCTACAAGGGCCGGCTCCGCCCGGGGAAACTCCTCCTGGTGGATATGTCCGAAGGCCGGATCATCCCCGATAACGAGGTAAAGCGCCAGGTTTTCCAGGCTAAACCCTACGCCGACTGGGTGGCCAAACAGCTTATCACCCTAAAGCAGGAACTGGGGGAAGGCGGCACGGCGGAAGCCTTTTCGGACCCCCAGATAGACACCGACGGCAAGCTCCTCTACCTGGAAAAATCCTTTGGTTATTCCCGGGAAGACCGGGAAAAGCTGCTTTTGGTTATGGCGGAAACCAGCCAGGAGCCTACCAGTTCCATGGGAACCGATACTCCCATCGCGGTTTTCTCCGACCGGAGCCAGCGGGTCTATTCTTATTTCAAGCAGATTTTTGCCCAGGTAACAAACCCACCCATAGACTCTATCCGGGAAGACCTGGTGATGACCTTGACCAGTTTTATCGGCCCCCAGAAAAACCTGTTGGACGAAACCGAAGCCCACTGCCGGCGGATCAAGGTGCTCAACCCCATCATGACCCCTGCGGATCTGGAAACCCTGAAAAAAACCGGCGGTGATTTTAAGTCCCACACCCTGGACGCTACCTTTGAAGTGAAGGACGGAGTTCCCGGCGCCCTGGAAGCGGCCCTGGAAACCCTTATCGCCCAGGCGGTTGCGGCGGTCAAGGACGGCGTTACCCTGCTGATCCTCTCCGACCGGGCAAGTCTGAGCTCCGGTCTGCGTTGTTCCATACCGGCCCTGCTTGCAACCGGGGCGGTACACCACGGCCTTATCGAAAGGGGCCTGCGGATGAACCTGTCGATTATCCTGGAATCCGCGGAACCCCGGGAACCCATGCACTTCGCCCTGCTTTTCGGTTACGGCGTGGATCTGGTGGTTCCCTACGGCGCATTGGCTGCCCTTGCCGCCCTTTGCGCCGGCCCCGACGGGAACCGTACCGGGAGTTTCCCCGAGGCGAAGAAGCATTATATCAAGGGCCTCAACAAGGCCATGCTCAAGGTTATGTCCAAGATGGGGACCAGTACCCTCCGGTCCTACCGGGGCGCTCAGATCTTCGAGGCCATAGGGCTTGGCAAAGCGGTGATAGACAAATGTTTCCGGGGTACCCCCAGCCGTATCGGCGGAGCGGGCTTTGCGGAACTGGAAGCGGAAGTTCTGGACCACTACCGGGTTGCCCGGGAATTCCTGGACAAAACCGGGGGTGAACCCAAAGGGGCGGATTACCTCCTCGCCGGAGACGGCCAGTACCGGTGGCGGAAGTTTGGGGAACGGCACGCCTGGAACCCCGAAACTATCTACCTCCTCCAATGGGCTACCCGTACCGGGAACTATAAAAAATTTAAAGAATTTTCCACCCTGGTTAATAAGTTAAACCAGGCGCCCCATGTTATTCGGGGTCTCCTGGACTTTGCCCCCGGTTCGGCGATTCCCCTTGACGAGGTGGAGTCCGTGGAAGAGATCATGAAGCGTTTCACCACCGGGGCCATGTCCTTTGGCTCCATCTCCAAGGAAGCCCACGAAACCGTAGCCAAGGCGATGAACTCCATCCACGGCCGTTCCAATTCCGGTGAGGGCGGTGAAAGCCCGGAACGTTTTGCGGTTAAGAGCGACGGTTCTTGGCTGCGGAGCGCCATCAAGCAGGTAGCCTCCGCCCGGTTCGGGGTTACCAGCGAGTATCTGGCCAACGCCCAGGAGCTTCAGATTAAGATTGCCCAGGGCGCTAAGCCCGGCGAGGGCGGCCAGCTTCCGGGGCATAAGGTGGACGCCATGATCGCCAAGGTCCGGCACTCCACCGCCGGCGTTACCCTGATCAGTCCTCCCCCCCATCACGATATCTATTCTATAGAAGATTTGGCTGAACTTATCTTCGATCTTAAAAATGCCAACCCCCAGGCCCGGATCAGCGTCAAGCTGGTATCCGAGAGCGGGGTGGGTACCGTTGCCGCCGGGGTTGCCAAGGCCCACGCGGACAACATCCTCATCTCCGGCTACGACGGCGGTACCGGAGCGAGTCCCCAGAGCAGCATCCGCCACGCGGGGCTTCCCTGGGAACTGGGTCTTTCGGAGACGAACCAGGTTCTGGTAAAGAACGGCCTCCGGGGCCGGGTGCGGCTGCAAACCGACGGCCAGCTTAAAACCGGCCGGGATGTGGTGATCGCAGGAATGCTGGGGGCCGAAGAATTCGGTTTCGGTACATCCACCCTGATCAACATGGGCTGTGTGATGATGCGGAAGTGCCACGAGAATACCTGCCCCATGGGGGTAGCCACCCAGGACCCGGAACTGCGGAAACGCTTTACCGGCAAAAGCGAGTACCTGATCAACTTCTTCCGCTTTATTGCCGAGGAAGTTCGGGAAATCATGGCCTCCCTGGGCATCAGAAAGTTTGATGAACTGGTGGGCCGGTCGGATCTGCTGGTGGAACGGAAGAGCGGTAAGGCGAAATCCGCCGGGGTCGATCTTTCGGCCATACTCTACAAACCCGAAGGTCCCGCATACATACCCGGCGGTCAGGCGCGCAGCTGCGTTGAGGATCAGGTCCACAAGATTGCTGCGGTCCTGGACCGGGAGCTTATCGAAAAGTGTGCCTCCGCCCTGGATGGAAAGATCCCCATAGCACTATCCCTGCCGGTACGTAATACCGACCGGGCGGTGGGGGCCATGCTTTCCTATGAGGTTTCCAAACGTTTCGGCGGCCAGGGGCTTCCGGAAAACTTTATTACCATCGACTTTACGGGCTCCGCAGGTCAGAGTTTCGGCGCCTTCCTCGCCAGGGGAATCACCTTCCGCCTGGCCGGGGACGCCAACGACTACCTGGGCAAGGGCCTTTCCGGGGGCCGTATCGTGGTAGCGCCTCCCAAGGGTTCCGGCTTTGAGACCGGCGAGAATATCATTGTGGGTAACACCCTGCTCTACGGCGCTACCTCCGGGGAATTCTACGCCGCCGGGGTTGCGGGGGAACGTTTCTGCGTACGGAACTCCGGGGCCACCGCGGTGATTGAAGGCGCCGGGGACCATGCTGCGGAGTACATGACCGGCGGCAGAATTATTGTTCTGGGAACCGTGGGCAGAAACTTTGCCGCCGGTATGTCCGGTGGTATCGCCTACGTACTGGACAAGAAGGGCGACTTCGAGTACTTCCTCAACAAAGGTATGGTGGAGCTGTCCGGCCTGGACAACGAAGAGGACGAACAGTTTGTCAGACAGCAAATTGAACAGCATATCTACTGGACCGGTTCGTCCTACGCTAAAAATATTTTTGATAATTGGGGGGAATATAAACCTAAGTTTGTAAAAGTACTCCCGGTGGAATATAAGATGGCCCTCCAGAAGATGAAGCTGGCGGAACTGGACCGGAAACTCTATGACATCCGGGAACGGGAAGAAATTGCGGACCGTGTATAAAAAACGATAAGAGAGGAATATATGGGTGATCCAAAGGGATTTTTAAAGATAAAACGTAAGGTTTCCGCTTACCGGCCCGTGGAAGAGCGGGTGAACGACTACAGTGAAGTAGAAATACTGCTTTCCGACGACGAACGCCGCTTACAGGCTGCCCGGTGTATGGACTGTGGAGTACCATTCTGCCATTGGGCCTGCCCGGTCTCCAACGTGATGCCTGAATGGCAGGACCGCCTCTACCGGGGCGACTGGACCGGCGCCTGGGCGGCCCTGGAATCCATGAACCCCTTTCCGGAATTTACCGGCCGGGTTTGTCCCGCCCTCTGCGAAGCTTCCTGCGTCCTGGGCGCCAACGACGAGCCCGTAACCATCAGACAGAACGAACTTGCCGTCATCGAAAAGGCCTACGAACTGGGTCTGGTGGCGCCGCGTATCCCCCGGGTGCGTAACGGCAAGAAGGTAGCCGTGGTCGGCGCCGGTCCCGCGGGACTTTCCGCCGCCTATTATCTTAACCGGGCGGGCTTCAGCGTTACTGTTTACGAGGGCGCACAAAAACTGGGGGGCTATCTCCGTTACGGCATCCCGGACTTCAAACTGGATAAGAGTTTTATTGACCGGCGTGTCAGGATCATGGAAGCCGAGGGGGTCGAGTTCAAAACCGGCGCCCGGATCGGTTCCGCCCGCTACGGATTCGGCGCAAAGGACGCCGGCGGAGCAGAGGGGGGCAAGGTCATTTCCGCTAAGGAACTGGAATCTTCCTACGATCTGGTGCTCCTTACCATAGGCGCACGGGAGCCCCGGGATGTAAAACTTCCGGGCCGGGAAAATTTCGGCATAGTCCAGGCCCTGGATTTCCTCTCCCTTCAGAACCGTGTCCTGGGCGGCGAAGTTACGGGGCTTGAACCCATCACCGCCTACGGAAAACGGGTGGTGGTTATAGGGGGCGGCGACACCGGCTCTGACTGCGTGGGTACGGCTAACCGTCAGGGGGCCTTAGCGGTTACCCAGATTGAGGTGCTTCCCAAGCCTCCGGAACACCGCCCCGACGCCGAACCCTGGCCGCTGTGGCCCAAGGTCCTCAAGACCTCAAGTTCCCATCTGGAAGGTGGTGAGCGGCTCTGGTCCGTTAACACCAAGTCTTTCACAGGGAATAACGGCAAGGTGAGCGCCATCCGGGCCTGCCGGGTAGACTGGGCCGAAAAGGACGGCCGCTTTACAATGTCCGAAGTAAGCGGTTCAGATTTCGATATCGGCGCAGATTTAGTGCTGCTGGCCATGGGCTTTACCCACGTGGTCCAGAACGGCGCCGTGGCCGACTTCGGCCTGGAACTCGACGAGCGCGGTAATATCCGTACCACGGGCACGTTCCACACATCCAACCCCAAAGTCTGGGCCGCCGGGGATTCCCGAAACGGCGCCAGCCTGGTAGTCCGGGCCATCTCCGACGGCCGTGCGGCTGCGGAGGCGATTATTAAAGCCCTATGATATGTCAGGAGGCGTTATGCGTGTACTTTTAATCAACGGAAGCCCCCATGTTAAGGGTTGTACTTATACCATCCTTGCGGAGGTGGCGGGGCAGATTGAAGCCGCCGGTATTGAGACGGAATTTTTTCATATCGGTGATGGACCTATCCGCGGCTGTACCGGCTGCGGAGGCTGCGCAAAAACAACCCGGTGTATTTACAACGATGATGGGGTAAATGCCTGCGTAGAAAAACTAATCAAATCGGATGGGGTGGTTGTTGGTTCGCCGGTTTATTATGCGGGACCAAATGGCGCCCTCTGCGCCTTTCTGGACCGGCTGTTTTTCAGGAAATCCCAGCTCTTTGCTTTTAAGCCCGCCGCTGCGGTGGTAAACTGCCGCCGGGGCGGGGGGACTGCCGCTTTTGATCGGCTCAATAAATATTTTACCATTTCCCGAATGCCCGTGGTTTCTTCCCAATACTGGAACACCACCCATGGTTTTACCCCCGAGGAAGTACGGCAGGATAAGGAGGGTATGCAGATCATGCGTACCCTGGGAAAGAATATGGCATGGATGCTCAAGGCCATCGCAAAAGAAGGAACCGCCGAAATTACCGCTCAAGAGGAAGATGCCATGCGGACGAACTTTATTCGGTAAGCAGTTTTACTGTTTTTACCGCCGTCCGCGGTGGGGAGCGCCGGAACCTCCATGGGAAGCTTCGGCATAGGTACCGGGGGATGCGGGCTTTATAGTCGGGTCGTTCGGGGTGTTTTGGGAAAAGGCGCAGGCCCGCCGGGCGGCGTCTTCCGGAAGGGTAGCAAAGGCACAGTAATCCTTTACTTCGATGGAGTCCACCAGCCGGCCCGGTACGCCGCCGGCGCGCATCAACAGTCCTGCTACGTCACGGGCGGTGGCGCCATGGCGGCGTCCCAAGCCCACATATACCCGTGCTCCTGTTCCTTGCATGGGGCTTTCACCGCCGTCCTCGCCTCCGTGTCTTACAGCCCCGTGTTTGCCCCGTATGGCGGCCGGTCCGGGCATATTCCGCCTGGGCCCTCCCCCGTGCAAGTGGGACCTTTCGGTGTTCCCCTCCGGATACGCAGCCGGGGCGAATCGTTTGCCTTTGCCCATCCGTTGTTTTACATCCAGTTCCCGCTGGGGGACTTCGGTGAGTTCAGTAATAGTACCGTAGCGGGAGGGGTCCAGCTTTTCCCCAAAGGCCATGGCGATTAGGGCTTCTACCGCAGTTTCCGCGCCCAGCTTTTTTACCAGTTTCCGTCCCAGCCGGGTTTGGGGCAGCGCCGACCCTGCCGGTGTTTCAGCCTGGACCGGCTGCCCTTCTCCGGAACCGAGGCTGCCGGGATCGGCTGCCAAGATATCATTTGCCGCCGGAATAGTATTGCTGATCTCCGGAACAGTATCACTGTCCGGGAGGGTCCCCAGGATGGCGCCCAGGATGCGGTTTTCCAGGGCCTTGGTTACCGACGAAACCGCCGGGGCTTTCATCCAGTTAATCTTACTGCCCAGGGTCCGTTCAATATTGTGTGAAAGGTGGCTGATGCGGCCCCGCTCCGACGGCAGGGCCATGCTGATGGCCGTCCCCCGCCTGCCCGCCCGGCCGGTGCGGCCAATACGGTGGACATAGGTTTCCCGGTCATTGGGGAGGTCCCAGTTAATCACATGGGTAAGCCGCTCTATGTCGAGACCCCGGGCGGCCACATCGGTGGCTACCAGGGCGGAGACTTCCCCGCTCGCAGATCCGTACCGGGCGCGGAAACGCCGCAGGGTCCGTTCCCGGGCTTCCTGGGTAAGGTCGCCGTGGATAGCCTCCGCGGAATAGCCTCCCTCGGTGAGCCGCCGGGATAGTTCATCCGCTCCGGCCTTGGTGGCGCAGAATATCAATCCGTAAAAACTTTCCGCGCTGTCGATAAGACGCCGCAGGGCTTCCAGGCGATCCTCTTTCTTAAGCACCAGATAGTACTGGTCTACCAGGGGCTTTTCGTCATCCGGGGTGGTATCCTCCAGGATATCCACTGCGCCTATATGTTCCCGGACTATTTTCAGGATAGGGTCGGGCATGGTGGCGGAAAAAAGGGCCACCCGGCGATCGCTCTTTACCGATTTGAGGATATGTTCCACATCCTCAAGAAAGCCCATGTCCAGCATTTCGTCCGCTTCGTCCAGGATGAACCAGTCAACAGCGGAAAGGTCCAGGACCTTCCGATCCATGAGGTCCATAACACGTCCCGGTGTACCCACCACAATCTCGGTCCCCCGTTTGAGGTCCAGAATCTGGGTTCTGATTGAAGCCCCGCCGTACACCGCGGTGATCCGGGGTATGGAGGATGATGCCAGGGAGGCGATTTCCTTGGCAACCTGGAGGGCAAGTTCCCGGGTCGGGGTGAGTATCAGCGCCCGGGGTGCGTGGCCGCTCTGCCGCAGCCGTTCCACCAGGGGTATGCCGAAAGCGGCTGTTTTGCCGGTCCCGGTCCGTGCTTTAACGATCAGGTGTCCCTGATCCGCCAGGAGGCGGGGTAGGGCTATGCTCTGTATAGAACTGGGGGCGGTGAATCCCTTGCGGGTCAGGGCCTCTAAAATGTCATCGGATAAACCAAATGAAGAGAAAGGGTGGGCGTCGTCGGTGGTCATATATTCCTTAGGGTTTAATTTCTAGTATATGGTAACATTTGCGGGATTTTCCGTCTAGTGGGCGGGAAATACCCCCGGTTTCTGGGCTATCGGCAAAATCGGGCGTGGGGAGGGGCACACTTGGCTTCATGTGCGTGTAGAGTCTGCTTGCGGAGCCCAGTAGGTCTCCTCCAGCAGGGAATTCCACATACATGAAGCCAAGTGTGCCCCTCCCCACGCCCGCCGGTGCAGGATGGGGGAGCTTTACTGATCTTCCCAGTACCACTCTAGGGCTTGGTTGGAAAAGCCTTCCCGCTTAAGTTGTCCCTTGAGGAAGCGATCCTCACGGAACGAGTTAGCTGTGAGGGGGTGCCTTTTGGATATGAACTTTTGGAGGAGATTGGTTTCTTTTTCAAAATCCAGTATGGCTTTGCAGGCGGATTTGGCAATTTCCCGGCTTATGCCCCTTTGACAGAGGGCGGTGACGAGGCGGAGGGGGCTGTCGGCGCCGCGGTATAAACGGGATTGGATCCAGCGTTCGGCAAAACGGCGGTCATCTACGATTTCCAGGTCCGTAAGGTAGGAGACTGCGGCCCGTACCTGGGAGGACCCGTGACCCCGCTGTTCCAGCTTTCGGGTAATGCCTGCCCGGGTTTGCTCGGCACGGGCTACCAGGCGTAGGGCGGCGCGTTCGGCACGGAAACAGTCTGCGGCAAAACGGAGACTCGTTTCTTCTTCGGGGCTGATTTCTTTGTTAGGGGAAAAATAACCATCACCCTGGAAAGGATGGAGAAGATAGACCGAGTTGAGGGAAAATAAAGAACCATCCGAAAGGCCGATTCGGAGGATTACCGGACCGGCCTTTGTTTCGGTTGTTTTTAATGATGCCACCACCATTGAAGGCGGTCCAAATCTAAGCTTAACGCTTGGAGAACTGGAAGCGGCGGCGGGCGCCGGCTTGACCGTACTTCTTGCGTTCCACCATCCGGGAATCCCGGGTAAGGAAGCCGTTGCTCCGCAGGGCGGTATAGTTAGTCTGGTCAATCTGGCAGAGCGCCCGGGAAAGCCCGTGACGGCATGCACCGGCTTGACCGTTAGGTCCGCCGCCGTAGACATTGATCAGAATGTCAAACTTATTTTCGTTAGCGGTCACCATAAGGGGTTGACGTACCACCATGGCGTGCTCACTGAGGGCAAAATACTGGTTCAGCTCTTTGCCGTTGACCACAATTTTACCATCCCCATCCCGGACATATACCCGGGCAACCGACGTTTTCCGTCGTCCGGTTCCGATACCAAGATTCTTAATCACCTGCATAACCTCTAATTAGTACAGCATCCGCCGTACAGTTTAATCGAAGCGAAACGGAGTTTCGCATTATAACTCAATAGCCTGGGGGTTCTGCGCCGCATGGGGGTGCTCGGTCCCTGCGTAAACCTTGACGTTTTTCCACAGCTTCCGGCCCAGAGGGCCCTTGGGGAGCATACCCTTAATCGCCAGTTCCAGAGGGGATGTCGGGTGCCGGGCGGACAGCTTTTCGTAGGTGACGGTCTTAAGTCCCCCCACATAGCCTGTGTGATGATGATACAGCTTGTTTTGGACCTTTCTACCGGTCACCGTGAGCTTTTCAGCATTAACCACTACCACAAAATCCCCAACTTCCTGGTGGGGAGCATACACAGCCTTTTCTTTTCCCCTGACAATGGAAGCTGCCTTAGCCGCAATCCTGCCGAGAACCTTGCCCTCGGCGTTGATTATAAACCACTTCCGCTCCACATCAGCGGGCTTTACAAATATCGTCTTCATACCCAACCTTCTCATTAATATACGGAGTAAGATAAAATAATCGCACAAAATGGGAAAAAATGTCAAGGCCCCTAATTAGGAATAACCGAAGAAAATCCTACCGCAAAGTCGCAGAAGTCGAAAAAGGAAGGGGGAAAAGGGAGGACTTTTCCTTGAATACTGAATCAGGTAGGGGTTTCTTTTTCTTCTTTTTTTGCCTCCACCCGGTCTTTAATATCCGCAATACCGATAAATACCGCGATGAGGCCGATAAGGGCTGCAAGTACCGGCAAGGCGCCCCGGAGAAAGGCCAATACATCCCCCCACCAGCCAAGGCCCGCTGGAAGAACCGCACAAACCGCCGCGGCAATAATAACAATGCCAAGAATCAACGCTTTCACACACCCTCCAAAAACTAACGGTGAAATTTGCGAATAACCATAACCAAAAACGCGGCTATAAGGAAGCCGGTTGGCAGATTGGACAGTATCAGGGAAGGTAAGGGGATAGAGCCTACCAGGGGTACTGTCCCCTGGGTTATGCCGAACAGACCGAGAATGGAATATACAATTTCGGCATAGGCCGCTATGGTGCCGATAACCATGAGCATCCATGCCATATCCCTGGTTTTTGACCACAGCATGATGGCAAGAAAAGCCGCCAAGGCCCCTAAAAACAGGCGGCTCGATATATAGAGTATCTCCCCAATATCCATGGATACAGTATCATCGGTTGGGGACTAAAATTCAAGGTATGATTTACCGGGGATAGTAAAACCGGTTTACAATATTTTAGGATAATTGTCCAGGGTCTGAAATATCACCTAGCAGTTTTGCCAGCTTGATTTCTTCCCCGGGGGATAAAATTCCCGGCAGAATCAGAGGGTCCTGCGGGGTTGGAGGTAAAAGGAAGTCATGGGCAAGGAAGGTCTTAAATCGTTGAAGGATGTTCTGCTCTTCCTGGGCTTCCCCATAATGAAGGTATATGGAATTACCCTGCCATTTGCTTTGATTCAATGTTTTTTTTATGTGGGGGAAGTTTATTTTTTTTCGTTCCGGGATGACGGTGATGAGATCCCAAAGGCTTCGGGTCGCTACGGTAAGGGAAAGGGGCGAGATGAGATCCGATGGGGGAAAGCCGGGGGCGATGGTGGGTTCCAGGGCCAACACTTGGGGAGCGCCGGGCCAGGGCAGGGGTAGAACCGGGATAAGGATTGGACATTTGGAAAAGGTACCCTCGTCCAGAAAGGGACGCCAAAGAACTGGTCCCGAATTGGGGAGAGTAACCGTGGACAGGGCCGGGTCCGGGAAAGGGACGCTATCGGGGATGGGATACCCGCCTTGAACTAAGGCCCGGCGGAGGGATGCTTCGCCGGTATAGAGCCGGAAGATGCGGCTGGGGAGCAATTGAGAGAGGGCTTTGATGAAGCGCTTTTCCTGGGGGTTGGGGAGGGGGGCAAAAAGGCCGCGCTGGGCGGTGTTTTTCAAGGTCCGGAGAAATCCCGCCGGTGTATGGCCCAGTATTGCTGCGCCCCCGTACTGCCAGAGGTCAACCAGGCGGCGGCCATCCTGGGTGTAGAGGCGGAAGTCCCGGGCACGGAGTATGGGCGGGACGAGGCGTAACAGGGTTTCGTTAATCATCATTACCTATCTTCGTATACCTTGAGCTTTGGCGGAGGCTGAGGAAGTGGGTATCTTTACCGGTTTCAAATTTGACCCGGATTACCGGCCCCTCATCACTTTCCCGGATTTCGGTTACCGCGCCGTAACCCTGATCATCGTGGAATACCCGGTCTCCTACTTTCCACCGGCCATCTGAGGAGGAGACGGGCTTTCGGACCATAGGTCCGGTCCCGGGTCCCTGGTCTGTAAGCTCCCGGCCTTCAAAGCCGAAGGGAGGTTTTCCTATGATTCTCAGAACATTTTTATCCGCCTCGCCAATAAAAAGGGACGGCTTCATGGGCATGGTACGGCCAAACATGCGGCGCATGGCGCAGGAAGTCAGATAGAGTTCATCCATGGCCCTGGTGGCGCCCACGTAGAAGAGCCGGCGTTCCTCCTCCAGGTCATCTCCGACCTTGTCGTCCCGGGGGAAGACCCCCTGTTCAATGCCGGTCATGATTACCCGGCGGAATTCCAGGCCCTTGGTATTGTGCACCGTGATTAGCGTTACTACACCATTTTCACCTTCATCCCCGGTTTCCTTTTCTATGGAACGATCCAACTCAATATGTTCCAGGAATTCCAAGAGCCCGGCCCGGGTAGCGGGATAAATACTCGCCGCATTGGCCAGTTCCTGGAGATTGCCGATACGCTGAAATCCGGTGATATCGTCGTGGGTCAGGTGGTATTCCCCAATCCCCGAATCCTCAATGAGCCGCACTACGCAGAGCGAGAGCCCCTCACCGGCGCTTAGGCCTTCCCTTTTGCTGCCCTTAGGGGGGCGTTTTTTCCCATCGGCTGCTTCCGCAGTTTTTTTATTAAAAAACAGAATGTTGTTGTTTTCATCGCTTGCTTCCACAGTATTTCTATTAAACATCAGAATATTGTTGTCCCCGTCACTCTCCGGCGATACCGGTTCCAGCATGGACAGTCCCCCCTCTAGGGCTTTGAAGAAGGCGGAAACCCCGGCGCGGGCTTTGGTAGGCAGGGTCGGTAAGATCCGCCGGACCGCTTCGGCCAGGTCCCCTGCGGCTTCTCCCACGATGCGGTCCACCGTGGCGGGTCCAACGCCCCGGGCCGGTTTGTTCACCACCCGGCGGAAGGCGATTTCATCCCGGGGGTTCACCAGGAAGGAGAGCAGGGCCAGGGCGTCCTTTATTTCTTCCCGCTCGTAGAACTTGAGGGACCCCACTACCCGGTAGGGAATACGGCGCCGGAGAAATTCGGTTTCGAAGCCAAGGGACTGGGCGTTGGTACGATAGAGTATGGCCCAGTCGGAGTAGGCCGCAGCTTTTTTATTCACGGATTTTTCGATCAGCTCTGCGCAGAATTCCGCTTCCGTATCCTGATCCGGAAGGAAGGCCAGGGTTGGTGTTTTACCGGTCCCCCGATGAGAGACCAGGGTTTTCCCCAGACGGCCTTCGTTTTTGTTTACCACCGAAGACGCCAGATCCAGGATGGGGGAAAAGGACCGGTAGTTTCGTTCCAGCCGGATGATATCGGCGCCGGCAAAGCGGTCGGGGAATTCCAGGATGTTCCGTACCTCCGCCCCGCGGAAACGGTAGATGGACTGATCGTCATCCCCCACTACACAAATATACGTGGCGGGCCCGCAGAGTTCCTTCAGTAATTCAAACTGGGCGATGTTTGAGTCCTGGTATTCATCCACCAGGATCACAGAGAAACGGTCATGGAAACGCCGGGCTACCTCGGGGTTTGCGCGCAGTATTTCTACGGGCTTCTTGATCAGGTCCCCAAAATCCACATTGCCGATCCGGGCCAGCTTATCTTCGTATTGGGTATAGTAGCGGCGAAATTCCGGGTGGAAATCTATCAGGTCCAGATCCGGGTCTTCCGGGGAGAGGAAATAATCCTTAGCCCGGGCGATGGAGTGGGCGATCTGTTTTAGCTCCGCCTTGGGGAGATCCTCCAGGAGGGGGAGGGTGGCGAGCAGTGCGACCGAGTCATCATCATCATAGATGACAAAGTTGGAACCCAGGCTTCCCAGGTTTCCGTTGCGGCGGAGGAACCATGCGCCGAAGGAGTGGAAGGTCCGCAGCATGGCAAGGCCGGCCCGGTCGTCAATGAGCTGCGCCCGTCCGGCCATTTCCCGGGCAGCCTTGTTCGTAAAGGTAAGCGCCAGGATGGAAAACGGGTCCGCCCCCTGTTCCCGGATAAGCCAGGCAATTTTGGTGGTAATCACCCGGGTCTTTCCCGAACCGGCCCCGGCGAGGATGAGGAGGGGATGCATAAGGGCATCCCCTGCGGCCTTCCCGGTATGGAGCACCGCTTGGCGCTGTTCCGGGTTGAGGGCTTCCAGATAGGGGGGTATCATGACGGGCACAGTTCCAAATCAAAGCCCGCACGGGCGAATACCCGGCCCTGGATGAAGGCGCCCGGTGTCAGCGGATGGTCCGAGCGTATTACTGTGGAACCGTCAACCTCCGGGGCCTGGCAGTAGAGCCGGCCCAGATGGATGGTTTCGTCCACCGCCTCCTCTACCAGGACTTCCATGGTCCGCCCAACGAAACGATCCATCCGTCTTTCGGTGATCACCGTCTGCTGTTCTTCGATCAGGGCTTTCCGCTGGGCCGCAGTTTTCTTGGCGATCCGGGGTTTCATATCATAGGCAGGGGTGTCTTCTTCCCGGGAATAGGTAAAGACCCCAACCCAATCCAGTTCCGCCCGGGCCTGGAAATCCAGCAATTCCCGGAAGTCCTCTTCGGTTTCCCCGGGGAAGCCCGTAAGGAAGGTGGAACGGATCACCGCTTCCGGGAGAACGCTGCGGATTTCCGCTATCAGGGAAAGGTAGGCGGCGGCGTCCCCCCGGCGGTTCATGGCGCGGAGTATTTTAGCGGAACCATGCTGGAAAGGGAGGTCGAAATAGGGAAGAAAACGTTTGTCCCGTCGGCAGATCTCCAGGATGGGCCGGGGGAAATTATCCGGATGTATGTAGAGAAGCCGTACCCAGAAATGATCCTCCAGGGCGGACAGGGCTTCCAATAGTGCCGGTAGTGGCGCTGCCGTATCGAGACCGTAGGAACCCAAGTCCTGGCCGATAAGGCAAAGTTCCCGGATACCCCGATTCAGGAGCCGGCGGCATTCATCCAAGACCTGTGGTATGGGCCGGGAATGTTGGGGGCCCCGTATGCCCGGGATGGCGCAGAAGGAACAGCGGTTATTGCAGCCTTCGGATATTTTGACATAGGCCTGCCCGGGCAGAGAAAGGAGGGGACGCTCTCCTAATAGGGGAGCGGTTTCTTCATTACCGTTTACGAATAATTCCCCATTGTCTATTCCGGTAACAGTGTTCGCAGTTTTAGTGATGGCAGCAAGGTCGGTATTGCCGAAAAGGGCATCCGCTTCCGGAAGGGAATCGGCCAGCTCCTTTGGATAGCGCTGGGCCAGGCATCCGGCAAGGAGGATCTTCTTATGGGGATACTGCTTGCGGTACGCCAGGACGGCGTTGATCGATTCCTGCTTGGCGCTTTCGATAAACCCGCAGGAATTGATGATGATAAGGTCGGCGCCGGAAGCATCCTCCGCCTGGGACCAGTTTGCCCGATCCAGAACGGCCATCATGGTTTCTGCGTCCACTTGGTTTTTTACACAGCCAAAGGGATCGAGAAAGTAGCTTGCCACCGTTAATCGATCCGGATCTGAGCCAGGCGGAACCGGCCATCGTCGTCCCGGACCCAGCGAATATCTGTTACCACTACTTCCCCGGCGCCGCCGATTTCCAGGACTTTCGTTTCTCCGGCAACTATGACCTGGAGTTTTACCGCCGTGGCGTTGGACACCCAGATGCGAATACCGTTTTTGGCCTGGATATCCAGCTCATTGGTCCTGACAAAATACTGTTCCTGTCTATCCGGCCGGTCCGGTTCCCGGAGTAATTCCCAACGGAACATGCAATAACCCTGGAATGACGCCTGGAGAGTAAACGGGTAAGCATTGGCGGATTTAAAAATTTCTTTAATATTAGAAGCATTGTTGGCAGTGATGTCATTTCCGGTACCGGCAGGCGTCGACAGAATTTCTTCGTTTCTGATATTCTCGCTGATTATCCCCATATCAGAATTGATATCAAACCGGAGCCGGACTCCCAAGGAAGGATCGTTCCGCACAAAATCCTGTACGCCTACCCGGATATCATCCAATCCGTCGCTGTTGATATCTATGCTTCTCTCCTGGCCTAAATCCAGAATTACATTTCCCATGGGCGCCGCGAGGGTTACCGCTTCTCCCAAATTGAAAAGGGTGATTTTATACTGATTTCCCCCCAGGGGGATCAGAATAGAGTCTCCACGATAGAATCGCTGTTCGAGGAAACTGCCCTCCAGGGTATACGCCACTAAGGGACGTTCCGCCGTTTTCGCGGTATTTGCTTTCCATGGGATACGCATAAAGAAATACACCCCGCCGCCTACCACCGCTACACCCGCAAGGATCAGGAAGACGGTGAGTAGTATCTTTGGCAGTTTTGACGGGGACTTGAGCAGCTGCTCCACCGGGATGGGCTGTTCCTGAATCTTCCACGCCCGGTACATGGCAAGCAATTCATTCACATCAAGGCCCAGATATTCGCCGTAGTTTCTTAAAAAACCCAGCAGATAGGGTTCTCCGGGGAACACCGAAAAATTTTCGGTTTCCAGAGCTTCCAAATACCGGGTGGCGATATTAGTTTCCCGGCCTATATAATCAAAGGTATATCCTTTACTTTCGCGGGTAGTTCTTAACTTATCCCCCAGGGACTCCACAGAATTCCTCCTCCGATTCGTTAATAAAACTAATCGGTATCACTAAATAGAAAATTATTATAATTGTTAGCCGAAGCAGGGGAATCGTAAATAAACCGCTGCTCCGGAATTCCTTGATTGATCTTTATATCGGAAAAATCGAACCGGACCAGGACTTCTGCGATGGTTCTCCCGGTGATACGCCGTATCAACCGGGTAGTGGGATTGATGCTCAGGATAATCTCCCGGAACCCTTCGGAGACAGACCGCCGGGAAAGGCGCAGGCTTACTACCATTTCATCGGACCCGGTCTCCAGGGGCACGGGGTCCGGGCCGGTGACAAAGGAAGGAATATAATTACGCCTTAGCAGGGCCAGCCCCTGGGCGCTTGCCAGGTTGGCCCCCGCAGACCCGGAGTACCTGCGGCTGGGGGTAATGGACTGGTTCAGGGTGGCCCGGTATTCGGGCAGGTATATGGTCAACATTTCCCCGTTAAAGGCAATAACCTGTTCCATGGGCTTCGTAAAATCGATGCGCAGAAAGGACGGGGCAAGATGGCTCACGGTTCCGAACATCTCGGTATTGCCTGAATGGATAACGATCCGGGCTTCATAGTCCCGAATGCTGCCGTAACGCTCGGAAACCATCTCCAGGTACCGTTCGGCGGTTATAATTTCCTGGGCGGACACCCTAAAAAGGCCAATTAAGCACAAAAATAAGATAAAAACTCGATTCTTCACTATTATATACTAGCCAAGGGGAGCAAAAAACGCAAGGGGGAAGGACCGGAATTCAAAATTCAACCACGGACGAGGGCCATTATTGCCTGGGTAAAATGGTATAGCTGAATTTGGCGGTCGCCACGGGACGGATTTCGACTCGGTCGCCGGAAGCCGGGCCGCCTGAGGCTTCCACAAGGATGCCCCGGGCAATGACGGAACCGGAGACGGGGGCGCTGCCCCGGGTGTTGCTCTGGGTAAGCGTAAAGGGCCTTTCGTAGGCCGCGACCAGGATGTACTCTTCGCCGTAGGGCTGGGTCATCCTGAACCGGGTATTATCCGGTATGCGCCGTGTTTCCCCTGCATTGATGGAGTTGTTGTCCTGCGCAACGGTTGGGTAAATGACCTGGGCGTTTCCCTCCACGTCAATATGGGTTATCTTAAAGTAACAGTTTCTTTCAGCGTAAATGCGCAGGGTCATAAATTCATCATCGTAATAAACGCCGTCCAAATCGTCGGGGGTGACCGTAAAGGTAAAGGCATTGTTCCTGCCGTCGTAGAGGGCAATGGCCGCCTGTTTGGCGTCAAACTCCGCCTGGGAAATGACCGCATTATTTTTAAGGGGCAGCACCGAAAGGTTCCTTTTACCCAGTTCATCCGCGGGGATGACAAATTTGGCGGAGCCGAGGACGGCGCTGTCACGGGCGGTGGAAATGAGCTGGAGGGAGACCTCCGCGTCCCTGCCCTGGGGGGAGAAGCTCCCCACCACCAGGCTCTGCACTGCCGCCCCCGGCCCTTCAACGGCTATGCCCCGCCGGTCTACCGATGCTGCGGCAAATTCGCTGCTCACACTATCACTGACGATAAGGTACTTTTCCTGCTGCCGGGAGGCGCTGATAGCTATGTTGCGTTTCAGATAATCCGAAAGGCTCGTTACGGTTCCGCCGCCGTTAAGACTTATCCTGCCTATGCCTACTTTCAAGCGCTGGTTGACATTCCGGCCCATGGCCGCCACTGCCCGGTCGATTTCCGCGTCCAGCCCGTTTTGGGCGCCGGAACCTGAGTCCAGTAAGCCGGTCAACCGGGTATCGGGGCGCACATTCAGGGCGCGCATACTGCTGCTGGCGTGTTCAACATCGGTGGCGTAGATCACCAGGCGGTATTCGTTGCCCAGCCGGGTCATACGCCCGTAGACGATGGTCTGGGGACCGTAATGCTGCCCGATGGACCGGGCGGATTCATCGCTGACTTCCCCCGAAGCCTGGTAGTTCAGTTCCGCGCGTATCTGTTCCAGGTTCCGCCGGTCTACCATGACAAAGCTTTTTGCGTTTTCAAAATTGTTCCACAGTTCTTCAAAAATATAGTCGGAGATGTTTTTGGTTTCCGCTTCAAATCCGGTGATTGCCAGGTTGGAACCTTTGGGTAGTTTTTCGGAAAAATAGGCTGACGCATCGGAGATGGCGGCGTCCAGGGTCAGGCTGTTTTCGGAATAGACCGGAGCGGGAGCAGGCGCGGAGTCCGGGACAGCGGACTTTTGGGAGGCGCAGGCGGCCAGGGTTAAGACTGTTATACTTAGTAATACTGCGAATTTTTTCATGAAACGCTCCTTAATTATTTTTGCACAATGGGAAAATCGAAGAAAAATTTTGTATCCAGGCGCGGATGCTGCCTGCCGCCGGTAATGCGGGTAACTTCCTGCAATACATAATCGCTTAACTGTACCATTGTTAAAGTTCCCGTTTGCCGCTGCGCTGTCCCCGTCACCCCCTGAATGATGCTGTAGGTGTAGGCCCCGTGGGAGTTCCACCGGATAGATTTCGGGTCATCCTCATAGGAGAACTCGTTACCCTGGCTCGAAGCAAACACCACCGCATTGCTGTTCATAAGGGCGCGTATCATCTGGGCGCTGTCAACACCGCCGGATTGGCAGGCGTCTATGAACACGAGCCGGTTCCCCGGAGCGTCCAGCACGGTGAGCAGTTCGTCGTTGACAATAACCCTCGAACGGTCGGCGGTGATGTTCGCATAGGAAACGGTATTTCCTACCTGGTTAGTAATTCTGTCGGCGGAGAGAACCGCATCGCGGGGGAGGAAGCAGAAGGTTCCGGCCCTGTCTATGATGCCATGGCCCGCCAAAAAGAGCAATACCACATCACGGGGACCGGCTTGTTCGAGAAACTTCAGATTATCGCGGATATTCGCGGCGGTGGGCGTCATGGTCCCGCCATCGGCAATGAGCAGGCCGTTTACTTTGCCGTAACGTTTGCCCTCCTGTAATTTGAAGGTGTCGATGATGGTCTTTGCGTCATTGGCGCAGAAGTTCAGGTTGGCCAAGCCGGGCAAACGCGGTGTGCCAGCGTTGTCGTACTGGTTTACGCCGATGGCAAGTATCCACAGGTTCGGCAGGCTCGGCTTTTGATTACCCGCCGTCCATGTTACTGTGCTTGTCTTTTGCTCATAGGCGTTATCGTTGAAGGCAACCACGTCTATGGTGTTTTCACCGGGGTCAAGGTTGACGGTAAACTGAAACTGAACACTCTTTGTGTCACCCGTAACGCCGAGGCTGGCCTTCTCCACAGTGAGGGCGGAACTGCCGGTAACGGTTTTGAACTCGTCCCGCCCCACAAGCCGCCCATTCACCATGACCTTGATGTTTCTGATGGGCTGGTTCCGGTCGGCAACAGAAACCGCCAGCGTTGCTGTGCCGGTTGCGGTGGTTTGGCCGCTTACCGGGGATTGTATGGTAACAGTAGGCGGGATCATGGCGGCTGCGTTCTGTATGTTGGCCGTCTTGCCCGTGAGGAACTCCGCGCCGCTTTCGCCCGCAAGACGGGCCTGGATGAGCTGCGGGTTGTAGAAGGTTTCGCTGAACTGGTCGATACCGTAGACTTCGTTGCCAACACGCACGTTGAGGTAGCGGTCGCCGCGGGGGGAAGCCTGGTAGTAGCCGTCCGGGGTGATGCAGACCCACTCGCCATTAATAGCGGAGGCTTGTTCTACGGTTTCCACGGTGAGGCCCCGGGAAGCGGCGGCGAGGCCTGAGTCCGCACCGGTGAAGGCGACTAACTGGGTGATTTCTTTGCCGGTGGCAGCGTCCCAGATGCGGGTAGTACCGTCTGCAGAACCGGAGATAATTTGCTTGCCATCGAGACTGAAGGCAACTGAATTAACAGGATAGCTATGTCCTGAAAAGGTACGTAGCTCACGTCCGCTCTCCGCATCCCACAGCTTGATGGTATTATCCCATGAACCGGAGATTATCCACTTGCCGCTGGGACTAAAGGCGACCGAATTAACGCCGTCATTATGGCCTGAAAGGGTTTGCAATTCACGTCCTATTTCTGCATCCCATAGCTTGATGGTCCCATCCTTTGAACCGGAAATAATCCGCCTGCCATCAGGACTGAAGGCGACCGAATTAACACCGTCATTATGGCCTGAAAGGGTACGCAACTCACGCCCTGTTTCCATGTCCCATATTTTGACGGTTTTATCCGATGAACCGGAGATAATCCACCTGTCATCGGGACTAATGGCGACTGAACTAACACTGCCATTATGGTCTGAAAGGGTGTACAGCTCGCGCCCCGATTCTGCATCCCATAGCTTGATAGTCCTATCCTTTGAACCGGAGATTATTCGTCTACCGTCGGAGCTGAAGGCGACAGAGTGAACGAAGGCGCTATGCCCTGAAAAGGTACGTAACCTGCGCCCCGATTCCGCATCCAGCACTTCAACTGTATAATGTGAACCGGAGATAATCCGTTTATCGTCAGGGCTGAATGCGACCGAGCGAATTAGACTACCCTGATGTCCAAAAAGAGTACGCAGCTCGCGCCCTGTTTCTGTGTCCCACACTTTGATGTCAAAATTCATAGAACTAGAGATTATCCGTTTACCATCGTGACTGGAAGCGACAGAATAAATCTCGTTACAATTTTTTTTAGAAAAAGAACGTAGTTTATTATAGGTATCAGTGTCCCACATTTGGAAGTTATATCCGGCATCGAATATAAACCATCTGCCATCATTTAATTTAATATAACCACTCTCACTATATGTATGGGTTTGCAGCTCACGTCCTGTTTCAGCATCCCATGCCTTGATGGTAACAGTACCAGAACCAGAGATCCTCCTGCCGTCGGGACTAACGGCGACTACTTTAACCGCTTCCGGATGGCCTGAAAAAGTACGCAGCTCGCTCCCCGTTTCCGCATCCCATATCTTGACAGTTTTATCCGATGAACCGGAGATTACCCGCCTGCCATCGGGACTAACGGCGACTGAATTAACGGCTTTACTATGGCCTGAAAGGGTACGCAGCTCGCTTCCTGTTTCCGCATCCCATATCTTGATGGTATTATCAGATGAACCGGAGATTATCCGTCTGCTATCGGGACTAAAGGTGACTGACATAATGTTTTCACTATGGCCTGAAAGAGTACGTAGCTCGCGCCCGGTTTCCATGTCCCATACCTTGATGGTTCTGGCATTAGAACCGGAGATAATCCGCTTGCCATCGGGGCTGACGGCAACTAAAGTAAATTGGGTACCATGCCTTGAAAGGGTACGCAGCTCACGCCCGGTTTCTGCGTCCCACACCTTGATGGTACCATAAGAACCGGAAATAATCCGCCTGCTATCGGGACTATAGGCAACTGCCTCAACAATGCTGCTATGGCCTGAAAGAGTACGCAGCTCACGCCTGGTTTCCACGTCCCATATCTTGATGGTTTTATCAAATGAACCGGAGACAATATGCTTACCGTCAGGACTAAAGGCGAATGACCAAATTGACCCACTATGTCCCAGCTGCGGGAACACCGTCACGTCCTGGGCCGGGTCTTCCACTTCCAGCCCCCGCGCGCGCGCCGGAGATGCTTCTTCAGACCTTGCCGCGCTTCCTGCAGACGCCGCCGTATCCGCCGCTTTCACCGGGCCAGTCGTCCGCGCCGCCGCGCCCCCCGCACAGGCCGCCAGAGCCGCCGCAAGCGCCACGCCCACGAGTATCCGCAAGCCCCAAGAGCGTACTTTCACCATGCCGTCCCCTTTTTGCGTCCGATTACGGGATTATAGCATAGGATAGGCGCTTTGGGAAGTTTTTTTGCAGACATAGGGGGGGCTTTGGCTCCATCGTGATGTCGAAATAGGCGCTAGGCGCCTGTTTTACCTGGCATTCTTCTAATTCCTCTAGTCCTGTCTCTGTTTCCCGGCTACAATAACCTTATGGAAACCGCTTCCGGATTCTCATCCAACGCCGAAATATCCCACAAATTGGCCGCCGTCCTCTTCCCGGGTGAGGAATGGGTGCAGAAGGAGCCTAATATCTGGATAGCCAAATCCCGTCTCGGCGGAGGCCACAAGGAGCAATCCAAACTATACCGGGAAATATCCCACGTCAGGCTATTAACCAATCGGGGCAGTGTTGCCTATTTTCTCCCCGAACAGACAAAGGACGAAGAGGAAAGCGAAGATGACTTTATTCACAATATGCACGCCGACACCGTGATAGACGGCGCTGTTGTCGAGCTAAAAACTATATCCGGGAACAGGGCCACCCTTGGCAAGTCTTTCCGGCGCGGGTACAAACAGGGCCGATCCCTGCTCAAAAAACACGGCATTACAGCCCACCATTCGGTTTTTCTTAGGGTATATACCCCATTCAGCGTGGACAGTATTAAGGCAAAATTAGCCGGAGAACTCAAGAATTCAACCGATGAGGGCCGTTGTATTTGTTTTTTTGAACCAACTGAAGAACTCTATTCTTGGACCTATGCCGAACTGCGGGCCATCGTGGGAACATAAAAATCACCCAGCCCTTTCGGGCTGGGATCGGCAGAGGAGGCTACAATGCCGCCTCCCCAGGTGGCACTTTAAACATTACGCTATTTTATCGGTAAAGTCAATCATTACGGGATTATAGCATAGAATAGGCGTTTTGGGAAGTTTTTTTGCAGCCTGGGGAGCTAAACTTGATCCACAAATAAAAAAGAAGAAGAAAAAAGGGATGGAAATACCGGAAATCTCATGTTTCCCCCCTTTCCTTCCTCTTTTTCGCCTTCGTGTCCTTCGCGGTTAAAAATTTCTTCGTGATCGGTTTTTAGTTAGTGATTTTTTCACTTTTTTTCATCAAGACTCAAGCAAAAAACCACCCTCGTCCCCTATTACGGGCGGAGGGACCAAATGGCCCACAGAATAGCCCAAAACCAAAATCAGATTTTCGATGACTTGTTCAAAGCCCTGATGCGGCTTTCGGATACTGCGGTCATTACATTCATTACCAATGGTAATTTACTCGTACAGGGTAAAGGCCGCCCAGTAATACGGGTGGGACCACTTGGGGTCATGTCTGAATTCGTTCCGGACAACATAATAGGCGTCCCGGAAACTCATCCCCTGCTGAATGACCCCGCGGTATAGCCGGGACATAAACTCTACCGTGGCCGTATCACTAATGGACCAGAGGCTTACCCCGACATTTTCCGCTCCCGCTACCAGAAAGGATCGCGCAAGACCCACCATGCCGTCGCCCCGTTTAACCTGCGCAAGTCCGGTCTCGCAGGCAGACAGTACCACCATACGGGCATCCATATTAAGCAGAGCGATTTCCGGTATGGTTAAATAACCGTCCTCCGCAGTGTTTACAAACCCGGAGACTTCGGAAAAAACAATGCTCGACATGGCGGGAACTTCTTCGTTAAAATATCCGTGACAGGCAAAATGTATGACGGGATAATTCCGCAGGGTTCCGCTGCCGGATAGTTCCTTTACCTTCGCTTCACTGACATCCCTGCCGGTAAAAATTGCGGACCTGCCTTGTGCGGAGGTCAGGCTTAAAAGCCCCCTTACCTCGGCCTCCGTACCGGGAAGATTGAGCCAGCGTATCCTGTCCGTGTAATACTGCCCCGCTCCTCCGTCATAGGCGTTTCCTTCTACGGTGATGCCCCTGCCGTTCCCTGCGCTTACATACCCCCGATTTCCCCGGTCGGATGAAGCGCTGTTCCGGTCGTATACCGCGCCCCCAAAGGCCAGGAGCGGTTCGTTCCGCCGCACGCCGGTTTTCGCTGCAAGAACACTTACCGAAACCGAGGGCGATAGAGAGAGCCGGTAGGTTTCGCCGAACTCAGGCTTGTCCTTATTTTCCCGCAAAACGTCAAAGGGCAGATACATGAGCGGCCCATCGGGAACGATGACTATGTTTTTTATATTCGCCGGAATGCGGGGAAGTACCGGCTTGATAAGTTTGTCGTATAAGACATTCAGGGTACTTTCAAACTGTCCCTGATCCGAGGGAGTTATAACACTAAGGCCGCGGGAACGGTTTTCATCATTTATTATTTGGCTTCTCAGATCGTTGATAGATTTAAGATAATCAAAAGAAGGATCAAGTTGAACCGGAGTTACGCCGTTTTTTGATAAAACCAGGCAGTAGGAATTGATGGACGGACGATTTTTGCCATTGTAATCAATAGAATTATCCCAAAGTACATATTCCAGAACGACCCGGTCATCCCCGCAATAGGCTTTGGCTTTTGCAATATCTACAGGTTTTGGGTTCCGTAATTCAGCATAGCGGGGAATACGTTTACCGATTTCGGCGTCCAGGGCGGTAAGCCGGTTTTCTGCTTCGGTAAGTTGTAATCCCGCTTCGGCATATTTGGCGTCAAGTTCAAGATTCTTTTCGCTATAATTGTTTAATACGGTTTGCCGTATGTCTCTGCGTTCGATCAATTCCTGTATGGACCTACGTTCGTTTGCGGTAATACCGGGAAGGCGCAGGGCAGCCTCGGTTCCCAACTGTTCCAAAAAACCGCGGCTGCGCAGGGATTCTGAATAAATAAAAGCCGCTTCTCCGTTGCCAAAATGGGATTCAAGATCCACCCCCGCATAATAGAGGTAGAGACGCCGGGATGTTAATTCGGAACTGCGCGATCCAAGTCCGCTTCGCAATAATTCAGCCTTGCGTATTCCTAAAGAAACACCCTGCCGAGACATGTCAATATATCGCGTAACATACGGGTTGGTTTTGTCACGTTCAAGATAGGGATAAGATGCATAAATTGAATCCGCAAACATCCAGGAAAAATCCAGAGCTTCATTGAAATTAATGACTGAATCAAGAACCGCTAAGAATTTTCCCAAGTCTTCAAACCCCTGATCCATATTATTGTATAAAATATTTAAGCGGCCGCGTCCCTGATAGGCCAGCGGAGCATTTGGATTGATCTTTATTGCCTGGGAATAATCTGCGATAGCCTTTCCTGTTTCCTTTTGCTTTTCATATTCGCGGGCACGGGCAATATAAGCGCCTTCGCGTTCCGTATTAAGCCGAATCTCTTGGGTAAAGTCTGCTATTGCCCTTTCCGTTTGGCCTTGCTCACTGTAAAGAAGGCCCCGGTTACGGTAAATATCGCCATTGCCCGGATTGAGTCTAAGGGCCTGGTTAAAATCCGCTAACGCTTTTTCAAATTCGCCTGTCCCCCTATATACTGCTCCCCGGTTACTATAGGTTTCGGAAAAGTTGGGGTTTATTCTTATTGCCTGGGAAAAATCCGCTATAGCCTTTTCTTTGTCGCCGCTTATACCATATACAATACCCCGGTTTTGATATGCTTCGGCATATACCGGATCTATTCTGATAGCCTGGGTAAAGTCCGCCAAAGCACGGCTATTATCACCTTTTTCCCGATACGCATTTCCGCGGCTATTATAGGGCAGGGAAAAATTCGGATTTACCCTAAGGGCCTGAGTATAGTCTTCTATTGCCCGATCATAATTACCCTTTTTCCGGTATGTCTCACCGCGATTATGATAGGCAGAGGCATAATTCGGTTCAATCCCGAGAGCTCTGTTAAAATCTTCCAGCGCGTGATCATATTCACCCTTGTCCATATATGCAATACCACGATTGTTATAGGCAAAGTTATCGTTCGGCTTAAGTCTTATGACCTGACCTAAATCCGCTATGGCCCTGTCATAATCTTTTAAATCTGAATGTACATTGGCACGATTAAAATAAAATTCCGCAGAATTCGGATCGAGCCTAATGGCATAGTTGAAATCTTCTAAGGCCGATTTGTATTCACCCTTATCCCGGAATTCAAGACCTCGCTCGTTATAAGCATCAACAGAATTCGGATCGAGTCCAATTACCCGCGTATAGTCTGCAATAGCCTTGTCATGCTCCTTTATTTTTCCATATACCAAAGCACGCTCAAAATAATAAATAATATCCGGCTTGATTCTGATTGCCTGGGTAAGATCTTCAATGCCTTTTTCCATTTCCCCTTTTAAGTTGTACATAACACTCCGGGTATAATAGGTTCCGGCATTATTCGGATTAAGCCGAATTGATTGAGTAAAGTCCGCGATAGCCCGGTCATAATCGTTTTTACGGTAATATGCCATACCACGAAAATAATAGGCTTCAAATGAATCCGGTGTTAACCTGAGCGCCGTATTAAAGTCAGCAAGGGCTTTTTCATAATCACCGCTGCGGCTGTAAGACTGTCCGCGCTGAACATATGCGGGGAAAAAATTTGGATCAAGCCTGAGGGCCTGAGTGAAATTCTCTATGGCGTTATCGTATTCTTTTTTCGCCGCATGATTATAACCGCGATTGTAATAAGATAAAACTTCTTCAGGCCCGGCATGTAAAAAGCCAAGGGTTACAAGAAAAAACATACAAAATGCCGCTTTACTCACTCTTTTAAACATGCCTGCCTCCCTGTCTGACGAAGTCGCGTTATTCCGAATACCATCTGCCGTCTTTTTTATCTATTCCGTATACTCCCGCCTTCCTTCCTGCCTGGTTTATATAAATGGAATCAAATTCACCAAAGGAAACCGCATCACGTAATTCCGGGATCAGATCTTTTGCCAGTTTGACGCCGGAGCCTATGGTAATTCTAATTGAGTAGGGCATCTTTCTATTTGTAAGAATATATAAGATATCTTCCGGACTCATTGTAAAGGCCATAAATTCAATAGACCGGACACTTTGAGGAAGTGTGATATTTTCCAGCGGATTACCGCTAAATGCGGATTGCCCTATTGAAGTAACCCCTTCCGGAATAATAACGGATTTTAATCCCTTATCACCAAAAGAGCGGGCTCCAATAACTTTTACCGGAATATTATCTATTTTGTCAGGAATGGCTACAGCAGTAGCGGTGCCTTTATATTTTGTGATGGTTATTGATCGGGAATCACCCTGCCCGGTTACTTCGTATTCAAGCTGTTCCTTTGGAATAAACCTGTATTTGGCCTGAAGTGCGCGGTTGCCAAATTTCCAAATACCGTTGGTAAATACATACTTACCCTTTTGTCTATCATTGTTTGCATAGGCGACCTCAAATTCATAATTAAAGGGCATACCCTCAAGATTGAGACCCGGGCCGATGGTAATGGCAGTTTCGGGCACACTTGTTTTACCGGATGTGGCAAATCTAGAGGATAATGCACTCGCCAATTCTTTCAACTGATTTGCGGTGCTAAAGAAGGATGCAAAACCAAGAGAATTTACGCTATCGGGAAGTATAATTTCTTTTAAGGTATTATTCGCAAATGCCTTAATTGCAACGGAACTTATTCCATTAGCGATAGTTATGCTTTCGATTTCCTTGTTTTCAAATGCACCTGGCCCGATTTCCTTAACAGGCGTCTGGTTCAACTGGGAGGGAATATTGATATTCTTGTTCTGCCCTGCATAGCCGGTTATAGTAATGGTTCGGGAAGCGCCTTCACCGTTGTAGGATATAATAAAATTGCTTATATTAGTGATGCGGTCCGGAAATCTGAAATTGGTTAGTTTATTGGCATTGAAGGCGGTGTCATAAACCGCAGTTACGCTTTCGGGAATGGAAACGTCTGTCAACTGGTTTCCGGCAAAGGCAAATTCTCCTAAAACGGTAACGCTGCCAGGTATGACAATGCTGGTCAACTGATTTTTATTAAATCCGGAAAGATAAGTTACTTTGCCGGGTATAACAATATTGGCTAATTTATTATCCTGAAATGCTGCGACATTAATAGTAGTAACACTTTCAGGGATGACGACTCCGGTAAGCTGGTTTTCAGCAAAAGCGAAAGTTCCTATCGTTGTTACACCTTCAGGAATGGTTATATTTGATAATTTGTTTTTATAAAATATTTGAGGTTCAATAGTTGTAATGCCATGGGGAATAGTAACACTAGCTAATTGATTTTCCTGAAACGCGTAAGCGCCAATGGAAGTAACACTTTCAGGAATGATGACTTCGGTGAGCAGGTTTTTAGAAAACGCCCATTCACCTATCGTTGTTACGCCTTCAGGAATGGTAACTCCGGTAAGCTGGTTTTCGGAAAAGGCGGATTTTCCTATTGTTTTAATACTGCCGGGTATAACCACATTGGTTAACTGATTTTCCCTAAAAGCTTCATCGCCAATGGAGGTAAGGGTATCAGGAATAGTTACAGCAACCAATTCTTTCTTTGAAAATGCTTTGGACCCAATTTCTCTTACGGGGGTCCCTTTGATTTTTGCCGGAATGTTGACTGTTTTTGATGTTCCGATATAACCCGTAATAGTCACCTCCTTCTTTTTCCCTTCCTCCCGTATTCTAAACTTAAAATCTCCACTGGTATCCCCCCCAGTCTTCGGTCCGGAAGCGCAGGTCAAAAACAATCCAATAAATAATAATACGCCCGCATAACCCAATCTCTTCATAAAAATCCTCCGTATAATGTTTCACAAGCCCTCAAAAGACTTATGTGTATCCCACGCGAAAAAGAGAAAGAAGCCGTTAATCTTCAAATAAATCAAAATATATATTTATACATACTATGGCCTAATTCCTCTGGCTCTGCTCCTGCTTCCTTATCTGATTTCCGCTACCGGGAAGTCGTGGTACCCCTGGTAGTAGGCTTTTGGGTGCTGGGGCCAGTACTTATTACGGTCGTTGGTAAGGCGGACGACTCCGTTTGTAACAAAGCTGCTCAACTGCAACATGCCAAGGCTCCCGATGGATCTTGCTGACCCCGCTCCCTGTAGTTCACTGATGATGCTGTAGGTAAAGGCTCCATGCTGCCAGGCGGCATCTTCATTTGAGTATTCATCGGCCTTGCTTGCGGAAAACACAAAAGCATTGCTGTTCATTAGGGAAGAGATGAGCTGGTTGCTGTCCACGCCGCCGGATTGACAGGCGTCGATAAAGACCAGCCGGTTGCCCGGTTCGCCCAGCACGGAAACGATGTCGTCGGTGCTGATTGCACTGTCGCTGTTAATTGAACCGTCGGCGTTAAAAGCGGCGTCACGGGGGAGGAAGAAAAAGCGTCCCGTACGGTCACTGATCCCGTGTCCCGCAAGGAAAAAGAGGATCACATCACGGGGACCGGCTCCGGAAAAGAATTGCAGGTTGCTGCGGATGTTTCCGGCGGTGGGCGTTACGGCGGAATCATCGGCAATCAGGAGGCTGTTCACCCTTCCATAACGTTTGCCCTCCTGACTTTTAAAGGAGTTGATGATCTCCCGGGCATCGTTGACGCAGAAGTTCAGGTTTTTTAATCCCCCCGGACGGGAATCGGCGTTGTCGTATTGGTTTACCCCAACGGCGAGTATCCAGAGATTGGGGAGGGCGATCTGCTGCCCGGCCTGGGTTTGCCAGGTGATCTCCGTTATTTTCATGGTATCCGAATTGCCATTAAAGGCGGCAACTTCTATGATGTTCCGCCCCGGATACAGGTTTACCGGAACCTGAAAGTTCAGACTTTTGCGGCCCCCGGTAACCGAGAGGCTTGCCTTCTCCGCCACAAGACCGTTGTCTCCGGTAACTGCGCTTAATTCATCCCGCCCCAGGAGCGTACCGTTTACCAGGATCTTGATGCTCTGAATGGGCCGGTTCCGGTCGCTTATGGTAACGGAAAGATTTGCGATCCCCGCAGTAACACTGCTTCCCGCCAGGGGGGATTGTATGGTAACCGTTGGAGGGAGGATAGATGCGGCATCCTGAATGGTGAGGTCCGCCTTATAGGGCTTGCCCGCGATATTCGCCGCTACCGCTTCGGGCTTATAAAAGGTAGAACGGAACTGGTCTATGCTGTACACGTTGTTGCCGGACCGCACGTTGAGGTATGCGCCTCCCCGGGGGGATGCGTTAAAATAACCTTCCGGGGTAATGCATATCCATTCGTGGTCCTGGGCGCTCTGCTCCGGCATTTCCACCGTAAGCCCCCGGCTGGCAGCGATAAATTCTTCGTCATCAGGAAAGCTGAGGAACCGGACTACTTCCTTACCCGTGGCATCGTCCCATATCCGGGTAGTACCATCGGCGGAACCTGAGAGAAGGCGTTTTCCGTCGGAACTAAAACTTACCGAATTTATCTCGCCGGTATTACCGGTGATGTCTAAAAGTTCCGTTCCGTTTTCTGCGTCCCACACCCGGATAGTATTATCTGCCGAACCGGAAACAATACGTTTGCTATCCGGGCCATAGGCCAGGCTCAGTATAAGATTGGTGTGACCGGAGAGGGTCCGCAGTTCCTGTCCGGTCTCCGCATCCCACACCCGGATTCCATTCCAGGCGCCGGAAATGATGCGCTTACCATCGGGACTGTACACCGCCGATTCGGTTGCCATGCTGGATTTTCCAACAAGACTCCGCAGTTCCCGCCCGGTCTGGGCATCCCATATTTTGATAGTATTTTCTCCGGAACCGGTAACAAACCGTTTCCCGTCGGATCGGTAGGAAAATGATTTTACCCCCTGGGTATGACCGGCAAAGGACAGCAGCTCCTTGCCGCTTTCCGCATCCCATATTTTAATGTAGCCGTCTATTTCGGAAATGATCCGTTTTCCGTCAGGACTATAGGCCGCGCGATCAACCGGCAAAACCCCCCTGGCAAGGGTCCCCAGTTCCTGTCCGGTCTGGGCATCCCATACCCTGATGGTTCTATCTGCGGAACCAGAAACAATACGCTTACCATCGGGGCTCCAGGCTATGGCATTTACTCCCCCGGTATGTCCGGTGAGGGATAAAATTTCCCGGCCCCCTTCAAGGTCCCATATCTTGATGGAATGATCGCGCCCTATAAATTCAGCATTAGCGGAGGCGATACGTTTTCCGTCCGGACTGTAGGCTGCGGAGCTTACACCTTCGGTATGCCCGGATAGTTCCCGCAATTTCCGCCCGGTTGCCGCATCCCACTCCGAAATATCCTTGACGGATCCGAAAAGCAGCCGTGTACCATCGGAGTTTACGGTCACCGAATATGCCCCGATACCCGAAAGGTTCATCAGATTTCGGCCGCTTTCAATGTCATAAACTGAACCGCTGCTGGAAAAAATCCGCTTGCCGTCTGCGCTGTAGCCCCTGCCGGAGGCGGCAATGGTCCGCAGTTCCCGCCCGGTTTCCGCATCCCATATTTTAACATCCCTATCGGACCCGGAGATGATCCGAGAACCATCGGGACTGTAGGCGGTAAAGTAAACTTCCCCGGTATGACCGGAGAGGGTCCGCAGTAATCCGCTTGCCGTATCCCACACCTTAACAGTTTTATTGAGGGAACCGGAGACGATCCGCTTTCCGTCGGGGCTCCAGGCGAGGGCCTGCACTACGCCGCTTCTGCCAAAATCGCCCAGGGTCCGCAGTTCCTGCCCGGTAAGCGCATCCCATATTTTAATAGTATGATCCCGGGAACCTGAAACAAGGTATTTCCCATCGGGGCTCCAGGCGGCGGCGTTTACCCCCAGGGCATGGCTGGTAAGGGTCCGCAGTTCCCGTCCGCTCTCCGCATCCCATATTTTAAGGGTATTGTCATCGGACCCGGAAACAATACGCTTTCCATCGGGACTGTAGACCACCGAGAATACTTCTTTGGTATGACCGCTGAGGGTCCGCAATTCCCGGCCGCTTCCGGTGTCCCACACCTTGAGGGCGGTGTCCCTTGACGCGGAGACGATCCTGCTGCCGTCAGGACTGTAGGCCAAAGCCTGCACCCTATCGCTGTGCCCGGTCTGGGGAAAAACCTCCACGTCAGTTTTCTGCTCCACGCTCAGGCCCCGCCGGTTCAAATTATTTTGACCGGCGCAGGACCCAAGGAGGGGCAGCATAAGGATTAACAGAAGCGCTGCGTATTTTACCGCAGCGCTTTTTTTGACATTCATTCCTTAACGCCTATTACATCGGTACCCAGGCCCAGCCAATTTTTTATGGAGATGCCCTTTCCGTCTGAGGTGATGATATAGTCCATGACCGTGGTTCCGCCGCTGTCACGCAGGCTTAGCTTTGAGCCCGTTGCGGTATAATAAAACCCGCCGCTGCTTTCTTTTACGCCGCCCACGTATATATCGGCGTATCCCGTGCCGTCCGCCTTGAAGGTTTCTACGAATACGCCCGTACCGTTCTCGAATAAATCGATTTTCCAGGTTCCCAGCAATTTATTGTCCACGGAGGATGCGCCGCCGCTTGCCCCGCCTGTTGTGGCGCAGGCGGCGAAAAGCAGGGTGAAGATCAGCGCCGTAACGGTGACGCCTGTTAGCGATTTTTTTCGCATTTTGTGTCAACCCTCTTTTTTCAACAGCATCCGTCCCATGCCGCCGTCCAGAATGAGTGAACCATCGGAGGTAAACGAATAGTTGGATATAAATTCAAGTTTAATAATGGAAGTAGATCTAAACCGGCGTTTTTGAGGATCATACATTTCTTTTACGGCAAGTGTTATTTTTCCGTCTTTGCAAGAATAGGTTCCCTTCATTTTTTGGGTAGTCGCTTTTTCAACATTTTCCAAAAGAAAAGTGTTTTTATTGAATGTATAGCTTGTATGACCAAGTGATCCATTCATCGGAACAGAAGCGGACCATGTGCCATCAAAGGCTTCCGCCACTCCGGGCGGAACAGAAGCGCATCCTGAAATTATCAAACAAACTGCGGTAATACAAAAGAAAAAGCTAAAGAAAAGCCGCTTGCCATTCATTGGTATCTCCTTCATTTTTTAAGCTCCTTGGTCCATTTTTGAGCGTTCCGTAAAGTCCCCGCCAGGAAAATTCCACCCATATACAGAACATCTGCTTTGGCGGACATTTCACAATTTTCTATTCTTATTGTAGGACTTTCAGGAGAAGAATAAAAACTGACTGTAGCCACAAGATAACCGGCTGCCGTGTTTCCCGTGTAAGAAAAATAACCACTTTCGGTTTCTGTTCCGTTTTTAAGGATAGTATATTGATTATCCTTAAAAATCATTTGAAAAGCATCACTGTCAGCACGTCTTTCCCAAACCCCGGTAAGCGGCGAGGGGTACCCCCCAGGCTTGGCGGTGATAGAAATACAACCGCTTAAGGTTTCCACAAGAAACAGCGCCATAAGGCCCATTACTATTCCGCGAAATTTCTTTTGCATCCGTAAACTCCTTTCTGAAAATAATATAGCTAACTTAAGTTAGTTTTAGTTTAGTATTCTCCGCAGATTCTGAAGTCCCTCTATCTTTCTCTGATATTCCTGATGTTCTTTTTCCAGTGCTTCTTCCGCTTTTTTTGCAGCAAGCTCCGCTTCTTTTAAAACAAGCTCCGCTTCTTTTAAAACAAAGTTATCCCACAAGGACTTTACATAATCATTCGGACAGGTAACCTGAATACTTTTTAAATCCAAAACAGAATCTCCGTTTTTATAAAAAGCATGGTCGCCTATTGATATCAGTGTGGCCGGGAAAACAATTCTAGCTATTTCTTTTGAGTCAACTTTAAATGCCTTTTCCCCTATTGCCGTAACAGGTATACCGTAAAGTGATGACGGAATATAAACGGTAGGAGACGAACCAACTACAAGGTCACTGGTGATGGTAATAGTACGCGAATTCCCTGTACCATATACTTTTCCTGATCCAAGGGTAGTAACACTGTCAGGAATAACCAGTTGACCGGTGATTTTGTTATTATAAACAATGGCATATCCTATACGTTTAACGCCTTCAGGAATAATAAGGCTGGTTAACTGGTTGCCTGAAAATGCCAGATCCTCTATGGTTTCAACACTTGCCGGAATAGTAACGCTGGTTAACTGGTTACCCGAAAACGCTTCCCGTTCTATGGTTTTAACACCTTCCGGAATAGTAACGCTGGTTAACTGGTTGCCTGAAAACGCTTGCAATTCTATGGTTTTAACACCTTCCGGAATAGTAACGCTGGTTAACCGGTTGCCTGAAAACGCTTGCTGTCCTATGGTTTTAACACCTTCCGGAATAGTAACGCTGGTTAATTGATTGTTCATAAATGCAAATGGCCTAATAGATATAACTCCGTTTGGGATATTTATACTCGTCAGTTTGTTGCCGTCAAAACCGCCCAAAGAAACTACGGAATCCGGTATAATAACGGCAGTTAGTTCATTGGCACTAAATGCGCCGGGGTTTATAAAAGTAACGGTATCAGGAATACCTACAGCAACTAATCCTTTCTTTGCAAATGCATCTTTCTCAATATTTCTTACAGAGACTCCTTTGATTTTTGCCGGAATGCCGACCGTTTTTGATGTTCCGATATAAGCTGTGATAGTCGCCTGAGTCTCTGTCCCCTGTCGTTTTCCATTACGATAAATTTCTACATCCTTTTTTATTTTAAACTCAAAATCCTCCACCGCATTCACCGGTATCCCCGTATTCCCCACGGTCTTCGGTCCGGAAGCGCAGGCCCAAAAACACAGCCCGATAAACAACAATACACACGCATAACCCAATCTTTTCATAAAAATCCCCCGTATAATATTTCACAAGCCCTCAGGCTTATGGGTATCCCAAGCAAAAAAGAGGCTGTTAATTTTCGAATAGATTGAGATATACTTATTTGTACACGGGGGGGGGGGGGGGGGGGGAAAATTAAAAAAAAAAAGGAATTTAGGGGGTTTTTTCTTTTAAAACCCCT
>NZ_JAJQRB010000058.1:0-17574 GCF_046533075.1 Treponema primitia | reverse complement strand
GGATTAAGTTAAAGAGGTGGGGTGGGGGGGGGGGGGGGGGGGGGGGGGGGGTAATTTGTTACAGTATAAGAAATTACAAGGCATTTTCATCTACCGCTATACCCCCGTGGAATAATAAGAATATTAAGCTTACATAGTATACTGCGGATCAAAGAAAAACACAAGTCGAATTCATGCCCTATCAGGGCTTTCGTTTCCTCAGTTCATCTTCCCGCTTTTCGATGGCTTCTTTTACGGCGGCAATTTCAGACAGTATTGCCCCTACCGCCGCATCGTCCCGGGAAACGCTTTGGGTGTCCTTTTCGGTGAAGCGGCTGTATAGCTCCGCCCCGAGGCGGCCTATGAGTTTCTTGGCTTGCCCTTCAAACTGCTTAATTTCAACCTTGAGGACCCCGATTTCCCCCAGTTCCTGGGCCTTGGCGCCTGCTTTGGCGGCAAATTCCTTGGAAGCCTCCAGGCCACGGCTGCCCCAATCCTGGGCTTTCTCCCCGGCTTTGGCGGCAAACTCCTTCGATACTACGGCGCCTTGTTCCAGGAGCTCTCTCATACGTTCACCAAATGTCATTTTGTCCTCCTATTATTAGAACCTTAGTGAAAGGCAGCTGAGGCCGCCGTCAATTTTACGGAATTCTGAGGTGTCCACCGGGAGGGTGGGATAACCGAACTGTTTGAGCAGGGTCTCTGTGGCGGGAAAGCCTGCGGGAAGTACCACCGTACCGTTGATCCATAGGCAATTCGCGGCGTAATCCTCTTCCGGGGGAATTACGGTTTTATCATAGGCGGCGAATTCCGGCTTGGCGATGAATTCCCCGGACACCAGGAGCCGATTATCCGCCAGGTAATTGACCCCGGTTTTAAGGTGCAGCACTTCCTTCAGGGTTATGGGGATTACCTCATAACCGTAGGGGTTGAGGAGCGCCGCAAATTGGTCTACCCCCGCCTGGTTGGTGCGGGCGGAAAGACCTACGTAAAAGCGGTTTTCTATCCGCATCACATCGCCCCCTTCCAGGGTCCCCGAGGATATAATACGACGGATGTCTTTTTCGGGGTAGAAGTCCTTTAATACCGGGATGATACCCGCCGCCTCTCCGTTACGGGTTTTGGCGCCGGGGTTGGTGACCACCGCGCAGCGCTCGCTCAGGACCGCCACGTCCTCTACGAAGCAGCTATCCGGGTAGGCTTCGTCCGCGGGCAGTACCCGTACGGTAATTCCCAGGCTTTCCATGGCCCGGATATAGGCGGCGTGCTGTTTCAGCGCCAGATCGTAGTCCGGTTTACCCAGTTCCGGGTGGGAGCTAATGCCATTAATCACCGCCCGGCAGGGGGTTCTGACTATCACATTTTTATACATCCTAAAACTCCTCTATAATATCTCTATTATAATACTTTGGAAAGGAAACTTTGCAGTCTTGGGTTCCGGGGTTTGCCGAAAAATTCGAGGGGGGTATTCTGCTCCAGGATGGCGCCTTCATCCATAAAGAGGACCCGGGTAGCTACTTCCCGGGCAAAGCCCATTTCGTGGGTAACGATGAGCATGGTCATCCCCTCCTCCGCCAAAACCCGGATAAGGTCCAGCACTTCCCCTACCATTTCCGGGTCCAGGGCGCTGGTGGGCTCGTCAAAGAGCATCACGTCGGGGTTCATGGCCAGGGCCCGCACTATGGCGACCCGCTGTTTCTGCCCGCCGGAAAGCATGGCCGGATAGGTATCCGCCTTTTCCTCCAGGCCGATACGTTCCAGCAGGCGTTTGGCGTTCTTTACCGCCTGGTCCGGGGTTTGCAGTTTCAGTTCCGTTGGTGCCAGGATGATATTGTCCAGGATGGTCAGGTTGGGGAAGAGGTTAAAATGCTGAAACACCATGCCCATGCGGCGGCGCAGGGCAAAGATATCCGTGCCCGGAGCGTTCATCTGCACGCCCTCAAACCAGACTTCCCCGGCGTCGGGTTTTTCCAAAAGGTTAAGGCAGCGTAAAAAGGTACTTTTCCCGGACCCCGAGGGCCCCACAATGGCGACCTTTTCACCCTTTTCTACTTTTTCACTGATCCCCTTGAGTACATGAGTGTCCCCGAAGCTCTTGTGGAGTCCCCTAGCTTCTATCACTGCGGGCCAGCCTTTTTTCCAGGATACCGGTAAGCCGGGTAAGTCCCGCCACCAGCAGGAAATATATCAGGGCGATGGACAGGAGGGGGAAATAGGCCTCCGCGGTGCGGCTCCGCACGATATCCGAAGCCCGGGTCAGGTCAACAATGGCGATGAGCCCCACAATGGAGGTTTCCTTAATGATGGCGATAAACTCGTTGCACAGGGCGGGGAGTATGTTCTTAACCGCCTGGGGCAGGATAACCCGCCGCATGGCGATAGACCTGGTTAGGCCCAGGGAAAGGGCTGCCTCCATCTGGCCCACGTCCACCGCTCCAATTCCCGCCCGGATAACCTCGGAAACGTAGGCGCCGGAATTAAGGCCAAAGGCGACGCAGGCTATCATGATATAATTGTTGGAAGGGATGATGATATAGGCCATGATCAGCAGTTGGACCGCCAGGGGAGTGCCCCGAACCACCGCCACATAGGCGCCAAAGCCCTTGTTCAGCAGTTTGTAACGCCCGGTCTGTTGGTTATACACCTTAACGGTGGCCACCAGCACCCCGATGACGATGCCGATAAGGGCTGCGGCCAGGGAAATAATGAGGGTATTGCGGAACCCGGTAATAAATAATAAATACCGCTTCTGATCCAGAAAGGTACGGACAAACTGCCGTGAACAGTACTGTACAAGACCGGCGATTACTCCCATGGCCCCTACTCAATCTGGGAGCGGGGGATATGGTAATCCAGGCTCTTGTTGATTGCATCGGCGGCTAAAAGTTTTTTCAGGGAGGCATTAACGGCCTGAACCAGGGTGGTATTCCCCTTGGCCATGGCGACGCCGTAAAATTCTTCCTCAATCGAGCCATCGGCAAACCGGGCTTCAAAACAGGTTAGGCCCTTATTAACCGCCGCCAGGTTCTTCGCCCAGAGATCGTCACAAACCACTGCGCCAAGGTCCCCCTTCATCAGAGCCAGGGACGCTTCCTGCAGGGACTTATACTGCACCACCTCCGCGCCGGTACCCGTAAGCACCCCGTCGGTGATCTGCCCCGACACCAGGAAGTCTCCGGTGGTTCCCAAGTGGACCCCCACCTTAAGCCCCCGCAGATCATCCAGGGACCTGATAAAGGTACTGGTCTCCTGTTTCAGGATATATTGACAGCTATTGGTATAGGGGTCCGAAAAATCCAGGGACTCCTTCCGTTCGGCGGTGATAGTCAGGGCGGCGATAGCTATATCAGCCTGGCCATTCTGGATAGCCAGGGAGAAACCATCAAAATCCGCGTTGATGATACGCAGTTTTACCCCCAGATCCTTGGCAATGGCCTGACCAAGGTCGATATCCACCCCCTCTTCCTTTCCCCCTTCGCCGATATACTCAAAGGGCGCCCAGCGGGCATCGGTAAACATGACCAGCTCGCCCTTCTTCTGAATCGCGGCGAGATCCCGGTACTTTTTTCCGCATCCGGTTAAAACGATTAACAGCCCCAGACACACCAAGACACCCAGGCTAAAAACATTGAGCCTTCTCATATTTATATTCCTACCCTTCATTTAAAAATCGTTTATTTGAAAACTATATCTGAGAAGTACATTTTAGAAAAGGGGAATAACCACGGACCTCACAGACAAAGAGGAAGAAAAAACACAGAGGACGCAGAGGAAACACAGAGGAAGATAGTCAAAGAAATCCAGAGGCCATTTATTCCCTCTTCCTCTGCGTCCTCTGTGTTCTTCCCTCTGTGATCTCTGCGGTAAATCTTCTTTGTCCGTGAGGTCCGTGAGGTCCGTGGTTGAATTTGAAATTGTTACCTATCACTTCCTCTGGATACCGATTATGGTCAGATCATCGTACTGCTCATCCTCTTTAACATGGGTATAATACATGTACGCCTCGTTACCGGGATTTTCCCGGGTTTGGGAACAGTAATCGCGGTACTGGCGGAAATAGACTTTAAGAAAGCTATCGATCTTTTTATCCACCAGAACCCGGGAATCTTCACCGGCCCGGGGGTCACGGTAGAGGCGGAACATCTTTTCTACAGAGACCATGGCCATGATGGTATCTTCCAAACCGCCCTGGCAGGTGGTGAAATCGAAGTGTAATGCTCTTTCACCTTCGGGGTTATGGTACTTGTAGAGGGTGTAGACCTGCCTGTTCATCACCGCATTGATGATGGCCTCCACACGGTCGGCGCCCATCTCCTCATCGGCCTGGCCTACCACGTGGTTGGCGTGGGGAGTATCGACGGGGGCGTTAGCTCCGGTCTCCGGCCCGCCGGTACAAAGAATCTCCTTGAAGGCGGAGTCCCGGAACTTACGCTTGGCTTCCTCGATACCGTCGGTATAGAGCAGGAGCATGTCCCCCCTGTCGAGGATCAGGGTTTGTACCTGGTAGCCGCCCTTGGACTCTACCATAAAGTTGGGCAGCACACCGGTGGCGGGGCTCTGGGGCAGGGTTAGGGTTTTCATCTTTTTTTCCGAGGAATCGTACAGGTGAACGATATTGTCACCGGCGTTGCAGAAACGGATGATGCCGGTTTCGGAATCGAAGAGGGCCAGGGTGAAGGCGGCGAAACGGCCCTTGAAACCCAGGGTCTCGATAAAGTCGTTGATCTGGTAGACCACTTCCTCGATATGCATACCCTTTTGGGTAGGTTTCCAGGTTTTGAAATAGTTGAGGAACATGGTGGCCACCTGGATCATGATCAGCGCCGCGGGGATTCCCTTACCGGCCACATCACATTTGATGATGGCAAAGTAGCGGCCGTCCAGATCCTGGTAATCGAAGTAATCTCCGGATACGCCCTTGGCCCCTTCGTAGTAACCGAAAAACTGTGCGTTCTTGGTATCCTTAAACCCGGAGCTGAGTTTATTCCCCTCCCGGTCAATTTCCAGGGGGATGAATTTTTTCTGCACCTCCTTACCGATGGTGAGATCCTCCGAAGCCTTGGCGGCTTTGACCAGACCGTGGGTCATGTCGTTGATGGTGTTCCCCAGTACGGCAATCTCGTCCCGGGTCTTGATGTCGATTTCTACACCCGCCAGCTTGGCTTTGTCTTCCGTATCCCGGATGCGCTCCACATGGGATACCAGCCTTTTGATGGGCCTGATGATCAGCGCGGAGAGGGCCAGGGCGCCCACAGCGCCGATGATGATGGCCGTCAGGGCGATTACCATCAGGACCCGGAGGAGGGAACGCTGGCCCTGGGCAATCTGGGCGATGATGGAATCGATGGACACTTCCAGCCGGATAAGGCCCCGGAGATACACATCCTCCGAGCCCTGGCGGAACATAACTGGTTTATAGAAGATAAAGGAGGTTCCCACCTTTTTATCCACCCGCAGGGTAGAGAAGGCCGGTTCGGATCGGATCTCCCGGGCTATTTCGGTGAGCCGTTCGGTGAGCTGTTTTTCCAGGCCCGGGGTAGTTTCCTGAATACTCTCCAGGCGCAGGATGCTTTCCTGGTCGGTACGCAAGGCCAGGGAAACCCCTTCCTGGTTCAGGCCGGCAATACTGGCGGCCAAATCCCCCACCTCTCTGCGGGCCCGGTTGTTCAGCTCATCGGCGAGTTCCTCAACCCGCGGGCTCAGGAGATCCTCCAGGCGGGAGATCCCGGGCTCAAGATCCGCAGTATCGATCTTGGTTAGGATGTCCGGGTCGTTGGTTGCCCAGATATGATCCGTAAAGAGGGTGGAGGCTGCGCCGAAACCGGTGATGGTTACGTACCGGGCTTCCGGGAGGGCGGATGCCTGGGCGGGGAGGTAGCTCAACTCCAGGGCCGCGCTGCTCCGGGAGGGCAGATACGCCCGGGCGCTGGAGGCAAGGCCTTCCATTAATACGGCGGAACGGTCCCAAAGGCCCTGGAGCAGGGTCTCTTCCTGGGTACGGGTCATGAGGGCGTACAGGGGGCCCGAGACCATGCCCACCACCAGGAGTACCAGGGCGATGGTAAAACCCGCAAGTTTAATCCGCAAACCCACTCCGCGTTTAGTGATTTTTTTCAGCCGTTTTTTCTTTTCCAAGGGCATAAGATCTCCTGTAATGAGCGCAACCGTTTCAAGTTTTATCACCGCGGTATCCGCCAAGACCGAGGCAATGCCCCGTATGGAAGCTACCATTCCAACTCCGCACAGTAATACTATTCCTACAATGATCCAGATAATCATATCGAACCGGTAGTGCCTTTCCGGACGTACGTTCCAGGATGGCTCCCAGGCTTGGGAGAAATCCCCAAACTTAGCGGTTCCCATTTCGTCCACGGAAATCAACCGGTTCCCCAGGGCGATTCCCCGCAGGGAATGCTCCACACCAACCAGGAAGCGGCCTTCGTCAATATCATCGATCCGCAGACCGGTGATTTCCCGGTCCGAGTTTATCCTGAAATCGCCGCGATCCAGGAAATATTCCCGGTCGTAGGGGGGCCTGCCGTCCTGGTCCAGGAAAATCCGGTTTACGGCGCCGCCGTCAAGGAAGCCCCGGCCGACGATGCGAATCGAGAGTATACCCTGTTCATCCTGGCCGGCGTCCACCATGGTAATAAAGGTGTGGGGGATGTATTTGTTCATCCGGAGATAGGCGCTGGAGGCGGGGCCGATATTACCGACTTCGTCTATGGCGAAAACCGAAAAACGCCATACCCCGTTATCTTCGTTTGAAAAGGAGACGGCGTTATCCGCTCCCATGATCCGCGGTGTGGGAGATGGAACGGGCCGCAGACCGAATAGTTCTTCTGCGGCCGCAGTGAAGGTTTCATCATCCATCGCGGTGTATTCACCCAGGGGGGCCATGTACTCCATGGTCCAGGTATAGCCCGCCACATCCGAAGCCGGGGGCGGGTTCCACTGAACAGCAAAACTGTTGGAACTCAGGAAGCCCTCTTCGTCAAGGGAGGGCTGGATGACATTGGCTGCCGGCGGGGGGGTAGTATCCCGGATATACTCAATCGTCGAGGGAGCGGACCAGTTACCCGCGTAATCCTGGGCGGTAACGGAAAAATACCAGCCCCCGTCCTCGTCGGCGATTAGTTCCCGCCCGGTGGTTCCCACGTAGGCGAGCAGCTCCCTGGGGGGGACATCCTCGGGGGATTTACTCCAGCTGTAGGAAAAGCCCCTGATCCCCGAAGGGTCCGGGGGAACATTCCAGGAAAGGCGGACCCGTTCAGCCCTGCTGCGCCGGGAAGGAACAAAATTTTCCGCCGCAAGCTGAGGGGATGTGACCGTGGTATCCGGGGCCAGGGAGTAGATACGGTTTTGCCCCCGGACCCGGGTCTGCCAGAATACCAGCAGATCGCTGCCGTCCACCACCGGACGGGCGAAGGAGGCCTCCCCGGCGGCGCCGGAAAGGTCGTAGTTCTCCCATCTTGTACCCCACTTCTGAGCCAGGAATACCCGGTTCCCGCCCCGGCGGCTGTCAAACCACACCACCGTAGTTTCGCCCCGGAAATAAAAAGCTATAGGGTTATTGCAATAGGCAGTTTCACTGTTTATCCGTTCAGGGTTGATGATACTCCCCGCACTATCCAGGGATGAGCCGTAAATCTGCGGGTTAGCGGAACTGTAGTGCCGCTCCCATACCAGAAAGAGCTGATTGCCCTGGACCGAAAGGTAGGGGCGCTGGTTATCAAAATGTTCCGGACTAGCATCACTGTTCGAATAGGGATCACGGAAATTGGTAATCAGCCGGGCGGGGGTCCAGGTACTGCCGCCGTCGGTACTGGTTTTAAGATAGAGCTGAAAGGTGGGCACAATATCAACGCTGCCCACAAAGGACTGAAAAATCACATAATCGGTACCGTTTAGACCGGCATGGGTGGGGAGAAAATTCAGCTGCATGGCGGTATCCATCACAAAGGGCTCAAAGGCGGTCCAGGAGATACCATCATCGGAACGGGCGTAAAATATAGAAAGTGACTGGGCGATACCCCTGGTTACAAAAAGCAGATACCCCCCGCCGGTCCTGGAATAAATCCGGGGGGCCACGGAACCTTCGGCGCCGTTGTTGAGCCGGACCCTTCTAAAGCTTTCTCCCTGATCTCCTGAGATAAGGATTTCCGTCTCCGAGGCGGAGGCAGCGGCGGCCAGGATTATCCGGCCCCGGGAATCCACCGCAACGCTGAGTATGGCGGGCTCGGCGCCGGAATAGGTATAGGGCCCGCCCACAGCGGGGTACATACGCCAGGGGTCTCCGGTCCGCTTAAGCGCCAGGGAGATGACGATTTGTCCGTCCCCGCCCCCTTCGACAGGACCGGTGTGATTCTCCTGCCAGGCCAAAATGGAAATATCGTCGTTAAAGGCCGATACGGGAAAATCCGCCTCCTGGGGAATAAATAAATCGGGCTGTTCCCAGAAAAAATCGGAAAGCGCAGAAAGAGAAACGGCGCAGCCAAGAAAAAAAAGCAGCATTGCTGTGTACTTCATAGGAGGGATTCGATCCTTCGCTGTAAATCCTGGATACGGGTCGAATTACGGTTCCGGGGATCCTGCAAAAGCTGCTGTACAATGGTCATGGCCGCCAGGGTATTACCCTGCTGCAATGCCTGGACCGCCCGCTGGTACTCCCTTTCCACGGTGCTGCTTAAAATCACCGAACCGCCCCCGCCTAACTCGGCTTGAATTCTATCCTTAAGGGCCATGGCCTGGCTGTTGGAGGGGTTTAATACCAGGGCCTGGTTCAGCTGTTCCAGGGCAATGGGAAACTGGGTCCGTGCATTCCGGTCTATGATGGACCGGGCGGCGGTGGTAAGCTCGGTAGATCGGGCAAGGGAACGTACATCCGGCGGGGCGGGACGGTACCCCATATCGATCTCCGCCTGGGCCACCATGTTCCGTATCCCCGGATACGTAGGGTTGATTTCCGCCAGGTTCTGAAGATCCGCAAAGCTTTCCACGGAGCCCCGCTTAGTACCGGATACGGCTTCGGTGAGCCGGCGTTGGAAGGATGCGGTGAAAGCGGATGGATCCGTCACCTGATCCATCCGCAGTTCCAGCAGGCTGGCCTCCTGGTTAACCGGGAACATGAGCCGGACTTCCCGTGTTTTCCGCCGGGCATCTACAAACTTAGCGATGCCCTCCGGGCGGCGGTTCTCGTTGATCAGCCTGATCCCATCGTCGTAGTTTTTCTTAGCGTCGCTTAAGAGCTGACTCATTTCCGCATAGAGGGGGGCCGTAACGGGGATGTTCCGCCCTGCCCGCAGGGACATGGCGCCCCGGACCACCGTAAGCCAATAGCTTACCTCCGGGTCATCCTCCACGTTGGTTCTCCGCCAGCGGGTCCTGGCCTGGACCAGGTAGTCTTCGGCCCGGTCAAAGTTTCCGTCAAAATAGGTATCCCTGGCGGTGTTGACCAGGCCCCGCACTTCCTTGATTATGGCCTCATTTTCCAGTCTGGTTATCTCGGTCCCAAGGGCAATGAGGTTGGTATCCCGGGTACGTCTAAGCTCGGTGGATTCCTGGATCGCCAGGGAGGCGTCGTACTGTTCCCCGGATCGCAGGACCTGCTCACGGGCTGCATCGAAGTTACTCCGGCCCAGGGCGGTACGGGCTTCCTGGTAGAGCCGGTCTCCGTCCAGGCGGAAGGCCTCGGCCTGGGCCGACTGAGTCCGGGCGGTCTCCTCCAGAGGCAGGCTCCTGGTCCGGAGCGCCTCAAGCCTGGCCATCAGCGCCCGGGCGTCAAGAAATAATCTATCTATCTGAGGGGCGGTGATAAACCGGGGGATTTCTTCACCATACCTGGCGAGCAGGTCCTTCCCATCGGTGAGGCCCTGGGCGCTGCCCTGATCAAGGCGGACAAAGATGTTCAGCGCTTCCGTGGGATACTTGGCAATATACTCCTCGTTGATGTTAGACACGGAGTACCCCACAAAAAGGCGGTTGGCCTCATTAAATTGGTTTTCCCAGGCCTCTATCCGCTGCCGGAGGTCCCCGTTCCCAATGGTGTACTCCCGCACTGCGGAAGCCATTTCCAGGTTGAAGATATTCATATCCATTTCGTTAAAAAGGGTAAGGGCGTTTTCCATTGAGGCGTAATGGACCTCTTCCCCGCTGAGCCTGGAGCGGTAACTCAGCAAGATCTCCCCGGTCACGTTCAAACTTTCCAGAACCGTTTCTATTTTAACAGCCAAATCGCGGCAGGTACTCCGCATATCCGCTTCGATGGCCATGGCATTCCGGGTACTCATGGCGCCCCGCTGCCAGGATTCCAGGGCTGTGGAGCTCATCGAAGACAAACGGCTGTACTGCTCCATCAGAGGACCGGTTTCCATCAGACTTGTGGATGCCAGGCTTAGGGACACATATCGTAAATACTCATCCGCCTTAGCGGCGATTACCTCAATGCCAAAATATTCGTAGGTCTGAAAATCCTGTCCTTGGTAAAAACGATCCCAATCAGTTAAAAAGCCCAATGCCATGGTACAGTAGGCGACAACCGATTCAAACTGCGCCCTGGCTTGGAAATAATTCTTCCTTTCCAGGGCAGCATAGGCGTTTTTGTAGGTCTGTTCCGTATTGTCCGCCAGGACCATATCAAATTGGGAGAGCACCGAAATCCAGAGACCCGCCACGGCGCCCAGCATACCTTCCTGAATATCCGTACCTGCCCGGCCAAAGACGATCCTGGAAGTGAAGGAAAGGTAGTTGCGATCCCCCAGGTTGGGATCTTCCTGCCGGAATTGGGCCAATTGCTCATCGAAATAATTCCCCACCTCGGCTATGTTATTATTCAGGAGGATTAGCTGTTCCATCAGCGGCGTAAGCCGGGTATAGAAGTCCCGAAGCCGGGACAAATTATTTCCCCCGCTCTGGTCTCCAATGCGATCGAGACCGGCGATGGCGTTGTTGAAGGGGGTAACAATGCCGGAAAAGGTCTTTATGCTGTCCGTAAGTATAACAAGGGAACTCTTAACCCGGTTATTGATGGGCTCCCCGTACCCGGCGGCAAAAAATTCCGACTGATATATTTCCAAACCATCGGCATAGGCGTTGAGAGCAGCTATATAATCCCCCTGATCGAGTAATTCCCGGGCCCGGGCCATGATCTGCTCCAAGAGACGCCGGTTATAGCCGAACAGGGCCAGTTCCTTGACCTGGGTAATAAACTGCTGCACCATACCCTGGGCGGGTTCCACTTCCTCAAGCCGCCGGGTAAGGTCGAGAATCTTTTCCGAATTGTCAGGATCATTGGTCAGCACATCCAGAAGCTCCCCAGCCAGGGTATTGTAACCTGCCCGGAGCAGGATAATCTTCCGGAGCCGCCTCTGGGCCTGGAAAAATTTTGCGGGGTTTTCTTCGGTATATTCGGTTAGAATCCGGATAGCCTCGTCAAATTGCCGCTCCGCAATAAGTTTGTCTGCGGACTTTAAACTGGCATCCCGCATCCCCTCCCCGTAAAGGTTTGGGGCCAGGGCCAGGATCAGCAGGGGCAAAAAAAAGCCTAGCCATGGCTGTAGTGTCAGCGGAAAAATGCGTTGAAGGCGCCACCCCGGCGGATGGCTTGAAAATTTCACTACGGTATACCCCACCTTCAATATCGGAATTCCAATAATTAGATTATAATGGTAGTGTGGAATAAAGTCTTTATCCGATATATATTATTACAGGGTATACATGAAAAAATGCGGAAACCCGCTGCTATGTATGGTTTTTCTCATTTGTCTGGTAAATACCCTTTGGGCCATTGATTTTGGTGAAGATTCCTATGGTTCCCTCACGGATTATCTGAGGGATATTTACGGTATTGACAACAATGCGGGACTAACCGCCTTCCCCGTGCTGAACGTCCCACTGGGCGGCAGGGCCGAGGGCATGGCCGGTTCCTTTTCCGCAGTTTCCGATGACATTTCTTTCCTCGAATGGAACCCCGCGGGGTCCTCCTTGCTGGCAAAGACGGAATTGGCCTTTTTTCATAATAACTGGATCGCCGATACCAAGATTGAGGGGGCGGCCTTCGCATCCCGTCTGAAGGACTTTGGGTTTGCCGCCGGGGGCAAATGGCTTTACACCCCCTTTACGGAGTACAACATCTACGGGGAGCGGGCTTCCAAGGGCTATTATTCCGAGGTGGTGGGGGTGCTCAACGGCTCCTATAACTTTCTTTCGGGGTATTACTTTACCGGTATTTCCCTGGGGATAAACATCAAAGGGGCCTTCCGTTTTGTTCCCGACTATTCCGATGCCGATGATAGGGAAAACCTCACCGGCAGTCTGGCCTCCGGGTCCGGATCTTCCCAGTCCGCAGCCATGGCCATGGCGGATATCGGCGTACTTACCCGTATCAATTTTCTGAAATTCTACAATTCCCGGGAAAGAAATCTGTCCTTTGCTCTGGTAGCCCGTAATTTGGGCCCCCCGGCCATGGACGACCCCCTGCCTACGGTGGCGGTGGCCGGCCTTTCCTGGAAACCCCTGCGGCCCATCCTCCTTTCCTTCGACTATTCCTTCCCCATAAACATGGTAAACCTCGATCTTTCGGAAAAGCCCTACTGGGCGATGGGCTTATCCACCCAAATTACCCAATTCCTGTCCATGCACGCCGGGCTGCTGACCAAATCCGGAAATGTCCGGATTACCCTGGGCAGTGCGGTGGATCTGCAAAGGTTTTCCCTGGACCTGAACTATACCCTGGATCTATTAACCCAGTTTACCCCCATGAACCGTATCAGCCTGGGGATACGGTTTAACCTTGGAGATCAGGGAAGAAAAGCCCGGGAGGAAGATGCGGAGGCGCTGTACATAAAGGGCTTAAGCGCCTATTCCCGGGGGGAAACTACGGAAGCCCGGTATTATTGGGAAGAGACCCTGAAAGTTGACCCACGGTTTGAACCGGCCTCGGAGGGGATCTCCCTGCTCACCCGCTCCAAAGACCTGATAGATCGTATTGATGAAATGCAATCCCTTGGCTTCTAGTGTGTATTGACATATATCCTTCTTTTTTCCATGATCACGTGATGATAAATGAGTTGTGGCCGAATCGGCCTTTCCTTGAAAGTTTAACAACAACTGAATTAATTCGACTTGCGGACAACCATGGGATAGATGTACCTCCCGGGCTGGACCGGACCATCATTATAGAGGAATTGCTGGAAACCGTCGTTGATGAAGAAAACAGCACTAAAAAGAACCCCCTCCCCCTAACCGAGAAACACCAGGGCGCAACGGCTCCCCTTCCCAAACAGTACAATATCAGCTACATAGAGGTTTTAATCCGTGATCCTCTCTGGGCCTTTGCATTCTGGGAAACCAATGCCCATGATAAGGAAATCCACGAGAAAGCCCCGGATTTTGGCGGGTATTACCTCAGGGTCTCTCCGGTGAATATACCGGCGTCCGGGAATCCATCCGCGGCAAATGACAGTTCCTTTACCGTTCAGGTGGGAACTGAAGATTCCGCCTGGTACCTGGGGTTTCCCCCTTCGGGAGGAACCTTCAAGGTGGATCTTTGTGTTATACGGAAGGATGAATCGATCGTTTTGGCGGTTTCAAACTCCTTCAGGCTGCCCAGGCTGCTCAAGCCCTGGGAAAACAGGGAGGTCACAACCGTAGATAATCCTCTGCTCCGCCTTTCGGGGATCGATGATTTTAAAATACTCCGCAATACCATCCGTTCATCCCGCCTTCCAAAACGCTGCGGCGTAAACACCGCCGGCGTCCAGGGGTAGCGGTAAATGAACAATTCCAGGGTTATTTCTTTGGTACTGGACCTGCATAAGCCTTTTGTCCGGCATCCTGAAATGGATCAGGCCCAGGAAGAGCGGTGGTTCTTCGAAGCCCTTTCCGATACCTATCTACCCCTGTTGGAGGTCTTTGATCGCCTGGATGCGGAGCATATCCCCTTCAAGATTGCCCTTTCCCTATCGCCAACCCTCTGCCATATGCTGCGGGATGAATATCTCCTGGAACGTTACCTGAAATATGTGGACCGGCAGATTGAATTCGGCGTCCGGGAACTGGAAAGAACCGCCGGGGAAGACGAAATACACCGTCTGGCCCTGAATTTTTACGACCAGGCAGTGGAAAAGCGGGTCCTTTTTACGGAACGCTACGAGGGGAACATTCTGCGGGGTTTCGATCATTATCAGCGGAAAGGCCGGGTGGAACTGCTAACCACCGCCGCTACCCATGCCTTTCTGCCCCTCTACTCAAACTATCCCGAGGCGATCCAGGCCCAGTTCGAGACTGCCATCGCCTCCCACCGTATTCTTTTCGGCAAGAATCCCCATGGGTTCTGGCTTCCGGAACTCGGCTGGTCTCCGGAAATGGACCGGTATCTGCGGGCTTATAATTTTAGTTATACCATTGTGGATACCCATAGTCTCTGCATGGAGGATCATCCGGAATCCCGGGGAAGTTTTTATCCCGTAAAAACCCCTGCGGGGGTATTCATCCTGGCCAGGGATTTTTATGCCGGCCGGGAACTGGAGGAAGCCAAGTTTGCCTGCCATATGGATCCCCTATACCGCGACTACCTCCGGGATGCGGGGTTTGAACTTCCTACGGAGGCGCTAAGCTCCTTCCTGGAAGCCAACGGCGCCCGGAAAGCGACCGGGTATAAGTACTGGGCTTCGGGAAACAATCAGATCTACGATCCCCAAAAAGCCCTGGAAAGGGTGAAAGCCGCCGCTTCGTCCTTCCTGGATGCCCGTATTTCCCGGTTCAATTCCGTAGCGGAATACATGGATGGCTGTCCCATAAGCCTCTGCGCCTATAACGCCGATCTCTTCGGCCGTTTCTGGTACGAGGGGCCGGCATTTATCGAGGCCCTGTACCGGGAGGGGGCGCATCGTACGGGGCTTCAGTTTATGAACCCCGCGGAATACCTCTACAAACAGGACGCTTCCGGCTTCCGGACCGCCATGCCGGAATTTTCGTCCTGGGGGGTCAACGGTTACGGGGAGATGTGGCTGGACGCCTCCAACGATTGGCTCTACCGCCACGCTCTCCGTTCCCTGGAACGGATGATAGAGTTGGCGGAACGTTTTCCCGACGATACGGGGCTTAAGGAACGGGCCCTGAACCAAGCTGCCCGGGAAATACTCCTGGTCCAGTGTTCCGACTGGCCGAAAATGCTCTATAAACAGGAAAACACCCTCTATGCCCGGAATCAGGTTGAGGCGGCGCTGCGGAATTTTACTACCATCTACGAGTCCTTAGGGAGCAATTATATCAGCACCGAATGGCTTACCAGCCTGGAACGGCGCCACAATATCTTCCCCACGGTCAATTACCGGGTTTTCCGGCACAAACGCTAGTTGCTTATTCATAGAAGGAGTTATGATGCAAAAAAATGCCAGCCTTTCCGCAGGCCGAAAAACGATCAGCGGAATCACCCTTATCGCCCTTTTCGCGGCGCTCACCGCAGCGGGGGCCTTAATATCGATCCCCCTGCCCTTCTCCCCGATACCGGTGGTACTGCAGAACCTCTTTACCATCCTTGCCGGGCTGGTCCTGGGGCCCATAGGCGGAAGTCTTGCGGTGGCCCTGTATCTTTTAGCCGGAGCCCTGGGCGCACCGGTATTCGCCGGGGCTTCCGGGGGCTTCGCCCGTTTCCTCGGCCCCACCGGGGGTTATCTCCTGGGTTACCTGCTTTCCGCCCTTATTGCGGGGCTCATCGCCGGCCGGCCCCGGGCTGCAAAACCGGCCCCGGTTTGGAAGATCATCCTGGCCACAGTCCTGGGACTCATTTCGGTCTATATTCCCGGCATACTCCGGCTTAAACAGCTTATGGACCTCAGCTGGTCTGCGGTTTTTATAGCAGGCGTCCTCCCCTTCCTTGCGGGAGATGCCGTAAAGGGAATTGTTGCGGCGGCCATCGCCCCCAGGCTGCGCCGAATTATCGCGGAACTGCTCTAGTATCGTAGATGGAACCCCTTTTCTCCATTTCCAATCTGGTTAAAACCTTTTCACCCGGGGGGGAAACCGAAGTACGGGCGCTCTCCGGGGTAAGCCTGGAGATCCGTGAGGGTGAATTCCTCCTTATCTCCGGGGCCAACGGTTCGGGAAAAACCATCCTGATGCTGATCCTGGCGGGGCTCATGGACCCCGATGAGGGGGAACTGCTCTTCCGGGGCCGGCCCCTCAACACCGTCATGGGCGATCTTCGGCGGCATCTGGGCCTGATTTTTCAGGATGCGGACGCCCAGATGGTTGGGGAAACCGTGGCGGAGGATATCGCCTTTGGGCCCAAAAACCTGGGGCTTTCCAAGGCCGAAGTTGAAGAACGGGTACAAAACGCCCTGGCCGCCCTGGGTCTGGAACATAAGCGGGACCGGCCCCCGCGAAACCTTTCGGGCGGCGAAAAACGGCGCCTTGCCGTGGCGGGTATCCTGGCTATGGGCTGCCAAACCATTATCATGGACGAACCCTTCGCCAACCTCGACTGGCCCGGGGTAGTCCAGGTTCTTGAAATAATCCGGCAGCTTAAACAGGAGGGCAAAACGGTGATCCTCCTGACCCACGAACTGGAAAAGGTGCTGGCCTTTGCGGACCGGCTGGTAATCCTCGACCGGGGAATCATCCGGGAGGACGGAAAACCCGCCGAAGTTCTGGACCGGCTGAAGGATGCATACGGCGTGCGGGACCCCCGGAAAAGCTACGGAACCGTGGCGGACTGCACATGGCTGTAAAGCGCCGGCCCATACGCCGCCCCGTCCCCTACGCGTACCGCCCGGGTAAAAGCACACTCCACCGGCTTCCCGGGGGCCTCAAGCTCCTGGGCCTGTTCCTCATATCCACCCTGAGCTTCATCTTCGGCCCCCCCGCCCTGGGATTGGGGACCCTCCTGGTAATAGCCGCTTCCCTGGCCGCGAAGATACGCCCCTGGGAACTGCTCCGGGGTATAAGGCCCCTACTGGTGATGGCCCTCATGGTCGTTCTCTGCCGGTCGGTCGGCCTAAAGCCGGAAGGGGCTATGTTCCTCAACACCGAGGGCCTTGAGGCAAGCCTTGTCTTCGGCTGGGGTATCCTCCTCGCCTTCTGCGCAGCATCCCTGTTTTTTTCCGTAACCACCATGACGGAAATCAAGGATTCCCTGGACCATCTCCATCTTAGGCGCCTAAGCCTGGGCATTTCCCTGATGCTGGGTTTCCTCCCCCGTTTCTTCACGGTCTGGGAAAGTGCGGAACTCGCCTACCGGGCCCGGTGCGGAAAAAAAGGCCTTCCCCAGCTTCGTACCCTGATCCCCCTGGTGATGGAAAGGATGATAGTAAGCGCTGGGGAAACCGCAGCAGCCCTGGAATCCCGGGGATGTTTGTTGTGAAATAAGAATAACCACGGACCACACGGACCTCACGGACCTCACGGACAAAGAGGATTTACCGCAGAGGACGCAGAGGGAAGAACACAGAGATCGCAGAGGAGACACAGAGGGGAAGAAGAGAAACCACAGAGATCGCAGAGGAGACACAGAGGCCACAGAGGGGGAAACCCCCTTATTCCCCTCTGTGATCTCTGTGTTCTTCCCTCTGTGATCTCTGTGTTCTTCCCTCTGTG
>NZ_JAJQRB010000057.1:0-131225 GCF_046533075.1 Treponema primitia | reverse complement strand
GTAGATGATTTAAATTGGTGCATTGGCATAATAAAAAAGGCATATCTGAAAAAGTAAAAAATGCAACTTCGTCTGTATGCCCTTCTCCGATGTTTGACAAAAAAATAGTTTATGCTGTTATGCCCGGCACCAAAATTTCGTAGCGTCGTTAAGAAAAGCGCATTATTTTGGGACCGGAAGCTGCCCAACTAAGTGGAACCGCATTGTCTAAGGCTACCTGACAACGGCGGGCGGAGGGAGAGGCATCCCTGATCGAACACATATGGAATTCCCTGCTGTAGTAGACCCGCGCAGCGGGGCTGCGGAAGCAGACTCTACATGCGTGTTCGGTCAGGGATGCCTCTCCCTCCGCCCGTTTTTGCCATACCGCCTATCACATCCTCCGAGTCCTTCCCTCTTCGTCCGCGTCGTTTGAAATCACTCACCCCCCCGCTGAAAACACATCATAAGGATCGTCCCCCTGACGCCGGTGTTGGATAGCCTCCAGGATATGGACAGTTTTAATGCTTTCCGCCCCTTCCAGATCCGCGATGGTCCGGGCAACCCGGAGCGCCCCATGGTAGGCCCGGCCGGAAAGGCCCAGCTTTTCCGCAGCGGTTCGGAAGGCCGTCTCAGCATTAGCGCTGAGGGGACAAAACCGGTCTATCATGCCCGTAGACATCCGGGCGTTTCGCCGTATTCCGGTTTTCTTGAAACGTTCCCGCTGTATCTCCACGGCATACAGAACACGCCGGGCAATATCGGCGCTGTTTTCCCCATCCGGCTTGGTCATCTGTCCCAGCTCCGGCGGGGAGACCGCCAGACGAAGTTCCACCCGGTCCAGGAGGGCGGCCCCGAATTTGCGCCAGTAGCGGCGTATTTCTTCGGCGCTGCAAAAACAACCCTGAGCGCCCTGGCCGGGACGCATACCCAGACGGCCGCAGGGGCAGGGGTTGGCCGCCAAAATAAGCTGGAAATCCGCAGGGAGCCGGACCGGTCCATCGGCCCGGGATATGGTCATCATCCGGTCTTCCAGGGGTTCCCGCAGGGACTGGATGACGTTTTTGCGGAATTCCGGGGCTTCGTCCAGGAACAGCGCCCCAAAATGGGCCAGGCTTATCTCGCCCGGACGGACGGTTTTACCGCCCCCCAGAATACCTTCGGCGGAAGCGGAATGATGGGGCGAACGGAATGGCGGATGGCTGATAAGGCGGCCCTCGGATTCAAAAATGGTACGCCCCGCCAAACTATGGAGCCGGGTTACCTCTACGGCCTCTTCAGGGGTCAATGGCGCCATGATAGAGGGCAGACGCCGGGCGAGCATAGTTTTTCCCGCTCCGGGGGGGCCGAATACCAGGAGATTATGTCCCCCAGCGGCGGCGATTTCCAGAGCCCGCTTGTATCGCTCCTGCCCCCGGACTTCGGCAAAATCCCCCCAGCCTGTTCCGGCAGTACCGGGGGCTCGGGGATCTGTCGACAACCCTGCCGGGGGGAGCGAACCGGTTTCCCGGCGTATTGCCAGGATATGGGCAGCCTCAGCCAGGGTAGCGGCGGCGCCAACGCGGGTGGATGCCAGGATGGCCGCTTCACGGGCATTTTCCGCAGGAACAATGAATTCCCGGATTCCCAATTTAAGGGCCGCCGCGGTTGCCGCAAGAACACCCCTGACCGGGCGGATGCGGCCGGATAGTTCCAGCTCTCCCATGACCAGCAGTTCCCCACCCTCCGTATCGCCGGACTGGGGGAAAATCCCGGCGGCGGTCATCACCGCCAGGGCTATGGGCAGATCCAGGGCAGCCCCGTCCTTCCGCAGCCCCGCGGGGGCCAGATTGATCAGGACCCGGTCTTGGGGAAAGACGAAGCCCGAGTTACGGAAAGCGGCGCGGACCCGTTCACGGGCTTCCCGAACCGCCTCCTGGGCAAGCCCGGTAATATCGATCCCCGGAATACCCCGGCGAATATCCGCCTCAACCCGGATAATAATTCCATCAGCCCCGTAGGGCGCATAGGTGTTAATAAACATTTTGCCTCCGCAAGTAAAAGGGCGTCGGCGGTTAAAATGCTTTAGTTGACCGAAAATATTTTCCGGGATAGTATCAAACTATGGAACGACTTTTGTCGGAATTCTTCACCGCGGAAATAGCCTGGGATGCGGATCTTATAGAAGAGCACGGCCGCGAAAGCGGGGATCCCTCTATTACCGGGCTCGAATACGATTCCCGGAAAATTAAACCCGGGAACATCTATTTCGCCCTGCCGGGGCTGCATACCGACGGACACCGCTTTATCCCAAATGCCCTAGAGAACGGGGCGGCGGTAATCATACATCAGGACGAAGTTCCGGAGTACCGGGAGGGGATACGCTATATTCGGGTGAAGGATTCCCGGTCCGCCATGTCCCCCCTATCGGCAGCCTTCTATAAAAACCCCTCAAGAAAACTAACCCTGATCGGAGTAACCGGCACGGAAGGGAAAAGTACCACGGTCTACCTGATCTATCAGCTTCTGAAATTATCCGGGAAAAAGGCGGGGTTCCTTTCTACGGTGCAGTACAGCGACGGCAAAACTGAAAACTGGAACCCCGAACATCAGACCACCCCCGAGGCGACCGCCATACACCGCCTCTTAGCGGAGATGGCCAGCAACGGCGCTGAGTACGGGGTGATTGAAGCCAGTTCCCACGGCCTTTCCCCCAGGACGAACCGCCTTGGGGATGTCGCCTTCGATGTGGCGGTAATGACCAACGTAACCCACGAGCATCTGGAATTTCACGGTACCTGGGAACAGTACCGGGAAGATAAGGCCAATCTTTTCCGCGCCCTGGACCGGTTTGATCATATCAAAAAGCCGGCCGAATCGCCTCCCCCATCCTTCGGGGTAGCCAACGCCGATGACCCCAGCGCCGGGTTTTTCGCCGCAGCCACAAAGCACAAAACCTACACCTATAGTACCCGCAGTAATACTGCGGATCTTTCCCTGGGTCTTATATCAAGCGGCATCCGGGGTAACTGGTATGAAGTGCTGATCCGGGAAACCGGGGAATCCGTCGATATCCGGGACCGGCTTCCCGGAACGTTTAATGCGGGCAATGTCCTGGCCAGCCTCCTGGTCGTTTCGGGGCTATTATCAATCCCCGTAAAGGATCTCACTCCCCTGGTACCACAACTCAAGCCGGTCCGGGGCAGGATGACGGCAATCCAAAAGGGGCAGCCCTTTGATGTGTTTGTAGATTATGCCCACACCCCTTCCTCTTTTGAAACAATCTTTCCCCCATTGCGGGAACGGCTTGACAAAACCGGGAGCGACCAAAAGAGCCGGCTCATCAGCCTCTTCGGTTCCGCCGGAGAGCGGGATACCAAAAAACGGAGCGAACAGGGCCGTATCGCCGCCCAATGGTCAGACCTGATCATTCTCACCGACGAAGATCCCCGGGGGGAGAACCCCATGGACATCCTGGAAGAAATCGCCAAGGGCTGCTTCGCAGACCAGGGCTGTGAAGTAGACCAGGGCTGTGAAGTAGACCAGGGCTGCGAGGCAGACCAGGGCTGCGAGGCAGACCAGGGCTGCGAAAAATGTACGCGAGGGGAGAATCTCTACCTCATCCCGAACCGAAGCGAGGCCATACGCAAAGCCTTCTCCCTGGCCCGTCCCGGCGATATGGTCCTCCTTCTGGGGAAGGGCCACGAAAACTCAATTATCTACGCGAAGGAAACCCTGGCCTACGATGAGATTGCCGAGGCGGAAAAAGCATTGGCGGAAATGGGTTGGAACGCATAAGCGCTGTTTCTACGCATTACCGCTGCAGATCGATCCGGCCATCTCTGCGGCGCTAACAGTATCACGGGCGTAAATGTCCGCATCTATGACGCGGCAGTACTTTTCCGTTACCGGAGCGCCTGAAACCATAATCTTAACACGGTTCCGAATACCCGAGGCAGTAGCGGCATGTACCACCAATTTAAGCTGGCCCATAGCTGCAGGCAGATTAGCGGTACAGAAGATTATCCGCGCACTTTCCACAATCGCCACTTCAATAAACCGATCCGCAGAAACACTGGTTCCCAGATCAACCACCCGCAGCCCTGCGCCTTCCATGGTAATTGCCATGAGATCCTTTGCGATGTCCCAAATATCCCCCTTAACCGTACCGATAATTACGGTGCCCTTGGGATTTTTGACGGCCGAGGCAATCAGAGGCCGCAAGGTCCTTATTCCCATGTTCATGGCCCTGGCAACGATGAGCATTTCCGGCTGGTAGATCTCCTTCCGCATGTACCGGTCTTTTACTGCACGCATACCGGGGATCATCCCCTGTTTAAGAATAGTCTCGGCGCTGTAATTTTCTTCAATAGCCTTTGCTATTAAATTAGAAGTTTCCGCTGCCCTACCCAACTGAAGACTCTGTGAAATGTCATTTAAATTAACCATGATTTACCTTCCTAATTACCGGCGCCGCCCTGCCCACGGTATTTTCCGGGACTGATGCCAATAAAGCTTTTGAATATTTTTGAGAACCAGCTTTGATCCTCAAATCCGCAGGATAATGCAATTTCATTAAGCGTTAAATCGGTCTCCATCAGCATATGCCCTGCTTTTTCTACCCGCAGATGGTTCAGATAACTTGAAAGATTTTTCCCCATTTCTTCCTTAAAGATGGTACTGAAATAGGGCGCCGATAAGCCGGCCGCGGAAGCTATTTCCTGAAGGCTTATTTTCCGGGTATAGTTTTCCCAGATGAATCGTTCGGCTTTCCGAAGCGCCGATGCATGCCGCACGCCATGGAAGGAAAAGATCTGGGCAGACATACGTTCCACAATAATATGCAGCACATCCGTGAGTTCTTCTATACTCTTCGCCTCCTGAATACGCCGGAGGTACCGGTTATTTGTTTCTAACATGGTATCATCCGTAGATCTTTGATTCAGGGTTCCCGGCCCCATGGCCTCCCTGGAAAGGAGGACCACCAGTTCTATTGCCCGGAACTGAATAAACTTAAAAGGATCGGAGCTTGAAAAAAAGAGAACGGACAGAAGTTCATTGAGTATCCTCCATCCCGTCTCATTGTCTCCCCGCCGCAGCGCCGCCAGCAGCATCCGCTCCTTATCCATGGGATAGTTAGAAATCACGGCGCCCTTTCCCAAACCGGTATATGGCTGTTGTAGTCTGATATTTTCTCTGTAGTCATTGGTTCCGGTAGAAAGGTATTCAGCACAGATTAGCAGCAATTCTGCTAATGATTTTACCCGCGCCGGGGTTCCTTGGGAAAACAATCTCAGCCTATCCTCCAGTTCGTCCTGCAACGCAGTCCCCTTGCTCATGGCATACATGGCATCCATGATTTCTTTATGTTCAATACCAATACACCCCGAACCAACCATGGATCCGATAAACCTCCCGTTTGAATAGAGGGGACTGGTCCAGAACATAAAACCCAATTCGCACATATAGATATAAGAACCCCCAAAACGATGGGCTTCCTTAATAGCGCCAAGATGCATCAGATTGCAGGGTGAGGATCTCAAATCGGAAATCCTGGCTGTTCCGCATAATTCCCCGGGATTCTCCGTAGCATATTTAAGACAGTAATTTACACAGGTATTAGTCTTACCAAGAACATCCGGAAGCACTTCCCGAATGGGGAGTAAATCCTGATCCAGAATACAAACAACGGTTCCGGTTGCTTTTGCGTAAACAGTAAGCACCTGCCATGCTCTAATTAAAAGAGGGTTTGTCTCCTTTGCAGGAGTATTAATGGCCTTAGCCGTGGTCAATCTTCTTTCACCCATTTTTATCCATCCATTGAACGATAATTCACCGATAGATTATCAGTCGATAATACCTTACTGGAACTGCGGTTCTGATCCCTGTATTTACCGGGACTCATTCCGGTATAACTTTTAAATATCTTGGAAAACCAGCTTTGATCATCAAAGCCGCAGAAACCGGCTATCTCACTCAGAGAAAGTTCGGTTTCCATAAGCAAGCCCGACGCCCGGTCTATCCGGAGACGATTCAGGTAGCTGGAGAGATTCTCTCCCATTTCTTCTTTAAAAACCGTGCTAAAATAGGGAGCGGACAGTCCCGATGCATTGGCAACCTCCTGGAGACTTACCTTTCGGGTATAATTCTCCCATATATACCGTTCCGCCTTACGCAGCGATGATGCATGTCGTACGCCCTTGAAGGGGGAAATCTGTTCAGTCATATTGTCCACCACCAGATACAATACATCGAGGATCTCTTCGGTGGTCTGAGCTTCCTGAATGCGCATGAGGTACCGGTTGTTGATCTCCAGGAGTACATCCTCGGTATTGCCCGAAGTGACCGCCGCCCGGGAGATGAGAACCACCAGCTCGATAGCTCGATACTGCATAAATTTAAAATTATCGGGGTTTGAAAAGAAGAGAAGCGCTAAAAGCTCATCCAGGGCTTTACGCGCCTTTTCATTATCTCCCCGATGCAGGGAAGAAAGAAGCTGTCGTTCCTTCTCCAATGGATAGCCCGGGGGAACTTCCCCTGTATCATGCTGATTTTTCAAAGATTCGATCTGCTCAGATAGCTTGGACTGCTGTTCTGCCCGCCGTTTAAGAATTTCATGGTGAGTTTCGGTCCCCCTGGAAATCTGTTCGGTACAGATCAGCAGCAAACGGGCCATGGCCTTTATTTCCTCCCCTGTTTTTTCGGGGATCCCTTCAAGGAGCAGATCCGCTGCCGTCCGGTTGATTTGTCCCCGGCTCATGAGGGATATTTTTTCAGCAACCTCTTGCTTACTGATACCGAGAACCAGTCCGGCTATCAGAGCCCCCGCCTGCCACCCACTGGAAGACAGCGGACAGACCCAGTAGGTAAATCCTAACTCACAGACATAAATATATACTCCACCTGAATAATAAGCTTGAGAAATACTATCAATATGTATTTGAGTACAGGGGTATTCACCTTCCTCCCAGTTCCGGTCTGTTTCCCGGGAATATTGCCTGCAAAGGGAGCAAAAGTATTCTGAAGGATGGGTTTTATCGGTATCTCCGGCGAAGCTTCCCTCAGAGGATGCCGATATATAGTGCCCTGTCCTATCCAATACTGATACGGTCACATTGGTAGATTTTTCATAGGAACGCAATGCTTCCTGGGCTTTCAGCAACAAAGGTTCAATCTCTCTGCGAGCTATAATGTTTGAACTATTAGGAAACATATTTTTCTCCTGCTGTTTTTAGTTTAATAAGCTTTGTAGAACGCAATACACCCAAATGGTGAAAAAGTTCTATATTTTTAGATTTTTTGCGGAATATTTAGACAATCAATGAGCCTGAGCAATCGTAACCTAATATAACCCTAATCCCGGGATTTTCAAGACAAATTTTTATTATTCTCAGTGTTTTGCAGAATACCCAAGCCGGCGGCGATCCGTACCGCATCGGCCCGATTAACCGCCGACAATTTATAATAAACCCTTTTGACCGCGCTTTTGACCGTATTAATGGAAATGGACTGATCCCGGGCTATTTCCTCCCGGGTTAAGCCCCGGGAAAGGCAGATAAGTACCGCCAGTTCCCGGGGAGAGAGGGCCGAGGAATCCTTTACATATTCTCTTTTCCGGTATTCTTCTGCAAAGACAAATAATTTTTTTGCATAGGCCGTAGATTTTCTGCGTATCTGTTCAAGCCATCCCGCGGGTATTCCGCAACTTTCATATTTTACCGCCCAACTTACTAGGGTACGCATGTCCTTGCCTAATTCAATGAAGGGCATATCCAGGGCATTAGACTCCGCCATACGATAGGCTTCATCAAAGGCCCTAAAGGCCTCTTCCCGTTTTTTTTCACGGTATAGGCACAGTGCTTCCAGTACTTTCACTTCTATCCTTCCGAAGAGGAAAGCCCCAAGGGAATTGGGCTCCAACTGATTCCCCAGCAGCGCCAGAGCCAGAGGACAGCGTTTCTCTCCATAGAAATACTTTGCCCGTACCATCATGTCCAAGCCGTGGATTATGGGCGGTATATAATTTTTATCAATGTCAATTTTTAACCAGGGGGCAATACGCCGCCCCTGTCCAAGGTGGATATAAAACCAGCCCTTAAAAATATCATAGACAGCCCGCCGGCCCGGAGCATCTCCCTGAATATACTCCCCGTCCAGCTGCTTCAAAAGATCCTCAGTTTGTTCCTGCCTGCCTGCGGCCAAATTGATACGTATTAGATAAAAGAGAGCGTGAGTTTCAGTATCGCAGCGCTTCTTCTCCCGGGCCTTCCGTATGGCCCGCTGGGCGAATACCTCCGATCGGATCAGATCCCCTTGATAAAAGGCAAATTCCGCCCAGGCAAGATCATCCAATCCATAAAAAGCGTCTCCCATGGAATTCCCCAAAACGGGGATCGTCCGGGCAAGGGCTTCAATAAAGTTTTGAATCTCATCTTCGTCCGCCGGATACCCAACCCGGCATATATAGGGGCCGATGTCGGTGTACGATGGTATTTTCATAACAGCATATTCAAGGGATTCTTTCGGGAAGGTAGAGATTTGAATATAGTAATCCTGCGCCCGCTCAAAAAACATACCGAAATCACAGCGTTTAGTATAGATAGAGGAAAACAGGGAGAGGAGTCCAAGAAGACGATAGGCGTAATATAAAATCATGTTACCCATGGGGGAAGAAGACATGGCTTCATACCGAACTATGGTTTCCCGGATTTCGACGGCGGCATCATCGAAACGATCCAGGATGATAAGCAGCCGGGGACGGATCACGGTGCATATAAATTCATGGGCCGTTCTTTGGGACGGCTGAGCGGCGCCGGTCTCCGGGCTTTCACAAAGATCCAGCAAAAAGGAAACCAGATCCCGGGGCATGTTCCCTAGAAAGGCATAGACAAAGTCGATGATCCCCGAATAATCCCCCGCTTTCTTCAAATAGATAAGGGCATCTTCCGGCATGTCATTCTTCAAATACCATTGGGCAGCCTTGCTATAAAACGCCCGTTTTTCTTCCTCCGTAAGTGATCCCTGTTTTTCCCTTAAGAATTTGAGAAACATATTGTGCATCCCGTATGTTTTCAGAGCAGCGTCATATCGAATAAAGAAACTGATCCGATTCATTTTTTTGATGCACCCAGGATCGGTACATAATTCTTCCAGGAGATCCGCAGACCAGGTATCGATTAAGGAAAGCATAACAAGAAATTTTTGCAAATTCTCGGGAAGGCCCTGGAATATTTCTGTTTCTATGAACCGAAACATATTTGCCAAAGTAGCGGAACGGCTGTAGGTTTTATTGGCAGAGCTTATCATCAAGGTCTGGGACGCCAGATGTACCGCAATGGCCCAGCCTTCGGTATCCCGGTAAATCTCCGAGACCGTTTCCGGTGAAACGCCGATATTCCTAATCAGCATATAATCCCGGATCTCCGCTTCAGTGAACCGGAGATCCTCCCCGGAGATCCTCACCACGGCATCTTTTGAAAATATTTGCAGGATCCGGTCCGCAGGATCACTGCGGGATATAAGCACGATTTTGAGCTTGGGAAACCCCTTACTCAGAATATGCTCAATAAAACCAACCACCGTTTCTTCCCGGTATAGATGAAGATCATCCAGAACCAGGACTGGTTCCGAATTCTCCCGAAGAAAATGATCCGGGACAGGTTCGCCGGCATCCCCAGCGGAGGCTGCGTAGCCTCCTGAAAACTGCAGCCAAATCGCAGCAACGTGGTAATCTTGCAGGAAAGAACAGACCGCCCGGGTTTTCCCGCAGCCGCCCTCGGCGACCACGGCCACCACCCGGCTCTGTATCGCTTTCTCCAACAATTGATTAATTCTGGGCCGTTCTATGTAAGTCTGGTTAGCCGGTATAACAGTAGCATCACGAAGGATTAGGTTTTTTTCCATATCTAATAGTATCGTTCTCCGGATCACTATTTTGCAAGATACCCATACCCGTGGCGATCCGCACTGCATCCGCCCGATTTACTGCGCCCAGCTTATTGTACACGCTTCTGATAACACTCTTAACAGTATTTATGGAAATATTCTCATCTTCCGCCAATTCTTCCCTGGTTAATCCACGGGACAAACCCCGGAAAATTAGCATCTCCCGCCGGGAGAGAATTACGGCCGGTATTTTTTCGTCATACTGTTCGACCCGAAATTTTTCCGCCACCGTATAGAGTTTTTTGGCGTAGGCCGAGGATAAGCGGAGTATCTTTTCAAGCCAATCCCGGGGGATGGAACATTTGCGCTTTAAAACGGTGGAGACCAGGGCCCGGGTGCGCTTCCCCTGCTCAATAAAGATCATATCCAGACCGTTGGGGGCGGACAACCGATAGGCTTCTTCCAGGGAGTTTATTGCCCAGGAGATATCCTTCATGTCGTAGAAACACATGGCTTCTATGAGTTTGTGCCCTATTTTTCCAACCAGAAAAGCCCCCAGTCCGTATTCGTCTTTATCGTTTTCTATCAGCCTAAGGGCCTTGAGGTGCTGCTTTTGGGCAATATAGTATTTTACCCGGACCAGGGTCTCCTGTCCGAAGAGGAGGGGATTCAGATCGCTTTCCTCAAAATCATTTTTAAGCCAGGAGGCTATCCGGGAAGGCTGGCCGATATGGGTATAGAACCAACCGGTTTGAATATCGTAATCGGTGTAACGGTTCAGGTACCCATCTTCCTCAAGTTGGGCTTCCATAAGTTTAAGCAGTTCTTCTATTTTTTCCGGAATTCCGTAGAAAAGGTTGATACGTATCAGGTAAAAAAGCGCCCTGCTTGCTATCTCGTACTGGTTTCTTTTCTGGGCCTTGAACAGGGCCTGGTAGGCCATCTGCTCCGCCCGGTCCATATCGACGCGGAAAAAGGCCAGCTCCGCCCAAGCCATATCGTCCATGCCGTAGCCAAGACCCCCGTTGGCATCCGACATATAGGGCGCCATGGCCGCAAGCGCTTCATTGTACCGTTCCGCTTCCCCCTTTTCCGGGCTGCTTACCCGGCACAGGTAGGAACTGAGGGGCGCCACCGTTGCGGGCCCCGTAAGCATATGGCCGCTCAGCTGGGAGTAATGGTACGACCGTTCAAAGCAGGAAACATAGCTGTAATCGCAGGTATGCATACTGGTTATTATGCCGATCAATCCCAGGTTGTTATAACAGCCCGTCAAAACACGGTTGTTAAAGGGGGAGGAAGCTTCGGCTTCCAGGTGGCTTATAATTTCCTTAAGCCCCGCAGATGCCCGGTCAAACTGCCTCAAGGTAAAGAGAATACGCGTTTGGAGGAGGTACGCCAGAGGATTATTCTGGAACACCGAATCCGGCGCCCGGTCCAGAATCTCCAGGAGGAATGCGGCCATACGGCTCGGCAGTATGGGGGGAAGGGTATAGCTCACTTCGAGAAATTCATCATAGGCGCCGGCTTTTTCATAATAACTGAAGGCATCTATTTTAAGGTTGTTTTCTACGCACCACCGGGCGGCCTTGCTATAGACATCCCTTTTCTCCTCCTCCGAAAGCTCCCCTTGCCTGCCGTTTAAATATTCCAGGAAAAGATGGTGGACCCGCCATGCGTTCAGGTAGGGATCGTAACGGACAAAGGAGCCGAGCCTTTCCAGTTCCTCCAAAACTCCCGTATCCCCGGCTATTTCCGAAAGAATATCCCTGGACAGATGTTCTATCAGGGAAATCTTGATCAGGAATTTTCGCAATTCTTCGGAGATAAGCGAAAAGACCTCACTTTCAATGAGCTTGAAGATATTGGCTTTAACCGAGGAGGGGGCATAACGCTTGCCCGGAGGTTCCTTCTTGATGGCCAGGGCCGCCAGGTGTATGGCAAAGGCCCACCCTTCGGTATCCCGGCATACCGTGGCGGCCGCATCGGGCGAGGCGTCCACCTTTTGCAAATGGAAATACTCCTGGGTTTCATCCGCCGTAAAGCGCAGATCATCCTCGGTTATCTGGGCCAGGTAACCCTTGGAAAGCAGGGGAATGGAATTGATCCGGGGTTCCGTCCGGGAAATAAGAATGGAAGTGATATTGGAGAAGGGCGTGGTGATGGACCGCTCAAGGAAACGCAGCACCCCCGGGTCCCGGATCAGATGGAAATCGTCATAGACAAAAAGATACTTCCGATCCGGATATATATCCCTATTGGGAACCTGCATATACCGTTCAAACTTCTGATCCGTATCGGGAAACTCAATATCCCGGAGTTTTACCGCCGATTCTTTGCCGATAAACTCTACGGCGCGGGAAAAGTTTTCCCAAAAACGTTCACCCAGGTTATCCCTTTCGGAAAGCTGTATCCAGGCCGTAATTGCATTGAATTTACGTACAAATGAATAAACCGCCTGGGTCTTACCATAACCAGCCCCGGCGATTACGGTAACAATGGGACTCTGCACTGCCGTTTCCAGCAATTCATGCACCTGAGGCCGGTCCAAATAAATCTGATGTCCCGGTGCTATGGGGACATTACTGTAAAATAATCGTTCCTGCATAATCTCGCCTAAATTCCGGTGAAAAAGGGACAGGAATACTCAGTTGCGCTATAAAAAAAGGCCCTTTTTTTAACATTTATTACTTTGCGAATGAAATTGTAAGTAAGTTCACACAAATTGTCAAGGAAGTTCACTAAAAAAGAAATTTAAACAATACTTTTACTTATATAATAGTATTTCTATAGATTTTATATGTTTAATCAAAATCCCTTCATAATATCAAAGTTCGCTGCGAAGTTTCTCCGCCGATGCTTTTAGTTCGCGGATACGTTGTACATTAGGGTCCGGCCTCGGGTCCCGGGCGGCGGCTTTTTCCGTTTCCTGCAGCTTGATCTCCAGAGCCTGTTTCTGGGCTTCCGACTCCGCCAGGAGCCTTTCGTACCTGGCCCTTTCGGTTTCCGGTTCCGGTTTAGCGGCAGCTTCGGCAAGCATCCCGTCAACCTGTTTCCGGTAGGCGTTTATAGTTTCATCGTAAGCCTTTTCCCGCTGCTGGTATTCCTCTACGATTCGGAGGTATTCGGCGTAGCTCCAGTTCAGCATATCCAGGATTTCACCCTGAATTTTAGTCTGCCGGATCATGGCTAAACGGTAGGAAGCAGCCTCGTGTTTTTCGCTTCGGGGCCGAGCATTGACCACCCGGGTAAACTGGGACGCCGCCAGATCCTGCTGTCCCAGGGCGTAAAGACATTCACCCATCCAATAGGCAAGTACCGATTTTTGAGACAACACTGCGGGGATATTACGCTTAGAGCGGTTTATATAATCATTATAGACCCTGAACATGCCCAGGGCTTCGTCATAACGATTTAAATAGTAGAGGATACGGCCTTTGTAGTATAAAACCGTGTCTATCCGCAGCCCCGCCGGGGCAATCCGCTGCAGTTCGTTTATGTCCCGGAGCGCGGCGGCATATTCACCCAGGGAAAATTCCGCCAGGGACAGCCAGTACAAAGACTCCGCCTGCTGCCCGCGATTAGCCGCTTCCATCTGGGACCGGCGCAATTGCAGCGCCGCTTCGGACCACTGCCCCGCCCGGTAGAGACTGATTCCCTGATCCAGAGAGGCCCGGTGAACCTGTGCGGTTCCGCGCTGAATCCCCGCCAGGGCGGTAAAAATCAAGAGGAAGAGCAAAAAACCAGCGTTTCGTTTCATATAAAGTATTCCGTTGACAGTATCGGCGGAAAGGGCGCTATTCTTAAACTAACGCCGAAAAAGCCCAAACTTATACCCGGCGGAGAGGGTAATAAACATCCGGTTATAGGTGATTTTGTAGTCAAAAACATCGGTAGTTCCCAGATCCATGGAATACCGGAGATCAAACAGTAATGTTCCCTGCCCCATTTTTGCCCCAAGGTCCAGCCCCGCAAGGACGCCAACGGGCGGCGGCCTGGATGTTCCCATAAACGGAACGCTCAGGTAACCACCCACATAGGGCCCAAGGGTAAACCGATCCGCCGGGTTGAAAATATATTTCACCAACAGCGGAACGCTCAGGATGGCGGTGGAATACGCAATGGTCGTTGGGTTTGCCGGAGAGCGCTGGTATTCCGCCTTGTCCAGGGCAAAGTTTATTCCCAATTGAACCGCAAGAAAATCGAAAAGATGCACCTCCGGCTCAATGCCCGCATCAACGGTGAGTATTGATGCACTGGGCTTATCACTACTATCCGCACGATAATAGCGGAATGACGCGCCGAGCCTGGCGTTAATAAATATCCACCGGTATTTCCATGTATCAACCGGTTCGATTCTCTCCGGGAGTGCAGGCTTTTCCACTTCCCTGATAACCTCAATGTAAACCGGCACTTCCTTTTCTACTTCCACCTCCACTTCTACAATTTCCACTTCCCGGGTTACCTGTTTTAAGGGCGCGCTGGCGAACATGGACCAGATAACGAAAGGAAGCATTTCATAGGTTTCTTCTGTTTTGGTATAAAATAAATCGGTAGAAACAATTTCCCGTTCATCCTTCGCGTCGAAAAGGGAAAACAGCACCACCCGGCCGGATTCCTCTTCATCATCCGATATGGAACAGCTTAGGGCATAGTCCGCTTCCAGGATATCATCGGTTATAGAATACCCCGCAGCGGGAATTTCCATCTTCAGGTTTTCCTCGAAGAAACGCTGCTCCACCGGAGTTCCGCCGGGGATATTCATGATATACACCAGGGTATCCGCCCTGGTTTGGGAAAACGCCAAGACGGGTGAGAAGAGTAGGATGAGGGCGCAAAGGACCCGCCTAAGGACCGGTGATAATGATTTCAATGCCGCCGCCGCCGGAACCGCTGCCGCCGCCGCTATAATCCGGTTCTTCTTCGACGGAGAGGACGTGTATCGTATAAAAGGTGGACATGTTCTTGTAGCTTACCGTAACCGGATGATCCCCCTTTGATTCCGAATCAAATTCCCAGCCATCTCCCACTGTTTCCCCGTATATGCTGATGGATACGGTTACATCCTCAATTGGAACCTTAGAGAGACCGCCTTCGGCGCCGTATAAGTACACGGTAAGATCGTCGTTTTTAACAAAAGTACTATTAATACCGTATACCCAGCGGGCTGGTTCCGCCAAGATATCCGTTTCATCGGGATACAGAAATGATGAGGAAACAGCGCCGCAGGAAAAGAACCCCGCGGCGCTTATGAACAAAATGGTGAATCCCAAAAAGCGCTTCATACGATTCCCTAAAAAGAACCACCATAGATTGTATCAAATGTCGCATAATTCACAACGAGCAACAGACCGCCTCCAAATGTTCCTTCAACATTAGAAGCAGGAGTGCCATGGGTGTTCTTTTCAAGCTGAAAATTATCAATACCATTCGTAAGATGCCAGGTAATTCCCGTGCCGGTTGCCGGAAAAGCTGCTGTTAGCGGAACATCAAATATTAACTCTGCTAAACCCTCCAATGTCGTGGCTGGGATTGTAAAGGTCAGTTTTCCATAATCGGCGGGTGTGGTCACCTCATCTTCAAAAGCTGGACTTGTAGGCGTTAAAGTAAACCCGGGAAGATCGTGGTATGTCGCCGGGAGAACTTTTACAAGGGGAGTACCGAACTTAAGCCATAAACATGTATCTGGTGAGTCACCATCGCTTGGTCCGGGGAAATCTGCTCCATATGCTCCTTGGGCAGTTGCAAATACCCCGGATACAGCTTCGTTATCAGGTAGAGTATAATAGGAATATTTGTCCGCGGTTATTTGGCGAGTAATCGGCCCTCCCCCTGTTAACGTAAGATCGGACGCATCCAAAGCAATGGCTTTTAACGTGAAACCAACAGGAGTACTACTCGTAGAGGCGGAAATAGTTATATTCCCATTAGTTAGGTCAGCCGTTTTAGTTGTTAAGTCGGCAGCCAACAGTATCCCATCGTCAATAGCCACACCGGTTGAATCAACCTGCCTTCTTCCGGCAAGCAAAATGGCGTTATACTTCCCTTCCGGGACACGGATTTTTAGCGGCTTGTCCAAGGTAGCGGATGAATAATAAGTTCTATCACCTGTAGTTGGCTTGAAAACCACTTCGTAAAAATTTATATTGTTTCGCGCTATTGCATCTGTTATTGCCCGGCTATCGATCTTTTTGGTGGGAATGGTAATTGTATATAAACGCCGTCCGTCGGCATCATATTCAATTTTCTCTTCTGGGTTTAGTGGTTCAAAAGCCGCCGAGCAGGCAGCAAATAGGATCGTGACCAGGACACCCCCGGCCAGAAACTTTAAGCTCTTTTTCAACATACAATGCTCCTAAAAAACATTTTTCCACGGCATACGCCGCATAGTACTGACCATATAGTAATGATTGTCCGGAAAAGCAAAGGATGAACTATTACACAAACAATCTCTTATAAGTCTATTGCATTACCCAGCAATTGTCCATATTTCATAAAAAAATAATAAAAACCCGCTATTCGTTATAGACACGTCCAAAAGCACCCCCTGCTTTAGCGTACCATTCCAAGAAACAACACTACGGGTAGGGGGCTAAGCTTGACCACAAAGATTCTCTAAAATTTACGAAACCCAAAGCCTATAACTAAAGCAAAATCCCGGAAAACCGCCTAAGTACTCTTTATTAGGGGAGATACTATTTCCCTAAAATATGGTATAGAAAGGTATAGGAGGATGCTATGATGACACCGCAAGCTGAGGCGGGACGGACCGGGGATCTCATGACCTATGAAAGGCTCTGGGCATTATTACAGGAAACGGATCTGATTGTAAAAGAAACGGCCCAATCATTGAAAGAAACGGACCAACAGATGAAAGAAACAGACCGGCAGATTAAGGAAACGACCCAACAAATGAAGGAAACCGACCTGCAGATGAAGGAAACGGCCCAACAGATGAAGGAAACGGATAAAAAGATGGGGTGGCTTACTAACCGGTTCGGCGAAGTAGTTGAACACATGATTGTTCCGAATCTGGTAAAAAGATTTAACGAGTTGGGGTTTACCTTTGAGAAAACCGCTCGAAATGTAGTAATTGCTAACCGCGAGCATAGCATATTCACAGAAATTGACGCTTTCCTGGAAAACGGTGACTGCACCATGATTGTCGAAATGAAAACAACGCTCAAAATAAAAGACATAGTCGAGCATATTGAACGCATGAAAAAGGTACGGGCCCATGCGGATCTGCAGAATGACACCCGGAAATATTATGGCGCCGTTGCAGGTGTCATTATGGGTGAAAGTGAAAGAAAATGGGCGCTTAAGAAAGGATTTTATGTGATTGAACCTTCCGGGGAGACCTTTACAATCACCGCGCCGGAAGGCGTATATACACCTAAGTCCTGGTAAAATAGCCGGAACCAAGGACGTGGAATCTACGCGTCCTTGGTCTTCAGCACCGCCAGGAAGGCGCTCTGGGGAAGTTCCACGTCCCCTACCATCTTCATGCGCTTCTTCCCTTCCTTCTGCTTCTCCAGCAGTTTCCGCTTGCGGGAAATGTCCCCGCCGTAGCATTTTGCCAATACGTCCTTGCGCAGGGCGTTCACCGTTTCCCGGGCGATGATCTGGCTGCCGATGGAACCCTGGATGGCTATCTTGAACTGCTGCCGGGTTATTTCGTCCCGAAGCCGTTCGCAGACCACCTTGGCCCTGTCGTAGGCGTTACCCTTAAAGACCAGTTGAGACAGGGCGTCCACCCCCTTGCCGTTGAGCAGTATGTCCAGCTTCACTAATTCTGTGGGCTTGTAATCGGTTATATCGTAATCGAAGGAGGCGTAGCCCCGGCTGATGCTCTTAAGGCGGTCGTAGAAATCGAAGAGTACCTCCGAAAGGGGCATGTCGTAAACCATCTCTACCCGCTTTTCGTCCAGGTAGGTCATGTTGGTTTGCACCCCACGCTTCTCCATACAGAGGGTCATGATGTTTCCCAGAAAGGATGTGGGGGTGATGATGGCGGCCCGTATGTAGGGTTCCTCCGTCCCTTCGATGCGGCCCTCATCGGGGTATTCCGTGGGGTTATCCACCATAAGCTCCTCCCCGGGGTGGCCGATACTGCCGCGTATGCGGACCCGGTACTTTACCGAAGGCGCAGTAAAAATAACCGACTGATCGAATTCCCGTTCCAGCCGTTCCTGGATCACCTCCAGGTGGAGGAGCCCTAAGAAACCGCAGCGGAAACCGAAACCCAGGGCGGCGGAGGAATCCTTTTCGTAGATAAGTGAAGCGTCGTTAAGCTTGAGTTTTTCCAGGCTGGTTTTGAGTTCCTCGTAATCGTTGGAGTCCACGGGATATATCGAAGAAAATACCACGGGCTTTACTTCCCGGAAACCGGGGAGGGGCCCTGCGCAGGGATGCTCCGCGCCGGTTACGGTATCCCCTACCCTGACATCGCTTACGGTCTTTACCCCGGCGATGATGTAGCCCACCGCTCCGGCGCTTAGCTCTTCCTGTTCCACCAGGGCGATCTTGAAGACCCCAAGGTTTTCCACCTCGTACTCGGAATTGTTGTACATGAACCGAATCTTCATGCCCCGCTTAAGGGTTCCATCAAAGAGACGCAGGTGGACCACTACCCCGCGATAGGGATCGTAGTGGCAGTCAAAGATAAGGGCACGCAGCGGCGCTGCGGGGTCTCCGCTTGGGGCGGGGACCCGCTCCACGATGGCTTCGAAAAGTTCATCCACCCCGGTTCCCTGCCGGGCGGAAACCAGGAGCGCGTCTTCGGCGCTGAGCCCCAGGTCATGTTCGATCTGTTTTTTTGTACCCGGTATATCCGCGGCAATCATGTCGATCTTGTTGATCACCGGCAGGATCTCTAAGCTGTGCTCCAGGGCCAGATACATATTGGACAGGGTCTGGGCCTGTACGCCCTGGGTGGCGTCCACCAGCAGCAGGGCCCCCTCGCAGGAGTTGATAGCCCGGGATACCTCGTAGGTAAAATCCACATGCCCGGGGGTATCTACCAGGTTAAGCTCGTACTCGCGGCCATCCTTAGCGGTATAGGGGATGGTTACCGCCTGGCTTTTGATAGTAATCCCCCGTTCCCGCTCAATATCCATGTTGTCCAGGATCTGATCCTGAAAATCCCGATCCTCCACCAGGTGGGCTTTTTGGATAAGCCTATCCGCCAGGGTGGATTTACCGTGATCAATATGGGCGATAATACAAAAGTTACGGATATACAGGGGGTTCGACATCATACACAGAGGATACTAAAAAAATAGCAAAAAAGGAAGGGTACAGATAAGGGGGATAAACAGGGCAAACAGCACGATGGCAAGGGCAAATCCAATAATAATACTCACAGTATACGTGGTGAACGCCGGTCCGAGGCACTCATTCGCCGCAAAGCAGCAGCTCGTCATGACCGCAGTCATGGATCTTGTAAAAAATTTAAAAACGGGTCCTCCGGCGTTCCGCAAAGCCGGTAATATCATGGAATTCAAGTTTTGAACCATCATCAAGAACCACCTTTCCGGAAAAATACCCGTAAACCTGCCGGCGGCGGAGGGAATGAAGAAACATGGTACTCCGATCGGACCGTTCCTGATGGGGCTTAAAGCTCATTTCAAGACGTTCATCGTTGCTGGTGAAATGCCAAGGCTCAAGCCAGTCCGAAGAGGGGACATGAAAGGTCACCTGATCCAATTTATGCATCTTTCCATCCAGAAAGAAGGCATTTTCCGTCCCCGCCCCGGAATCGGCGGTACTGTACCCAACGTTAAAACTCAATTGCCGGGCTTCGCTTAAGCCGCAGGCGGAGGCCCAGATACGGGTATCCGCACGGGGCCTAACCCCACGGTTCCAGTCGAAGATGCCCCAGGCTTTATCCTTGACAAATACCATCTCCGTACTACTGAACTGCATCACCCCTTCGGCTACATACCAGGGGGAACGCCGGGAATACCAGAATGCGTTTTTTTCCCCCCGCCAGGGGGAACAGGTAACGATGGACTGGGCCTCCGGAGGCGGAGTTAGTACCACCACCCCCCGCAAACTCCGGTGATGCCCAAACCGGGGAATATCAACCTTGATAATCCGGCTGCCTCCTTCCATGGCGGAAAAAGCGATGGAAAACTTTTTCCGCTGTATCCGGGCCGAACCGGTTTCGCTGTTCGGCGGCAAATTAAAAACCCCCAGGGGGAAAGGGATGATGAAAGGCTGGGTGGATCGTTTTTTATCCTTTAGGGATACTACGGATATGCTGATATACCCAAGACAACCACCGTCCAGGATCTCAAAAACCAGCAGATGGGTATTGGAAAAAATGATATACCGTTCCGATTCGGTAACGCGCCAGTAGGGAGGACTAAGTAAACCCTTATCATATTTGAAAAGAGAAGATCGGGCCCAACCGAAATTCACCGGTTTGCCGAATTCGTCCAAAATAGGCCGCGGAGTGTCTATTTCAAGGGGCGTCATGTGGGATACTATACTATGAAGTCCCTCTGGGGGCAATGGTCAAGGAAAAGGAGTTTCCGGTGGAATATACGGGGATGAATGTCCTGATAATGGGTTTGGGCCTCCACGGAGGCGGCCTGGAATCCGCCCGGCATCTGGCAGCTCATGGGGCGAAGCTTACCGTAACGGATCTGCGGGACGAAAAAACGTTGGCCCCATCAATAGAAAAGCTCAAAGCCGCCGGCATCTCCGCCCGCTATGTTTTGGGGCATCATAGTATAGAAGATTTTGAAAACGCCGATCTGGTGATTAAGAACCCCGGGGTCCCCCCCAATTCCCCCTACCTCCAAAGGTCCGTGCGCATTGAGACGGACATCTCCCTGTTCCTGGCCGCTTCCCCTGCCCGCCTCATCGCCGTTACCGGTTCCAAGGGTAAATCCAGTACTTCATCGGCCATCCACTGGGTTCTGGACCAGGCCCGGAAACATAGCCTACTTCCCGGCAAGGCGTATCTGGGCGGTAACATCACTGTTTCACCCCTCACCTTTCTGGACACCCTTACTGCGGAGGACGATGTGGTGTTAGAGCTGTCCAGTTGGCAGCTTGGAGACCTCGGCGGCAGGCGCCTTTTGAAGCCCAGAGCAGCCGTACTTACCGCCATCATGCCGGACCACCTGGACCGCTATGGCGCTATGGAAGCCTATGTGGCGGATAAACGGGTCATCTACCAGGGCCAGGACAAAACGGACGCCACCATCGCCGCCGATGACAGCTGGGGGCAAAGCTTCCTCGCCGAAACTCCGGGCCGGCCCATGGTTTACGCAGAAAGGCCCTTGCCGGAAGGGACGGCTGGGGGCTGGGTGGAAAAAACCACCCGCAGAGGCCTGGTGCGATCAGCTTCCGGGGAAATTGTCGAGCTTGTCCCGGAAAAAGTTTTAGTTCCCGGTTCACACCAAAAGAAAAACCTCCTCGCCGCGGGTCTCGCCTTGCTGGACCTGGGCTTGCCGGCGGACTTTATCCGGGAAAGCCTGGGGAGTTTCCCGGGTTTAGAGCACCGGCTGGAGTTTTTCCACGAAAGCCGGGGTATCCGTTTCTACAACGATACTGCCGCCACCATCCCCGAAGCCGCCGCCGCCGCGGTGGAAGCCTTCGACCGGCCGGTAGTATTAGTAAGCGGCGGCACGGACAAGAACCTGGACTTCAGCTGTCTGGTAAAAGCGGCTGTCAAAGCTAAGGCAGTAATACTGCTGGCGGGAACGGGCAGCGAAAAACTGCGGCGCCTTCTGGACCAAGCGGCCATTCCCTACCGGGGTCCCTGGGACTCGGTAGACGGTGCGGTATACTCCGCCCTGGAAACAGCGGCGGCGGGAGACGTGGTGGTTCTCTCCCCGGGCTGCGCCAGTTTCGGGATGTTCCTTAACGAATTTGACCGGGGACATAAGTGGAAGGACGCGGTGTTACGGCTGGCGTAAAGAAGCCGTCAATGGGCCTCCGGCGCCGCCCTATAGCTCCAGCATCAAAAACTCCCTCACCCCCATACAGATGATCCCCGTGGGTGTCACCGCGGGCAGCTCGTCTTCCAGGGTCACCACATATTTGGGAAAGTTGTCCGGGATGCCCTCAAGGTTTCCAAACTCCCGCCGGTGGACTTCTTCATTGTCGATGCGCAGACTTACCTGCACATACAGTTTAGTCCCGTCTTTTTCGGCGATAAAGTCTATTTCCTTATTGCCGTCCTTTCCCACATATACGGTGAAGTTCCGCTGTATCAAAAACAGATATACTGCGTTTTCCAACAATCTTCCCATATCCATGGCGGGGGGATTTTTTGCCAGGACATTCCGCAGACCAAGATCCTCAAAATAGTATTTTTCGCCAATCTCAAAAATTTTCATGCCCCCAACCTTGGCGCGGGGAACCTTATGGATGATGCAGGATTTCTCCAATGCCGCAAGGTAACTAATTACCGTTTGCACCGGAATCTTAACCTGTTGATGCTTTAAATAGTTGCTGATGTTGTTCGCGGAAAACAGGCTCCCAATAGTATCCGCCAGATATTCCGCAAGGTTTTCCAGAAAACGGATATTGCGGATATTTTCCCGGATAAGCACATCCCGCAGTACTATTGACTCGTACACATTTTTCAAATACTCACGCGCCAGATGTTCTTCCCCCGCGGGCAGGGAGGCGAGGAAGGGCATCCCCCCTATGCGGAGATATTTCCGCAACGCCTCCGGGGAATTCTCAAGGCCGTAAAAACTTAAGAATTCCCTATACCCCAGGGGATGGATCTGAAACTGAATGTAGCGCCCGGCGAGATAGGTGGCAAACTCACCGGACAAAAGGTGGGCATTGCTGCCGGCACAATAAATGTCGCAGCGTTCCTCCGCATAGAGGGATCGCACCGCCTTTTCAAAATCCGCTATATCCTGAATTTCATCTATGAACACAAAATTCTTCCGGTCCGTTGACAACCGGGACACGACAAAATCATAGAGCTCCCCATCGGTCTTTACCTGCCGGAACTCCGCAAATTCGGTGTTGATATAGATGATATTGGCCTTAGGATCGGCCTTCCGTATCTCGTCCATAAGCTGATAGAGAATATAGCTTTTCCCCGATCGCCGCTGCCCCGACAAAATTTTGATTATGTGGGAGCCGATGAAAGGCTTAATCCGCTCAAAATAGAGATTTCGGGGCATATAATCCCATAAAGTTTCCACCATACTTGAAATTATAGTATACATTCATAATAATGTCAATTATATTGGAATGTTTATTTATATTACAGTAAAGTTTCAATCATGTTTGAAACTTTACTGATTTTCTTCCAAAACTCCATCCCCCCTAATCTCAGAGTCCCTCCTATGCTACAATAAGCCATGGACCTTGAACTTTTGCAGGAGCGAGCCCGGATTTTCCGGGAAATCCGGGCTTTTTTTGATAAACGGAGCTACCTGGAACTGGATACCCCCCTCCTTGCCCCGGACTTAATCCCCGAAACCTGTCTGGAGGTCTTTGAAACCGCCTATCTGGCGCCGCCAAACAGCAAAACCCGGGAAACGCAGCCCTACTGGCTCATCCCATCCCCGGAAATCTGGATGAAAAGGATCATCGCCCGGCACCGGGCCAGCGTCTACCAGATCTGCAAGTGCTTCCGGAACGGAGAATCTACGGGCCGACTCCACAGCCCGGAATTCACCATGCTGGAATACTACACCATGGACGCCAATTACCTTGACAGCCTCACTCTCACGGAGGATCTTTTCGCAAGCCTGCTTGGGGATTCCGCCGATCTTCACCCGCCCTTCCTGCGGATCACCATGGAGGAAGCCTTTAGCCGCTGGGCCGGGTTCAGCCTCTTCGACGCCGCCGAAAAAGGAATCCTCGCCGCTGAGGCCCGGAAACTGGGGCTGAACCCGCCGACGGAACTGGATACGCCGGCCCTCTACGACCTGATTTTCATACACACCGTGGAACCGGCCCTGCCCAAGGACAAGGCCGTGGTCATAACCGATTACCCCGCCTTTGTCCCCTGCCTGGCGCAAAAGAGCCCGGATCACAGAACCGTGGAGCGATGGGAACTCTATGTACGGGGAATAGAACTGGCGAACTGTTATTCCGAGGAGACGGACCCCGAGGAAGTACGCCGCTACTTTGAACGGGAAGGCGCGCTGAAAAACCAAAACGCCCTGGTACCCCACCGCATCGACGGAGACTACTGGCAAAACTTCCTCCCAAAGCCCAGCCCCAATACGCCCCCAACCCGACTCGACCTCCCGACTCGGCCTGGAGAAGCCTTCGGCTTCTCCAAGGGGAAATCCTCCGGATTTCCCCCATGTTCCGGGGTAGCCCTGGGGCTGGACCGCCTGGTTATGGCCCTGACGGGAAGATCAAGCATAGATTCGGTACTCCCCTTCCCAATGCACCATACGCCCTGATTTAAGGAAATTATGGAACATTAAAGACTTTACCGATATAAAAGAACTTTCCATGGCCATACCTTTACCATTTCTATGGCCTTGACAAACCCCCGGGTTTTCCCATAAATATAAAGTGTAACAACCTTCCAAAAGGCCCCTTCGTCTATCGGTTAGGACATGAGATTCTCAATCTTAAAAGAGGGGTTCAATTCCCCTAGGGGCTAAAATAAAATTTTTATTTACGATAAGTTCCCCTAGGGGAATTGAAGCCTTCAGCCCGCCGACCAAAGGGAGGAAAAGGCGCCATGGATGGCGCCGTGCCGCCGAATGGCGGCGCGTAAATCTTTTCCTATCGACAAACGGCCCGTAGGGACGTATGGCGCCGTCAGGGCTGAAGGCCGGCCTGGAATGAGCAAACAGGATGACGAACCCCGAAGGGGTGAGTGGGTGTAAGCGCCGACCAGGGGAGGAAAAGGCGCCAGGATGGCGCCGTAAGCGAACACCCCGCCTGGAAGCCCGAAGCAGGATGCGTAGGGCTGGAAGGTGCGATTGGAAGGCAATTCCCCTCTAAGATAACTATTCCGAATCGTAGGTGATCAGTGTCGTAATGGGAGTCGGCGCCAGGGCTTTTTCGTAGTGCAGGAAGGGCAGGCCCACCACGCCGAAAATCTCCGGGACCACGGCGCCGCAGTCGGTGATCAGGCTCCGGGCGGCGTTTAAGGTCCCTCCCGTGGCGATAAGGTCGTCCATGAGGAGCACCTGTTTACCCTTGGGCACATCGTCGTAATGTATCTCGATTTCCGCTTCGGCGTATTCCAGGCTGTATTTTTTGGTCAGCGTTTTTCCGGGCAGTTTGCCCTTTTTCCGAATCAGGAACAGGGGGATCCCCATGTGGAAGGCGAAGGGGGCGGCAAACACAAAGCCCCGGGCTTCGATGGCAGCTATGGCATCGATACGCTTCCCCTGGTAAATCTCCGCCATAGATTCGATACAGTACCTAAAGGCCTTGGGCTCCGTGAGGATACTGGTTATGTCATAAAAAAGCACCCCTTTTTTGGGGAAATCGGGGACTTTTCTGATATAGTCATCGAGGTTTAACGCATTGTTCATCACACCACCTTTAAGATGGGAACCCATCTTGATACCCAGTTTACCTTTCAGCAGAAACTATGTCAATATTTTGAAATTTTTGGAGTCATCTTGACCAGGGATATAAATAATGCAATCTTAGGATAATATAATTCATGTTGAGGGGGTGTTGTAATATGGAGCCTACTCAGGAATTCCGTATTTTGGTTATTGATGACGAAAAGTCGAATCTGATGGTGCTAAACAGGATTCTGTCGCCGGAGTACACGGTCTTTACCGCCAAAACCGGTAAGGAAGGGCTGGAGCGGGCCGTTGCGGACCAGCCGGACCTTATCCTGCTGGATATTGTTATGCCCGACCTCAACGGCTTTGATGTATTGACTACCTTTAAAAAGACCCCGGAAACCATGAAGATCCCGGTGATAATCATTACCGGGCTTAGCGGCGAAACCGATGAGGAACGGGGCTTCCTCCTGGGGGCGGTGGACTATATCACTAAGCCCTTCAAGAATCCCATCGTCCTTGCCCGGGTACGAACCCATATCCAGATAGTCCACCAGATCCGTACCATCGAACAGCTGGGGCTTATAGACGGGCTCACCAATGTCCCCAACCGGCGTTGTTTTGACGACCGTATGGCCCTGGAGTGGCGGCGGGCGGCGCGGGAAAAGAATCCCGTCTCCTTCCTGATGATGGATGTGGATAAATTCAAAACCTATAACGATACCTACGGGCATCCCCAGGGGGATGTCCTGTTAAAGAGCATAGCCAAAATTTTCAGCGCCGCGGCCATGCGCACCACCGACCTTGTGGCCCGGCTGGGTGGCGAAGAATTCGGCATACTCCTCCCGGATACGGACCTTGCCGCCGCCCTGATTATTGCGGAGAAGATCCGCTCCGGGGTGGAAGCTGTCCGCATCCCCACGGCGGACGGCAAAACCATTACCACCGTAACCATCAGCATAGGCGCCGTGTCCGCAGTCCCGGACGATAAAGCCACGGTGCAGGAGTTTCTCTCTGCGGCGGACAAGCGCCTGTATACCGCGAAAAACACCGGCCGGAACCGGATCTGTTCGGAAGATTAAGCGGGAAAAATCTATCAGTGTAGATTAAACCTATCGCTTAGTTCCTTCAGGTGGCTGCCGATAAAGAGCGCCCCGTAGGCGCTTACGATGGCTCCGACGGTGATCCCGATGGGGAGCAGGAACGATGAGCCCCAGTTATCGGCTACCTTGATAAAGTCCATCCCCAGAAAAGATGTGGACAGGGAGACCAGGATGACAAGGCCCGTAACTACCCAGCTCCGGAAGGATACCCCCGCTATTTCGGGATATTCCTCATCAAGTTCTTCCAGGGCTATGCTCTGCATGATCCGATCTTCCAGCCCCGGGGCGGGGGGAAAGAAATTTTCCTTCATAAGACTCCGGGCAGCCGTTAGTTTTTCTATTTTTTCGGCACAACTTGCAACGGAGTTCCCCGCGCAGCAGGGACAGCGGAGGGTGTGGAGCCATATTTGCAGGCGGGTAAAAAGCGGCAGCGAAGAGTTTCCCTCGAATTCATATACCTTGTCCATCACATCGTTGCAGTTCATTCAATTCCTCCTTCCGCAATCACCTCAAGCTTTTCCCGGAGCAGTTTTTTTGCCCGGAATACATGGGACTTAATAGTATTCACCGGATACCCGGTAATAACTTCAATCTCCTGATAGGACCGGTCATAGAAAAAAAACAGGTCCACACAGATCCGGTACCGCTCGGGCAGATCCTTCAGGGCTTCCCGCACCGCTTCTGCGGCGGCGGCACGGAGCAAAAGCTGCTCCGGGGTTGGGGAGCTTCGCCGGAAGTTCCGGTCTGCCTCGTCATAGTCCTCTGCTCCGGCTTCCCCGGCGAGGCTGCGGTACTCCTTCTGCCGCCGCATACTGTTCACCGCGGTATTGTAGGCAATGCGGTAGAGCCAGGTTGAAAACCGGGACCGTCCCTGGAAGCTGCCCAGGCTGCGGAAACTTTTCAGAAACACTTCCTGGGTAAAGTCCGCAGCATCATCGGAATTCCGAAAAAAACTTAAGCCCATCCCATAAACCGCCCGCTCATGGCGCTGTACCAGGATACGAAACAACTCTTTCCGGCCCGAGACAATCTGATCAACGATTAGCTGATCGTCCCCGGAGCCTTCACCAACACTTTCATCGTTGGCGTCAAGGGTCATGAGTTTTTATCGCGCCGTTGTATCCCGTAAAAAACTAACAGGCCGACGCCGATCGAAAGGGGTATAATTCCACCCAGAAGACCGTCACCGGCCCCCTTGGCTATGGCGAGGAATACGGTTAAGCTTATTCCCACGGATACCAAGAGAAGCCCTGCAAGCAAGCTGAATGAAAGGAGATCAAAATCGGTCCGGGGATTCTCGCCGGCTTTGATAAGCAGCATTTTACGTTTATGATTCCAGAGAAGATAGAAAAACACCACCACCGACCCCATGATGATCCCTACAATGGGGATAATTACGATAATAACTTCTGCGGCGGAGGATCCTCTGTCCATAAAAAAAACGTCTCCCTTCAATCCATAACGGTATTATTATTACTATACTCTTTCAAATTTAACCCGTCAACATTTAGACCCCGAAACATCAAAATGGTTGCATATGGCTGAGCCGATCTATGGCCGCTGTACCCTCTGCCCCCGGCTCTGCGGGGCGGATCGCAGCGCGGGGAAACGGGGCTTTTGCGCGGAGACTGCGGAACTCCGTATCGCCGCCGCATCTATCCACCGCGGGGAGGAGCCGCCCATCACCGGGAGGGGTGGTTCGGGGACAATCTTCCTTACCGGCTGCACCTTAGGCTGTGTTTTCTGCCAGAACACCCAGATTTCCCAGGCCGGAATGGGCCGGACGGTGGATCAGCCGGAGTTTACCGCCATATGCCTGGCCCTCCAGGACCGGGGAGCGGAAAACATCAACCTGGTTACGGGCAGCCACTGCGCCCCCGCCCTGGCCGCCTATCTCCGGGACGCCCGTACAAAGGGCCTCAGTATCCCCCTACTCTGGAATTCCTCGGCCTACGAAAGCCTCAACGCCCTGGAAAGCCTGGAAGATCTGATCGATGTCTACCTCCCGGACCTGAAAACCCTGGAGTCCGGTCTGGCGGGCCGGTTCTTCAAGGCCCCCAACTACCCGGAAGCCGCGGAACAGGCCATATTGCGGATGCTGGACTACCGCGGGGAACTCCGCTGGAAGGGAACGGTGCTGGTTTCCGGCGTGATAATCCGCCACCTGGTTCTTCCGGGCTACGCCGAATCCACCAAGGCGGTTCTCCAATGGTTTGCCCGCCACTGCCGGGGCCGCGCCCTCCTCTCCCTGATGACCCAGTACACCCCGGTGGGCGGTAATCCGGACATCCCCAGCCGCTACGTGAACCAGGACGAGTACGACCAGCTTCTCCAATGGCTCACGGACCTGGATATAGAGGACGGCTTCTGCCAGGAGCTGGTTCCCGACAATAGCTGGCTCCCGGACTTTGAGCGGAGCAACCCATTTTCATCGGAGCTTTCCGTTCCGGTCTGGCACTGGAAAACCGGGCTGCTCGGGGAAATATCAAAATTTAAGGGCTGATTTTTGAAAGCTCATATCAGACCCCGCGACAATGACAGCAACTTTGGTGTTTTTGTGGGAGAGACCATTTGACAATAGGTTTGGATAGTATTATCGTAATACGAGGAGCCTATCGATGAATACAGTCACTCTTTCCAGTAAATTTCAGGTTGTCATCCCTAAGGCTATAAGGGAAAGCATAGGCTTAAAAGCAGGGACCTCATTTGAAATAATTTCTTATGGGGGCAAGATAGAAATGATACCATTACAGCCGATTGAACAACTGGAGGGGATTTTTAAGGGGATTGATACCGTCATAGAAAGAGATAATGACAGAATATGATAGTAGATTCATCCCTGTGGCTGGAATATTTTGCCGGAACCATCAAGGGAACACCAGTATCCGGTATTATAAAAGATACAAACTCCCTTTATGTGCCGACTATTTGTCTATATGAGGTTTATAAAAAGCTTTTAATCGAAAAGGATGAAGCCGCCGCAATGCTGGCTATCGCTCACATGCAGCAGGGCAAGGTGGTCGATCTGAATATTGAACTGGCTCTGTTTGCTGCCAAGCTGAGCAGGGAATATAAACTTCCCATGGCGGATAGTATTATCTATGCTACGGCGCGGAACTACAATTGTTTTTTATGGACACAGGATCAACATTTTAAAGGGTTGGATTTAGTTAAGTATTTAAAAAAACCTAAACCTCAGGTACGATAATGGCGATTGACATAAAAAACGTCCATAACTTTTCGGAACTTTCCGGTCTGGCACTGGAAAACCGGGCTGCTCGGGGGCTCATCACCGTAAGGGAGACCGGGGCAGGTCCATTCTTTTTATATGCCCTGGTCCTGAACATAACAGCCGTTGTAATCTTATTTTGCCTGTGATATAGTGAAGACCGAGGAAAAAAATGAAATCCCTATTTTGTTTCGTTTTAGCCTGGGTGATTTTGCTCCCCGTTTATTCGCAGGAAAGCTCTTACAAACTGTCCGGCTTTGGATGCGGGCAGGGTTCGTAAAATTGAAAATAAGTTCAGTTCCGAGGTATTTGCCAAATGATGCGTAAAACAGCTGTAGTTCTTATTGCGTTAACCGCCGGTATTTTATTGTGTTTTTGTACATCTTCCCCAGCCAAAGCGGCGGTAGAAGAAAAGCAACAAACCTTTCTTCCCCCAGCGGTAGTGGTAGAAGAAAAGCAAAAAATCTTTCTTCCCCCGGCAGATGGCTGGTATCTCTATGATTTTGATCAATTATTGAAAAATTTAGAAAGCGAATACACCTATGCGCAGGCAGGGATAACGCTTAAATCGGAAGTCATAAAAAAACAGAGGGGTACTATCGCCTGGTGTGAGGACGGGGTTGTTTATGATCCTGTGCTGGAAACAGCCCTTTCAGTGGACAGTACAGGAAATATACATAGTCCGGAAAATGCAACGGTGAAGGGGCTGCTTAAAGCGGACGGTTCTTTTTACTGGACAGGCATGATTGATCAACCGGGCGGCCTGACCCATACCACGGTTACGGGAAAACTTACCGCCATTACCAACGAAATAAGGGCAGGCAAGGAATTCGATGGACTGTTTTTGCTTACCGATAACGGAACAGGGCGAAAACAGGTCGCACGGGCACAGGATGGTTTTTATACCTGGCGTTACGATGATGACGAAGAAGTTTCAGTAACTCCCTGGCCCATGTTGATCCACCCTGACGGCACCCTTGATTTTTCATTGGAAATGATCGTGGTGATGGAACTTGGAGGGTATGGGGGAACAAATTTTGGAAACACTGTTTCTACTGCCGGCCGTATAATTCCCGGAGAGGGAATCAGCATGGAAATTTCCGTCGTAAGCTCGGGACTTGTTGATACCGAAAGCGTACCCGATGTTCAGGCATACGGCAAGGTACAGCTATATAACAGCGAAGTACCCAATGATGCAATTCCACAGGGTGTTGATACCCTTATCAAAGCCAAGGCTGTAGAAATAAAAAAGCGGCCCGCCGCTGATATTTCAGCATACCCTGGGTGGTACATACAGCCGCCTTCAAAACAGGACTTTATCTATGCATCAGGGTACAGCCGTTTTGAAAATGAAAAAGTAGCCCTGGATCTGGCTGAGGCCGCTGCCGCCGCAGAAATTTCCGCACAAATTAAAATCAGGGTACAAAGCGAAACGCTTGAAATAACCACTGATGACAAAACCAGAATAGACTCAAAGCTGCAAACAGAAACAACAGAAAAAATTGTTTATAAAGTCCTGGAAAGGGTGTACCGTTCCGAAACAGGCGAGGCTTTTGCGCTGCTTGAATTCAAACTGTAGGATCGTTCCAGAAATTCTGTGACAAATTGGTTTAGCGCCGGATCTCCTTGGTCGGTTCCGGATATTTTTTCAGCTCCCTTGCGATAATTTCCCCTTTTCTATACAATAACTGGAATCATTGCGGCACTAAGAGAGGAGGCCCTATGGCGAGGAAGGGGAAGGTCGTTATTGACCGGGAATTGTGTAAAGGGTGTTTGTTGTGTATCCGGGCTTGTCCGGTAAAGGTGCTGGAAAAAGATACGGGGCCTAACGCTTCGGGGATTTACCCCTCTTTTCCGGCCAATCCGGACAAGTGTATAGCCTGCGGGAATTGTTTTGAGGTTTGTCCCGATGTATGCATCGAGATTTTCGATTTAGAGGGGGTATCCGCATGAGCGACGAGGGCATTCAACTAATGAAGGGGAATGACGCCATTGCCGAAGCGGCAATCCGGGCGGGGTGTACCGCCTATTTCGGCTACCCCATTACCCCCCAGAGCGAGATTGCCGCCTATATGGCAAAAAATATGCTCGAAAAGAACCGGATTTTTATCCAGGCGGAAAGTGAGGTCGCGGCGATTAATATGGTCTACGGCGCTTCCACCGCCGGAGCCCGGGCTATGACCAGCTCTTCCAGCCCAGGCGTCAGCTTAAAGCAGGAAGGCATGTCCTATGCCGCCGGGGCGGATATCCCCCTGGTGCTGGCTAACGTGGTCCGGGGCGGCCCGGGGTTGGGTTCCATAGCCCCCGCCCAGAGCGATTACTTCCAGTCCACCCGGGGCGGCGGCCATGGGGATTACTACAACATCGTACTGGCCCCCAAAAGCGTCCAGGAATGTGCGGATCTGACTTATCTGGCCTTTGATTTAGCGGATCAATACCGCATCCCCGTTATCGTCCTGGCGGATGGTATGATCGGCCAGATGATGGAGGGGGTGGTTCTGCCCCCGGATCGTTCCCTGAAGGATCTACCCAAGCGGAACTGGACCGCCGGGCATCTACCGGAGCGGGAAGGTGGGGCCGGCGGACCTGCGGTGCATATCACCTCGATCTTCCTGGACCCGGCGGAGCTGGAAGCGCGGAATAAAAAACGCCTGATCCGTTATGAAGAAATAAAGGCAAAGGAACTTCGTTTTGAAGCGGTGGGCTACCGTACTGCCTGCAACGAATTTACCGGCGAGGGGCCGGATATTACCCTGGTTGCCTACGGAACCTCCGCCCGGATCGCCCTGGGCGCCAAGAAGCTTGCCGAAAAGGAGGGGATTAAAGTAGGACTGTTCCGGCCTATTACCCTTTGGCCTTTCCCCTACAAGGCTCTGGCCAAAGTGGCTTCCACGGGCAAGCCCCTGCTCACCGTAGAGATGAGCGAAGGCCAGTTGATAGAAGATGTGAAGCTTTCGGTTTATGAGGCGGACCCATCGGCGCCCCGGGCTCCGGTGCATCTACTGGCCCACTCCGGCGGGGTTATCCCCACGGAGGAAGAGGTCTTCGAAAAAGTAAAGGCGATACTGGGGGGGGCATCATGAAACAGCTCTACGGACATCCTAAAAGTTTATACAACATTTCTACAAAATATTGCGCCGGCTGCGGCCACGGGGTTATCCACCGTATCATCACCGAACTGGTGGACGAGATGGGCCTGCGGGACCGGACCATCATCACCAATCCTGTGGGCTGCGCTATCTGGGCGGATCTGTACTTTGACTTCGATACGGTACAGCCGGCCCACGGACGTACCCCCGCGGCTGCCACGGGTATCAAGCGGGTCCTGCCGGATCATCTGGTTATCTGTTACCAGGGGGACGGCGACATGGCCGCCATCGGCACTGCGGAGATGATCCACGCCGCAAACCGGGCGGAAAAGTTCACCACCATTTTTGTTAACAACGCTATTTACGGCATGACCGGCGGGCAGATGGCCCCCACCACCCTGATAGGTCAGAAGGCCGCCACCGCCCCCCTGGGCCGGGACCCGGACGCTGCGGGTATGGGCTACCCCATAAAAGTCTCGGAACTTTTAGCCCAGCTTGAGGGGACCCGTTACATAGCCCGCGGCGCGGTGAATACCCCCGCCAACACCCGGAAAACCAAACAATATATCCGCAAGGCTCTGGAGGCCCAGCTTGCGGGGGTAGGATTTACCATGGTTGAGGTCCTCTCCCCCTGTCCCACCAACTGGGGCCTGGAACCCATACCGGCAATGGAATGGCTGGAAGAAAACATGATCCCCTTTTACCCCCTGGGTGAAGTTAAGAACACCCTGGACGCCAAAGGAGGCGCCAAATGACCGAAAAATCATTATTCGCCGGTTTCGGCGGCCAGGGTATTGTCTCCCTGGGACAGATCTGGGTGTACTGCGCCATGAAAGAAGGAAAAAACGTCACCTTCTTCCCCTTCTACGGCGCGGAAAAACGGGGCGGTATCGCAAGAGCCGGGGTGATCGTTTCGGATGAAGAAATCGCCAGCCCCTTGGTCACCGTCCCCGATTCCGCCCTGGTGATGAACCCGGAATCTCTTCCCCTTTGCGAGGGAGTCCTCAAACAAGGGGGCATACTGCTGATCAATTCATCCTTGGTTAAGGAGGCGCCGAAGCGTACGGACCTCAAGGTAACCAGCATCGACCTCCAGGGTATAGCGGAAAAAATCGGCCACAGCCGTATCGCCAATATGGTAGCCCTGGGCGTCATGGCCAAGCTTACCGGGGCGCTTTCCATTAACGAGATAGAGCCCATCCTGAAAAACTTTTTCTCCGCGGATAAGCACAAGTTTGTGCCCATGAACGTGGCGGCCATCCAGGCGGGTTTTGAAGCGGTAAAATGATGAAAAAGCGGCTCATATCCCTTTTTATCCCGGTTCTCCTGCTTGCGGCCCTTCCCCTCAATGCGGATTCGGAGAGCCGGAGTACTACGGGCTTAACGCTTCAGACATCAACCAGGCCGGAGATCAAAGTGGGAATTACCCAGAATTTTATCTTCCCCTTGCTGCGGGGCGAAGGTCCCCTTACGGAGGGCAACAATCTCAGCCTGGCCCTTAGCGCCGAGCTTTCCCCGGTTTCGGTAAACGGAACCGCTGAGGCGGTGTTTACTCCCATCGCTTTTCTCCAGGCCGTGGCGGGGGCCAAAGCCGGTTCGGGCTGGAATATTAAGCTTTTTGGTAACGATATTTACGGCATAGGGATTAACCGCCGGGTAGGCGATACCACAAAGCCCGAAGTCATTGGCAGCCCTTTTGACGGCCTCCTCTGGAGCGCCTATGGCGGGGCTGTTTTCCAGTTCGATCTGGCCGCCCTGGTTCCGGGCGACTGGAACCATGTGGTGTTCCGCACCTACCACGAGGCCCGCTACAAGGGCAATACCGCGGCCTCATCAAGCAGCGATTCCTGGTATTTTGAAAACGACGACGGCCAGAACCGTAACGGCTTAAACTACTACGGCAATTACCTTCTGGGCTATCAGATGCCGATCTTCCTCAATACCGTGGGTCTCATGGCGGAGATGGAGCTCTACCTCTACGACACCCCGCACCGAAAAGATTGGGGGGACGATTTGGGCCGCTGGACCTTCGGGCCCCTCTTTAATTTTACTATCACCGAAAAATTCAGCGTCGCCCTGATAGTCCAGCTCTATACCCGCCGCAGTTATACTGAGGGCCATGAGGATGACCTGGCCAAGGATGTGTTTTACCAGGACCGGCATCTCAAAACCGAAACCCCCCTCCTGACCTTCTACCGGGCCGCAGCCATACTGAGCTACAAGCTGCGCTGAATACCGTAGCGTCCCATATCCACCACCCCGGCCTTGCTCACCCTCACCCCCTCGGAGCGGAGCAGGCCTATCTGGATCTCCCGGCCGTTTCCTTCGCTCAGGGCGATGCGGCCATCGGCTTTGATGATCCGGTGCCAGGGGAGATTTTCCCCCCGGGCCATGGAATGGAGTATCCGGGCTACCTGCCGGGCGCCGTTGGGCAGTCCCGCCGCCAGGGCAATATCCCGGTAACTGGAAACCCGGCCTTCTGGTACCGCCCTAATGGCCGCCAGAATACGCAGGGTCGACTCATGGAGTTCTTTCATAGTACATTATCGTCTTTGTCCGTGTCGTCCGTGAGTTCCGTGGTTGATCCTGAGATGAATTAGTCTCATTGACCCCGGGAATCATTTCCTCTATTATTGAATTGTGGCAGCCCCAAAAAACAGAAAAACCAATTCTCCGCCTCCGCCCAAAAAAAGCGCGTCCTTTGTATTCTGGACCCTTTTTTTTATTATTGTGATCAGCCTTTTTTTTGTGAACCTGCAGCTTATCCGGTCCAGCGTGGAAAAAACAGGCCTCCTTGAGCGTCTCTTCAATAAAACTGAAACCGAAGAAAAATCCCCGAAAACCGATGTTACGGAACTTCCGGCTGCCCCGAAACTTCCGGCTGCCCCGGAGCTAGTTCCAACGGAAGAACCCCCTGCCGCCGATACGGTGGAACAGACCCCTCAAGCCGTTCCGGAACCCAAGCCTGCCGCACCGCCCGTAAGCCCCACCGTGCCAAGCCGGAATCAGACCCTCTACTTCATCCAGGTCGATGGGGACGGCGCCCTCCTGCGGAAAGCGGTTACCCGCTCTGTAAAATCCGCTTCTCCCCTGACGGATACACTCCGGCTCCTCCTCCAGGGCCCCACGGCGGAAGAACAGCGCCGGGATCTCAGATCCCTGATTCCCCCGGGTACCAAACTTCTTCGGGCCGAAGTGCGGGGATCCACTGCGTATATTAATTTTAGTGAGGAGTTTCAGTTTGGCACCAATGGTGTGGAGGGTTATATGGGTCAGCTCTGGCAGATCGTCTGGACCGCCACGGAATTCCCCAACATCTCCGATGTGCAAATCCTCATTGAAGGCAACGTTGTAAATTTTCTTGGAGAAGGAATCAATATAGGAAGCCCCCTGAGCCGGAATTCATTCTAGTCGATACCTACTGGTCTCAAGAGTCCCGGAGCCGACGGATCGAAATTGCTTTGCCTGTTTCACGGTCAATCTCTGCAAGTATACCCTGAAGTTCCGGCGCCTGTCCGGGGGAAGGATCGGCGCAGTTCATGCGGTACAGTACCTGGGTCCGGGCACGGTCCAGGCAAACCTTGGTGTCCATGCCGATAACTCCGCCTGTTACGCCGGTCATCCCCAGGTCGGTGATGTAGGCGGTTCCCTGCTTTAGTACCCGCTCGTCCGCGGTTTGCACATGGGTATGGGTACCCGCCACAACACTGGCCCTGCCATCCAGGTAAAAGCCCAGGGCTTCCTTTTCCTTTGTGGATTCCGCGTGGAAATCAACCACCACCACCGCCCCGAATTTCTGCAAAATGTCCGGCGTTAGACCCTCGGTGGTCAACAGGGGAAGGAATTCGGTAACCAAAGCCCCCTGACTGTCAATAATCGAATCAAAGGCTTTAAAAGGACAGTCTATGGGGGTCATCTGTTCACGGCCCTGGAGATTTATCACCAGCCAGGGGACATCATTTTTTCTGATCACCCTCCAGCCCCGGCCCGCCGGCTTCCCGGGATAATTCGCCGGCCGGAGGATCCGTTCATCCTGGTCCAGGACCGGCCAGAATTCCCGCTTCTCCCAGACATGGTTCCCGGTGGTGATCAGGTCCGCCCCGGCATTGAGAATACGCGTTTTCTCCGCTTCGGTTATGCCGAAGCCGGCGGCGGCGTTTTCCCCGTTGACCACCACAAAATCCACGCCCTCTTTCTCGATAAGGGCAGGCAGCAGCTTTTCCAGGACAGCAATCCCGCTTTCTCCCACCACATCGCCAATCATGACAAGTTTTAATACCGGCATAGGGATAGTATAAACGCTAAACGCCGCTTAATCCAGAGCGCCTACTCGGACTCGTTGGAAGTCTGAACAAAGAGCCGCAGCAATTGCAGCATATTACCCAGCTTGCTATATATTCCGGAGATCCGGTCTTCCAGGGGGTCAACGGAAAAAGAATCCAATTCTTCCCAGTTCAAAATAAGTGCCGATGGATTTTTCCGGTAATCATCAAGAATTCCCGCGAAGCCGTCTGCTAAAACAGAGAGGTTGAAAATAGCATCGTTGATGATCTGCTTCGCATCGCCGTTCAGGGTTTCCAAGTTTGTACTGATAACCCGTGTCTGGCTTTTTTCCTTTTCAACCCTCATGAGCGAATTTTTAAGTTTGTTGCCGTACATGCCAAAGTCGGAAAGGGATTCGTCCAGATGGTTAATCCTGTCGGGAAAGCTTAAGAGCAACCGCACCGATTCCGACAAGGGCATGGACAAAACGGGGGACACCCACTGACCGCGGATCAGGATAAGATCGTAGAAATACTGAAACTGCGGCTTTTCATCCAGGAGAAAAACTACTAAATAATTGAGCCCCCGGGCATAGATAAAACCGGCAAAATTTTTTTTCTTGTAAATTTCACCGCCCCGCTCGGTATAGTTCTTGAGCCGGTTCACTTCATGGTCCCCAAAAACCGCCTTGGCGCACTCAATAATCAGGGCATCCCGTTTAGCGGTGGTGATCCGGGTAAGATGCTCAAAAATTTCGATCCGGATCGTTTCCAGGTAGGCGGCGGTGATATCCGCCTTGGGAACATTGGGCTCCCATCCCCAGTGCGGGTCCGTATCGATAAACCGGATCATCATTTCCAGGATACCCGAACGTTTAACATCCCGTATCCGGAGCAGCAGGCTGTTCCAGAGTTTTTGATTAAGTACCTCCACCCCTTTGCACTCACCCAGTATCCTCAGGACATCATCCCAATTCCGGTCCGGATCAAGGCCGCCTGAAAGTTCAAGGAAATCTTTAATTTCATCAGAAACCCCTATGCCCCGGACGGGATTGAACAGCGGTTTCTTACTAAAGCTGCGTTCACCTAACTGGCTGTCGAATTTTTTCAGCAGAAAATAAAAATCGTAATTGACAAATTTGGCCAAGATCATGATTAGGCTGTAACATGCGTCAATGGAACGGATCAGCTCCGTATCAAAGCCCGATGCCAGGCTGTCGAATTCACCCTGCATCTGGCGGTAAAGTTCCTTTGGGGGCGTTGTCTGGGCCCTGAGCTCAATGTTTTCCGGGGAAAGCTGCTCCAGTATATCCCGCTGCCGCTTATCCAGGAAATTGTAGATCACCGCCACCTTCAATTGGGTTGACTGGGCCGCATTCTGAAGAAAAGGCTGGGCCGTAGCGGTGATCTTATAAACATCAAAAAAGAACTGGGCCAGTTCGGGGGACGCCTCTTCAGTCTTTAGCCGGTAGAACTTCCCGTACTTATTAGCGGCCAAACTCTTGGCCATCCGTTTCAACAGCCGTTTCTTGGCCCGTGCGGGATCATTCCCACCGGTAAACAGTGATGTAAACCATTTAAAAAACGAAAATTCCATGATAACCCCAAAACTCCACTTTTTTCCACTAAAGTATACATACTTTTAATGGAAGAATCCAGAAGACGGAAGAGACGAAAGGCGCCCGCCGGTATGTCCGTTAGGTTCCCCAGCGTTTAAACAGGGTATGCTCCAGTCCCAGGCGATCGAGTATTTTCCCCGCCATAAAATCCGTCAAATCCTCTATGGTTTTTGGCTCCCGGTAAAAAGCCGGCGCCGCCGGGACAATCGCGGCTCCGGCTTCGGCCAAAGCGGTAAGATTCCGCAGATCGATCAAGGAAAGGGGAGTCTCCCGGGGGGTCAGTACCAGAGGCCGCGCTTCCTTAAGGGCCGTCAAGGCCGCCCGGTGTATCAGGTTACGGGAAATGCCCGCCGCTATGGTTCCTATGGAACTCATGGAACAGGGAACAATCAGGGTACCGTCCAGCTTAAAGGAGCCGCTGGCCGGAGGAGCCGCAAGATCGTCCGGGGAATAAATATATTCCCGCCCCAGACCCAATTCCTCCGCCCAGGAATTGAAGTTCCGCCGGGTTTCGGTTTCGATCACCCGTTCCCCCCAGGGGGATACGATGCAGTGAATTTCATGCCCCCCCTCAATCAGAGCCCTCAGGGTTCGAAGTCCATAAATGACGCCGCTCGCACCGGTTATACACAGTAAGTATCGTTTCATAATATCCCCCTATTATACTCTTTTTTTGATTTTTTTTGTTGACAGAATCATAAAGGCCATGATATACCTATTGAATACATATTGTATACAATCCTGTTCCGATTTCTTACTGGTTGAGGATATGAAGGTAACACGTCAGGAAACGGCATATAACTATCTCCGCAAAGCTATTTTACAGCATGAACTGGCGCCCGGCTCGGCTCTGGTGGAACAGACTATTTCCAATAAACTTGAAATAAGTCGTACCCCGGTCCGGGAAGCCATGAAGCTATTGGAAGCGGAAGGGATGATCAGTTCCCATCCGGTCCGTGGTTATTATGTAGCGGAATTGAACAATGGGGACTTAAAGGAAATATTTGATCTCCGGGTGGCTCTGGAACTTCTGGCCTTACGGACAGCCATAGATAAGATCACCGGGGAAGAGATAGCGGTTACGGAAAAGATATTCAGGGACCTAAACGATAATTGTTCGCCGGAGCAGTTCTATAATGCGGACCGTCATCTCCACGATTTGATTACCCACAATAGCGGAAACCGCCGTTTGGTCCGTTTTTTGGAGAACCTGAACTCCCAGATTGAACGGTTTCGCTCTATTGCGGCCATGAAGCCTGATCGTCTTAAATATTCCCGGCAAGAGCATACGGAAATACTACAAATGATCAAGGAGCATGATCTGGGAAAGGCGGAGAAGGCTTTGGAAACCCATATTAATAATGTCAGGGAGAGCGTAATAAGTGTTTGTGAAAAGTATATGTTTTATTGATTACAGTAAAATTTATTCGAAAAAGGAGATGTAAAATGTATCTTACTGAAGAACAGCAGGCTTGGTATGACGGTAAAAACGGATTTCCACTACAGAAGGCCATGGAGATCATTGTCCAACTAGGCAAAATCTACGGCGCTGAAAGGCTGATCCCCATTTCCAGTGTGCATATGCCGGGTTCATCCGTGGTCGTATCCGGCGAAGCGGGGGTAAAATTCGTGGAGAAGATGGCCGAGACCGGTGTATTTCGGGTCCCCACCACCCTTAATACGGGAGCCTTAGACATGGAGTCATGGGAATCCCTGGGGTATAAACGGGCCACCTACGATCTGCAGTGCCGGCTTACCGGCGCTTACCAGAAGATGGGCGCTACGGCCCTCCATTCCTGTACCCCCTATCTGGGCGGCAGTCTGCCCCGTAAAGGACAGCATATAGCCTGGGGTGAATCTTCGGCCATCGCCTTTATCAACTCCGTGGTAGGCGCGCGGACCAACCGGGAGGGCGGCCCCTCGGCTTTGGCGTCTGCAATCACCGGCTTAGCTGCAGATTATGGGTATCACCTTGATGAAAACCGTGCCGGACAGTTCCTGATCCATGTGGACACGCCGCTTAAAACAAGTACCGACTTCGGCAGCCTTGGTTACTGGACGGGCAAGATCGTGGAAAGCGGAGTTCCGGTTTTTACGGGTATCTCCGAAGCCTCGGTGGATCAGTTAAAGATGCTCAGCGCCGCCCTGGCTTCCTCAGGTTCGGTGGCCCTGTTCCATATTGTAGGGTTAACCCCCGAAGCGCCTACCTTAGACGCGGCCTTCCTGGGGGGTAAAGCGCAAAGTGAAATGGTCTTTGATCAGAAGGCACTGAACGAAACCAGAGAAAAGCTGAATAAGCACCATGGGGAGGATATTTCTTTAGTAGCCATAGGCTGTCCCCATGCATCTATGGAGGAACTGGAGGAAATAGCCGGATTTATGAAGGGTAAGAAGGTTAAATCTGGTATCCATTTCTGGATCATGGTTTCCGTGGCAATTAAAGCCATAGCCCAGCGGAGCGGATACCTGGATATCATTAAAGAAGCGGGGGGAAAGATAGTACTGGATACCTGTCCCATCCTTTCGCCTATGCAGGATCTGATCAAAGCTAACGGTCTCAAATCCATGGTGACTAACTCGGCCAAGCTGGCCCATTATGGACCCGGACAGATCGCAATTCCGACTTATTATGGTGATCTGGAAAAATGTTTGAACGCTGCGGTAAGCGGAAAAATTTAACTAAAATTGTATACAATGTGTATGCAATATAATATACCAAATTGTATGCAATCAGTATACAAGATTGTGTACAAGTTACAAAAAGGAGGAACCCTGTGAAATTTGAAATAAAAGGACGCCAGGTAGTGCGTGGCAAGGCTTCAGGTAAAGCCTTGGTAACTGATGAGCCCATCTGCTATTTGGGCGGAGTTGATGTCAAAACCGGGATTATCACCGAAGTTGGGCATCCCCTCTACGGCAAATCCATAGCCGGAAAGGTGCTGGTATTCCCCACAGGCAAGGGCTCTACTGGGGGGTCCTATCTTATTTATGAAGCCGCCTCTAACGGGGTCGGCCCCTGCGCAATGATCAACCGCAAGATAGAGCAGGTAACCGCCGTGGGCTGCATTATTGCGGAAATTCCCGTTCTGGACAGATTGGAACAGGACCCCATAAGCACCATCAAGGACGATGACTTTGTGGAAGTCGATGCGGATAACGGGGTTATCACCATTACCAGAGGAGAGGCTTCGTGATGAGTACTTTAATAGAAAGGTTGCAGCGGCTGTCCACCACCAATGTCTCAGACGCCCTGGATGTTTTTAGCCTTAAAAACGGCGCATTCGGAGTAAAGCCGATGTACGAAGGGGTAAAAAAGATAGCCGGCCGGGCCGTGACGGTTAAACTGACCGCAGCGGGACTTACAAAAGGCAAGACCCATCTTGGTGTTAAGGCCATTGAGGCTGCGGAGAAGGGCGATATCATTGTCATTGATAACGGCGGCAGGATCGATACTTCCTGTTTTGGCGGTATCCTGGCGAACGGCGCTTCCTGTAAGGGCCTGGCCGGGGTGGTCATCGACGGCGCCTGCCGTGATATAGATGACTATGTGGAAATAGGCTTTTCTGTTTATGCCCGCGGCGCCGTTACTGCTACTGCCCGAGGACGGATCATGGAAGAGGCCACTAATATAATGATCCAGTTCTGCGGCATACAGGTGCGCCCGGGGGATTATGTACTGGCGGACCGCAGCGGGGTTGTTATTGTTCCGGCGGAAAGGGTGGATGAAGTTATCGCTAAGGCGGAAGAACTGTTTCAGAAAGAAGAGGACATGGTGCGGGATATTCGAAGCGGGAAAAGTATGCTTGAAGTAGATACCGCCTATAACTACGAAAAAATGCTGACCAAGTGAGGATGAATAAATGGAAGCAAAAAAACTAATTGAAGGATTTTTAAAACTGCCAACCGGCAATGTCTGTGATGCTAATGGCAAGAGCGGCAATATGGATTACCATATCAAACCCATCGATCCAAAATCGAAGCTGGCGGGACCTGCTTTTACCGTACCCTGTATGCCCGGGGATAATATCGCTATCCATGAAGCTATCTATGCCGCCCCCGCCGGATCGGTCCTGGTCATTGATATGAAGGGATACACCAGGGCCGGCCCTATTGGAGAAATTGTGGTCACCGCCTGTATGATGCAAAACCTTGCGGGTATTGTTATTGACGGTACGGTACGGGATGGCGCCGACATTGAGGCCCTGGGGTTCCCACTTTTCTGCAGGGGCCTTAACCCCGGCGGAACCTTGAAGAACGTTCTTACGGATCTGAATACACCTATTGTATGCGGCGGGGTACAGGTAAATCCCGGGGATATGATAGTGGGGGACCGGGATGGCGTGGTGGTTATCGCGAAAGAAAAGGCTCAGGAAGTACTGGGAAAGGCTCAGGCCATTTCAGACAAGGAAGATATTATAACCCGGGAAATTAAGGGTGGTAAGACTACCTTGGAGATTTACGGGTTTGATAAGAAAATAAAGGAAATACGGGGAATTTAATATGGACAAAAGCATAGTTGAACGATTTTCAAAACTTGATACCACAAGCGTATCCGATGCCATGGATTCAATAGGCAAGCCCTGCGGTCTGCTCGGGTTGAAACCGGTAAACCCGGGGACCGTGATCTGCGGCCGGGCCTTTACGGTTCACTATACTCCCTGCGGGGAAGTGAAGGGGACCGTAGGTGATTACCTTGACGATATAGCAGCCGGAGATGTGGTGGTGATCGACAACGGCGGACGGGATTACTGTACCGTATGGGGAGATCTGATGACCATTGTGGCGGACAGGAATAAGGTGGCGGGAACCGTTATTGACGGGGTCTGCCGTGATATTCCTACGGTGCGGAAGCTTGGTTATCCCTTATATTCCAAGGGCTGCTATATGGTCACGGGCAAAGATCGGGTATTTGTGGATTATACAGGCAAACCTGTTTCCATAAGCGGGGTACAGGTAAAGCCCGGAGATATCATCATTGCAGATGATACGGGGGTTATCTGCGTACCTGCGGAGCTTGAGGAAAAGTTAATAGGGATTGCCGAAAGTATTGCGGAAAAAGAAGGCCGTATAGAAGCCGCTGTCCGTTCCGGGGCAAGCTTGAAGGCCGCCCGTGAATCTGTGGGTTATCACAGCCTGCAAACCAAAAAATAGGAAGGATAATATGGAAACTGATCTTCAAAATACCAATGTTTTAAGTACCAAGCTTGCGTCTTTAACCTTGAAGAATCCTATCGTTGCCGGAGGCGGTCCCCTGGCGGGAACCGTGGAACATATAAAACGATGCGTCGACGCCGGTTTTGGGGCGGTGGTTACCAAGACCGCCTCCACCGTATGGTACCTCCAGCATTTCCCCCGGCCGCTGTACAAGCTGGTGGGTTATAAGACCGATCCTTCGGATCACTACTATGAACCGGATGATTATTTCTGGTTGCATCGGGAACACAATTCCTCCTTTACACCAATGAATTTTGTAAAAATCATTGAACAAGCCGCCCCTTATGCGCATTCCAAGAATTGCAAATTGATTGGCAGTTATTCCGCCCGCTTCACCGATGAATGGACCCAAATAGCTACGGCCTATGAAGCTGCGGGCTGCCATGCCCTGGAAATTAATTTCTGCTGCCCCTTCCCGCCCGAGGGGCTGGCAAAAAGCCCCGATGATAATCGGGTTGGCATTTATTATACCAAACACCCCGAAGAGGGGGCCAAAATAGTTGAGGCGATAAAGCAGCTGGTCAAGATACCGGTGTTTGTAAAACTAAGTCCGGATGGTTCCGGATTTGTGGAAATGGCCAAACTTTTTGAGAATGCCGGCGCAGATGGTGTAACCATGTTCGCCAATAATAAGATGCTCCGGGTTGATATCGAGACCGGGCTGCCCGAAATTTACGGCCCCGGTCCCGGTACTGCAGGAGCCTTTAAGGCCATGGCCATGCGCTTCGCGGCGGAGGTTAAACAGGAATGCTCCAAGCTGGCGGTAATGGGCGGCCGGGGCGCTATAACCTGGCAGGACGGCATTGAATTTCTAATGGCCGGGTCTGACGCGGTACAGTACTGTTCTCCGGTGATGATCCGCGGGCTTGATTATGTAAAGAAACTAATTGAAGGGATGGAAAGCTATTTTGCCCGTAAGAGTTATAAGGGTGTTGAGGATATAAAAGAAATTGCCATGCGCAAGATCTATACTAATACCCAGCTCGCCAAGGATGTTAAATCCCTTTACGCCAAGGTTGATCCTTCAAGGTGCGTGGGATGCGGCCGCTGCAAGAAAAGCTGCTGGTACGATGCAATCTCGGTGGCTAAATGCGCAGGGATTGTGAAAAAACGATGCGCCGGCTGTTCTCTCTGCAGCCAGGTCTGCTCCGCCGGGGCTATCTCTATGCATGAGCGTGAGAATGAACGGGAACACTTTGAAGCAATGGCTATGGCTCACCCGGATTTGGTAACCGAGGACTACTATTCGATATGACAGACAATAAGATCAGGCTGGCCTTTATTATTGATGACTCCCGGGTCAGGGAAATATTCGATGCCCTGAGCGGAATTTTAGATAGCCTCACCGGCGGGAGGGTGTCCTTTACCGAAGCTAAATTCGGTAAAGCCGCCCACCGTGAATCCGGGGATGTGCTGCCGCCGGATGCAATTGAGGCCATAAAACAAAACGACGCCGCCTTGCTGGGCCTCATAGACAAAACCGGAATATCCCTGGGGTCTCCGGTGGGTAAACTGAGGAAAGCGCTTTCTCTTTATGCGGATATAAGGCCGGTAAAATCACTGGAGGGGGCGAAGAATTTTGATATCGTATTTATCCGGGAAAGTACCGAGGGTTTTCTTGCGGACAGAAATAGTTATCTGGGAACCCCGGAGTTCATGCCAACCCGGGATGTCGCCTTATCTGTCAGGGTTGTAAGCCGGGCTGCCTGCCTTAGGATAGCGAAATACGCCTTTGAATATGCCCTCAGGAATAACCGAAAATCTATCACCGCAGCCCACAAGAGCAATGTGCTGCATTTAACCTGCAAGCTCTTCCTGGACTGTTTCTACGAAACCGCCGCCGAGTATCCTTCGATAACAGCCGGCGATGACTACGTTGATAATACGGCCAATGGACTGGTTCTACATCCTGAGAACTACGATATTATCCTGACCACCAATCTTTTTGGGGATATACTCTCCGATGTTGGAAGCGCCCTCTGCGGAAATCTCTGCGCAGCTTGTAATATATCCGATGATGCCGCTGTATACATGCCGGTCAGTCATATAATCCCCCCGGAGGAAAAACAGTTGACCCGTTTCTTCTATCCCTATTTACTCTGCGGGGCGCAGATTCTTGCAAATTCGGGATATACAGCGGGATCTCTCCGGCTTGAGCGTGCGGTAAAGGACAATTTTGATCTTTCCATAGGGGTAAGCGAAGCTGCCCACCGGATAAAGGAGGCATTATTATGACTATGGCGGAAAAAATACTGTCCGCTAAATCGGGAATCAAATCGGTTTCGCCGGGGGATGTGGTTGAAGCTGCGGTAGATGCAGTAATGCTGCATGATATCGGTGTCCCCGGAGTGCGGAAGCCCCTTGAAGAATTATCCGGCGGCAAAATACATCCCGGGGTAACCTGCGTGGTGATACCGGATCATTTTGTGCCCGCCCCTACGGTACAGGCGGCGGAGAATCTGCGGATCACCGAGGAGTTTGCAAAAAAGAACGGATTGGCCTACTACGGACAGGGGCGCGGCGGTATATGCCACCAGGTGATGATAGAAAAGGGATACATATTACCCGGCCAGATCGTGGCCGCTCCGGATGCCCATGCCACTAGCTACGGCGCCCTCGGCGCATTCGGGGCGGGCTTCGGTGTTACCGATGTGGCCATTGCAATGGCCTGCGGGCATTTGTGGTTTGAGATACCCAAAACAATACAATTTGTTCTTGGAGGGCACTTTAATAAAGGGGTCTATGCAAAGGATCTTATCCTCCATATTCTCCATGAATTTGAAGATAACAGTATCATATACTATGCCGCCGAATTTTGCGGGCCCGGGACGGCGGAACTTTCAATGGATGATCGTATCTGTATCTGCAACCTGGCATACGAGATGGGTGTAAAAGCCTGCTTCGTAGTTCCCGATGAAATCACCGCCGCTTATCTGCAAAAAGTTACCGGTAAACGTCATGATTTTGTCCTTCCCGACAGGGATGCTGTTTATGAAAAGACAGTATCCGTTGATTTGGGGAATATTCCGCCCATGCTCAGCCTTCCCCATAATCCGCAGAATGGCGCGCCGGTTGCGAATTATACGGGCACGAAAATTGATCAGGCTTTTCTTGGATCCTGTACCAACGGACGTATCGAAGATCTTCGCATTGCCGCATCCGCCATGAAGGGGAGAAAAGTTGCCGATGGGGTACGGATGATTATCACACCCGCATCGGTAGAGGTGATGGAACAGGCAATAAAAGAAGGACTTTGGGAAACCTTCATTGAGGCGGGAGCCCTTTTGACCAATCCCGGATGCGGCATTTGTCTTGGTGGGCATCTTGGATTGCTTGCTTCCGGAGAGAATTGTATTTCATCAAGTAACCGCAATTTTCTGGGGAGGATGGGTTCAGTAGAGGCAAATATTTACCTCGCTTCTCCGATGACGGTTGCGTTGGCAGCCATACACGGAGAAATCGTGGATCCCCGAAGGTATAGCCCAAAGGAGGCGTCTTAAATGATACGCGGAAAGGTGCATAAATTCGGCAAAAACATTGATACCGAAGTGATTTATCCGGCCAGATATATGGTCTATTTTCAGCATGATGAAGTGGCCAAGCATGTAATGGAAGACGCGGACCCGGAGTTCGCAAAAAAAATAACAAAGGGTGACATCATAGTGGCGGAATCTAATTTTGGATGCGGGTCGGCCAGGGAGCAGGCGGCTACTGCCTTAAAATATGCGGGAATAGGAGCGGTTCTCAGTGACCATTTGGCCAGGACCTTCTACCGTAATGCGATAAACAACTGCCTCCCCGCTTTTTCTGTGGAAGGTATTTCTTCTTTTGTGTCGGATGGGGATACCCTGGAAATAGATATTGATAAGGGGATCGTGATCAATACTGATACGGGCAAAAAGCTTAACTTTACTGCTCCGGGCAACCTTATTCGTACAATTTTGGAACACGGCGCGGTGGCGCACTATAAAAAAGAATACATAGAGACAGGAAAATAATTTTTTTTTGAGGAGGAAAAGATGCCTAAGGATTTTAGAATATTTTTGAAGGAAATGGAGAAATACGGTGGCGACGAATTCGTCAGGATTAAGAAACAGGTCGATCCAAAATTTGAAGCAACCACGCTGCTCCGAAAGCTGGAGATGGAGGGCAGAAAACCCATGGCCCTCTTTGAAAATCCATTGGATCTGTATCAAAAACCAAGTTCTATGCCCCTGGTGATGAACGCCTTTTCATCCCGGCGGAAACTCGCCATAGCGGCGGGCCTTGATCCCGCAAAATTTAAGAATGAGCTTTCCCTCAGGCTTAAGGAACTTTATGCAGGGTCCCGGAAGCCTGAACTGGTCCATAAAAATGCGGCGCCGGTTAAAGAACGGGTGCTGCTGGGTGATGACGTCGATCTGTATAAGATGCCCATACCGACCCATCACTTAAAGGACGGCGGACCATTTATATCCGGCGGCTCCATGATTACCAAGAGCCGCAAGACCGGTAATTTCAACGCAGCCATGATTCGTTTTCATGTGCAGGGGCCGCGTACCACCGCTGTTCATGCGGAACCACATCATCATTCAGGCATGATAATCCGGGAGTACATAAACGAAGGAATAGAGGCGCCCTTTGCCATAGTGATAGGCCACCATCCGTCCTTTTTCCTGGGCAGCCAGTGGGAAGGCGGTTATGGTACCGATGAGTACGAGATAATTTCCGGCGCCATGGGAGAAGCATTACGGCTGGTTCCCTCCGAAACTCTGGGAGAGGACTTTCTGGTCCCCGCGGATGCGGAAATAGTCATAGAGGGGTATGTGCTGCACGATAAAAAAGCGGTGGAAGGTCCCCTGGGAGAGCATACCCGGTATTACAAGGATATACGGGGAGGGCAGATTTTTTCCCACGAAGATCCTCTTACCCGTATCACTGCCATTACTATGCGGAAGGACGCCTACTTCCAATCCCTCTTCGTAGGCCATGCGGAACATTTTCTTATCGGCGCCATACCCAAGGAAGCGGTTATCTTTGACAAAGTCCGCCAGGTTGCCCCGGGAATACAAGCGGTACACATGACCCCCGCAGGCGTCGGACGGTACATTTGTTACTTCTCGTTAAAACAGCAAGTAGCCGGCGAAGCCAGAGACGCGATTATGGCGGCATTTGTCTGCGACCAGCATATTAAGTATGTGATAGCAGTTGATGAGGATGTGGACATATTTAATGACAGTGAAGTTTTGTGGGCCGTGGCAACCAGGACACAACCGGACAAAAGCACTTTCATCATCCCCGGCGCCAGAGGAGCAAGCCTTGATCCTACGGTGGATTCAAAACGGCCGGTAACGGCGAAGATGGGCATTGACGCCACCAAGCCCTTCGGAGAACCCTTCCCTGAAGTTTGTGAAGTACCCATTGATATGCTGAACAAACTGCGTATTGAGGATTATCTTAATTAATTTTTTTAAGGAGATCGTGTATGAAAAAGTTTCTATCTGTTTTTTGTAAGACGGTTTTATCGTTGGTAATTCTGAGCTTTATTGCCTGCGGTGGAAGTAAAAAAACTGCCGCAGACACTAGTTCAGGCGGTGTGATTTCCCTTAAAGGGAAAACTATAACTATCAATATTCCCCATAAAGCGGGAAGTACGACGGATATAGTGGCCCGTACATTTCAGCCCTATTTTGCAAAGGAATTGGGCGCCACGGTAATTATTGAAAACCTTGAAGGCGGCGGCGGTAATAAGTCGCATAATGCAACTTACAAGGCCGCTCCGGACGGCTTAACCCTTGAGATAAGCCTTTTTCCATCAATCGCTCTGGGAGAACTTACCAAGGGTGGCGAATTTAAGTCCCTGGAATATTCCTATATCAATACCATCGCCGGGGGAGACTACAATAATATATTTGTACCCTATGATTCCCCCTACAAGACCTTGGAAGATCTGATCGCTGCGGCAAAAACAAAGGATATAATCTGCGCCGGCCCGGGAATCGGCACTAACAGTCATATGAATCTTATCCTCTTTGAAAAGGCGGCGGGCATAAAATTCGAATATGTCACCTTTGACGGAGGAAGCGAGGTGGCGGTTGCAGTGGCAGGGCGGCATACGGATTGCGGTATGGGAAATGTAGTGGTGTGCAAACAGCTTGCGGAGGATAAAAAGATACGCGTATTGTCAGTGTTTGGATCTGAGAGGCAGCCCGAATTTCCGGATGCCCCAACGGCAAAGGAATTAGGATATGATAATTCAGTGATGAATGTATGTATGGGGCTTATTGCTCCGCCGAAAATGGATCCCGCCCTGGTACAGTTCATAGCGGATGCTTCTAAAGTAGTTTGTACCAACCCTGAATTTGTCGCCCAAGCTAAATCCATCGGTTCAACGGTTTCTTATCTCGGCCCAGCAGAATTTAAAGCCTTGGGAGAAACAATTTACGGCCAGGCATTAATTGTAGTTGACGATATAAAAGCTCTTGCAGCTAAATAATGTTTTTTCGCAGATAATGCGAGGAGGAGATCGGTTTATGAAAAAGTTTCAGAATGTGCTGAAGCTCGCGGTTTTATTAGCGGCTGTTGTAGGTTTAATTGCCTGCGGCGGGAAAAACAAGAATACCGGAAGTACCGGAGGGACAGCGGCGCCGGCAGCGGCGGTTAATCCCGTAAAGGGGAAAACCATTGCCATTAATATTCCCCACAGGGCTGGAAGCAGTACGGATATTGTGGCCCGTACCTTTCAAACCTACTTTTCAAGGGAAGTAGAAGCTACGGTTATTATTGAAAATCTGGAAGGCGGCGGCGGTAACAGATCCCATAATACAACCTTTAAGGCAAAGCCCGACGGAACAACCCTGGAAATTACTCCCTTCCCATCGGCGGTTCTGGGGGAACTCACCAAGGGCGGTGAATTCAAATCCCTGGAATACACCTACATCAACACCATTACCGGCGCGGATTACAACGGCATTTTCGTACCCTATAATTCGCCCTATCAGACCATCAACGATCTGGTTTCGGCGGCTAAGGCTAAGGAACTTACCTGCGCAGGATCAGGGATTGGCACAAACGGGCATATGGCCCTTATCCTCCTTGAAAAAGCTGCCGGCATAAAATTCGAGTACGTTTCTTTCGACGGCGGCAGTGAAGCTGCAGTGGCGGTTGCGGGGAACCATACGGACTGCGGGGTTGGAAATGTGGTAGCCCTGAAACAGCTTAGTGATGAAAAGAGGATACGGGTTATAGCGGTGGTTGGCGCTGATCGGCATCCCGCTTTCCCCGATGCTCCTACCGCTAAAGAAATGGGTTATCCAAACGCCGTGATGGATGTATGCGTCGGCCTCATCGCGCCTCCGGGAATGGATGCGGAAACCGTAAAATTCCTGGCCGCGGCCGGTGAGCGGGTCTGCAAAAATCCTGAATTTATTGCCCAGTCGGAATCCCTTGGTTCATCGGTGGTCTATTTAGGTCCGGCGGATTTTAAAAACCTGGCAGGTAATATCTATAAACAAGCGATCATTGTAGCGCCGGATATTCAGGCCCTGTCCAAGTAAAAGACCGTTGTATCTTACTACGCCGTGGCTTGTGCCACGGCGCTTACTACGGACTTGTTAATGAAGGAGCTTCCATGAAACAGAAACAGTTTTTAGTCGATAGAATTTTTTTAATTGTATTGGTTTTGTTTTTTGGCATTATATTACAGCAGAGTTTAGGGCTCACAAGAACGGCGGGCCTGATGCCTAAGCTCGTCTGTACTTCGGGTATTATACTTTGCGCCCTGGTTTTTATTCTTGGCCTTTTTAAAGAAAAAGCCCTTGCTAAAAAAGCCGCCGGTGATGAATCCGCAGAGAAAAAAGAAAAAGACTGGAAAGAAATGACCAAGTCCGGCGGGAAGAAGGGGTTGCCCATTTATATTACCCTGATTGTGGCGGTTGTATATTTTATACTATTCCTTATTCTGGGCTTTGCGGTTTCATCTATAATAATAATGCTGGTAATACCATCCATCCTCCACTACAAGAAATATATTGTCGTCATACCGGTGGCAATTATCAGTTCCCTGGCAATTTACTTTTCCTTTACCTATCTTTTTCATATTTCTTTGCCAGTCGGACTTGTATTTCAAATGTTCGGATAGAAAAGGAGAAACCTAAATGAATATGGAATTTATTGGTCAAGCATTTGCAAATCTTTTTTCTCTAATTAACCTTTTTTACCTTATCTTCGGGTCCGTTGCGGGATTGGTAATCGGGATACTTCCGGGCTTGGGTCCCACCTTTGCCTGCGCTCTTTTCCTGCCATTTACCTTTGGACTGCCTGCGGATTCGGCACTGATTCTGCTTTCCGCGGTTTATGCCTCCACCGCCTACGGTGAAGGCATAACATCGATCCTGATAAATGTTCCCGGAGGTCCCGGAGCGGTGGCCCTGACCTTTGATGGTTACCCGTTGACAAAGAAGGGAAGGGCATCTTATGCCCTCGGAGCCCTTGCGGGCGCCTCCCTGGTTGGCGGGCTAATCGGAGTATTTTCGCTTATCTTCATTGCTCCTAAACTGTCAAACATTGCACTCCTCATCGGTCCGGCCCAGTTCTTCATGATGGCCCTTCTGGGCCTCTCCCTGGTAGCCACCGTGGGCAAGGGTGATACCGCTAAGGGTTTGATCCTCGGCTGCCTCGGCCTCATCATAACTACCATAGGAACGGATGTTATAACCGGCTCCCGCCGTTTTAACTTTGGCAGCGACTTTCTCATGGATGGCATCCCCTTTGTGTCCGCCACCATTGGCTTGTTTGCCATGTCCCAGGTAATAATGATGTCCGAAGATAACAGTACGATCTCCGGGGATTATAAACTGGGAAATGGCCTTGTTGAAGGACTCCTGACAAACGTAAAACACTGGTTCACCACTGTACGTTCCAGCATATTGGGAGTATTGGTAGGCATTATGCCCGGAATCGGCATTTCTATTGCGAGCTTTATGGGCTACATAGTTGAACAGAAATTAGCCGGCGAAGAGGAGGCGAAAACCTTCGGGACAGGAAATGTGCGCGGAGTAATTGCTCCTCAAGCCGCCTGTAACGCCTGTGTCAGCGGAGAATTGATACCCGCTCTTTCACTCGGCATCCCCGGCGGCGCTACCTCGGCCATTTTCCTTGCGGCGCTTTCGCTTCACGGACTGCGGCCGGGCCTTTCCTTCTTCTCTTCCGGCGGCACCCTGGTTTACACCGTCTTCTTGGGAATGATATTCGCGCAGGTTGTCTTCTTCATCTTAGGATCCGTGTTGGCTAAACAGTTTGCACTGGTTACCAAGACCCCTAACGCCTTGCTGGTATCTGTAGTCCTGATACTCTGTTTTGCCGGCGCCTTTGCAGTCCGGAAGGAAGTGCTGGACATAGTAATCACCATGATTTTTGGTCTGATTGGGTATGTTCTCTTTAAAAATAAATGGCCCATACAATGCCTTATCCTTGGTATGGTTCTTGGTCCCATTGCGGAGAACAACTTTCATCGGGCGCTGCAGATTTCCAGAGGTTCTTACGCGATTTTCATCGGGGATCCTTTTACCCTTATTGTATTTATCGTTATCCTGGCCATTCTTATTTGGACTTTCTTTGGTGATTTTATCATGTCGATCTTTAAAAAGAAGAAGGCTTAATTAATGCAGATAGCCCCGTATCATCTGCCTGGCGATATTCCCGTATATAGCCAGAAACATCTTGGTGCGCGGGGCTTCTTTTATACCGGTGGAAAGTACCACGAAGATGATAGTATCCGCCATTTTAAATATGGCCAAATGTATGTAGAAGTTTATATCCCTTCTGTAAGCAGCGAGCCGTATCCGCTTATTCTGTTCCACGGCGGGGGCCAAACCGGCGTTAACTGGATGGGGACCCCGGATGGGCGTATGGGCTGGCTTGATGTATTTCTCCGCATGGGATATACAGTTTTTGTAGTGGATGTACCGGCCCGGGGCAGATCCGCCTATCACCCAGATATGGATGGTCCGCTGATCCGTATGTCGGCGGATTTGACCCATTGTTATTTTGCGGACCATAAGGGCGATTGGCCTGCCGCCGGTCTGCACACCCAGTGGCCTGGGGCGGAAGAACGGGATGAGCGGGGTTATGATAAAAACTACGATGAACTTTGTTCCGCCCAGGTTGAATATGTAACGCCGGCTTATCAACAGAAACTGGTACAGGATGCAGGCGCAGCTCTGCTAAAACGTACAGGGCCGGCGGTGCTAATCACCCATTCCATGGCCGGACCCTATGGCTGGGCAATTGCGGATTTATACCCTGAACACGTAAAGGCAATAGCCGCCCTGGAACCTTCGGGTCCTCCTTTCGGAGGCATAAGTATTTCCAGCGGCAAACAGCGTCCCTATGGCATCGCGGATATTCCCCTGGCTTATCACCCTGAACTGCGGATGCCGGAATGGCGCAGGGAAGATAAGTTCTGCCCTCCGGATGTGAATGATACCACAGCATGGCTTCAACCGGAACCGGCGGGCAAGTTAGTAAATCTTGAGGGTATCCCGGTGATTTTAATCACCGGCGAAGCCTCCTATCATTCTCCGTTTGATCATCTGACTGCGGCATTCCTCAAACAGGCGGGAGTATCCGTTGATTTTGTACCTCTTGCGGAAAAGGGCATCCATGGTAACGGTCATATGATGATGCTGGAGAAAAACAGCGATGTTATCGCAGAATTAATTCATCATTGGCTACAGGAACATCTGTATTGAATCTCAGATCTCCTCTCAGAAGGAAGATACTTCGCCCTCTAAGCTAAACTCTACCCGGCAACCAAACAAAGATTAAGAGCTGCGGCGATTTGTTCATCGCTTAGACCTAAGCCCCGCAGGTTTTTGACCGCTTGCCGCTGTCGTTCCTGTTCTGCTTGTTCCAAAGCCTGGATTTCCTCGTCTTTTTTCCGGATTTCTGTATCTTTTTTCCGGAGTATCCCGTCATATTCTATCGCAGCTTGCTTATATCCGGCCCGTTTCGCGCTTACAATACCGTCCTGCCAATCCAGCTCGTTCTTGAGCTCGCTCTCGAGCCGCGCCCGCATTATATCGTCTTCGCTTACCGTTAAGAGTTCCGTTGTCACCATGGCTACTCCTTCATCGTAATTTAGTATTTCGTTGATCAAATTCCGCCGCATTGGGTCCTGGACATACCGGAAAAATACCGACCACCGTTCTATAGGCGTCATTTCAGAAACCGGTTTTGTCAGGAACTGTTCCGCTTTTATCAGTTCTATATCAATTATAGAGGTCAGGCCGTTGAATGACAAGTTATTTTCCTTGTCATAATATTCGAACCGGTGGACCAGAGCATTGTCCTCATAGAAGTTCGTTCCCAGGAAGGAAATTTGGTAGGCGGGACGGAGGTCGGTGTAGTCGTAATCCGTGCCCTTGATATTCTGGGTGGTAAAGAGCCGGGCAAGAAAAAACTCCTGCCGTAGGTGCTTATTCGTATTGGGGTGCACGGTCATCTCGATATTGCCTAAATTACCGTTGTTAAATCTGACGGAAATATCGTAACGGATCTGGCGATTCCGGATATCGTTGACCGGGGGCTCGTTGACGATAACGGAAATAACAGTTACCTGCTGGTTTATGGCAGCCGAGACGAGGAAGCGCAGGGCATGGCGGGAGGCTGGGGTTTCACGGGTCAGCACGGCCTTAAAAACCGGATCGCGGGTAATGTCCAGGGGCTTGTCTTCGGGGGTAAGCTGGACCCGTTTTTTCCCGCTGGTCTCTTCGATGGTCTTACTGGAATCAGTATTTATACTCATTTTCATACTCCTTATAGTGGAGATGACATGAGAGGGAAATATGCTTTAGTATTTCGGGAAAATTTATTCTTTTTACGGAAATTTTCGAGGAGGATTCAATTAATCTCCATTTAGTATCTTCGGTACTAAATGGAGATTAAGTCCTATCTTGCGTATTCGGTGATCCTGGTTTCCCGGATAATCGTTACCCGTATCCTTCCGGGATAACGCAGATCGTTTTCAATCTTCTTGGCAATCTGTTTAGCCAGATCCCTGGACTGCTCGTCGTTCACCGCCTCGTTGTTGACGATGATCCGCAGTTCCCGCCCTGCCTGTATGGCAAAGGCCTTTTCCACCCCGGTAAAGCCCGTGGCGATATTTTCCAGGTTTTCCAGCCGCTTAACGTAATTGTCCAGGGTTTCCCGCCGGGCGCCGGGCCGGGCCGCAGAAATTGCGTCGGCAATCTGGACCAGCACCGATTCGATGCAGGATGGTTCTATATCGTTGTGGTGGCTCCCTACGGCGTTGATAATCCGCGGGTCCTCCCCCATCTTCCGGGCCATGTCCATGCCGATCTCCGCGTGGTTCAGGTCCGAATCGCTCTCAATCCCCTTACCGATATCGTGGAGCAGCGCCCCCCGCTTGGCCAGTTCCCGGTTGGCGCCGATCTCCGCGGCTAAGATGCCCGCAATAACCGCCACTTCCTTGGAGTGGGAGAGTACATTCTGGCCGTAGCTGGTGCGGAAATAGAGCCGCCCCAGGGCGCGGATAGCTTCCTGGTTGATATTGTGGATCCCCAGGTCGAAAAGCACCTTCTCGCCCTCTTCGAAGATCTTCTGGGATATATCCTTGGTAACCTTGGTAACAATTTCTTCAATACGGGCAGGATGGATCCGTCCGTCGGTGATGAGCCGTTCCAGGGCAATTTTAGCAATTTCCCGGCGTACCGGGTCAAAACAGGAAATAACCACCGCTTCCGGAGTATCATCGATGATGATATCTACCCCGGTCAGGGTTTCCAGGGTACGGATGTTCCGCCCTTCCCGCCCTATGATCCGGCCCTTCATCTCGTCGTTGGGAAGGGTGACGGTGGCTACAGTCACCTCGCCGGTAACATCCGTAGCCAGCCGTTGAATAGCGGCAACTAACACATCCCGGGCTTTCTTTTCCGCGGAAAGGTTGGCCTCCTGCTCAATCTTGTTGATAAGCCCCTGGGCATCATGCCTGGCCTCATTTTCCATATCCCGGATGATGAGGGCCTTCGCTTCGTCCACGGTAAGCCCGGAAATTCGTTCCAGTTCCGCCCGGTACCGCTCTTCTTCCTTCTCCAGAGCTTCGCCCCGGACTTGTAGGGACTGTTCCATATCAGCCAGAAGCTGTTCGGTTTTCTCTATCTGAGCTGTCTTCTTATCTACAGTTTCTTCTTTCTGCAAGACACGTTTTTCGTATCGCTGCAGTTCACCCCTGCGTTCCCGAGTCTCCCTTTCCTGCTGGTTCCGATCGCGGATAACTTGTTCTTTTGCTTCAAGAAGAATCTCCTTCTTTTTAGCGTCAGCTTCCTTTATCGCATCCTGTTTTATACGTTCGGCGCGTTGCTCCGATGCCGTAAGTTGAAATCTGGCATACAGCCATCTTATAGTCCAGCCTAAGGTTAACCCGGCAAGAGGGAGGATAAGCCAAATTATCCAAGGCATTGTTGACCCCTTACCGATGAGTATTAAAGTACGCCTTATGATACACCCGGAAGACCGAATTTGTCAAGGGGAAGGTAAAAATCGTGAAAAGACCCGTTACCGGTTTTAGGCGAAGGGGTTTTCCCGGGGATATAACAACCCTTTGGGCTGGTTATAGTGTATCTCCGGTACCCCAAGATAGTCAAAAACCGTGAAAAGGGCCTTGCCGTACCTGCCAAAAGCCACCGCCCCATGGTGGGGGAAGCGTTTTTCGATGAGTACATGGCGGAAAAACCGTCCCATATCGGGGATAGCGAATACGCCGATGCCGCCAAAGGAATTGGTAGCCGGTGGAAGGACCTCCCCCTGGGCTATATAGGCCTGAAGAGCGCCGTCGGCGTTGGCGTGCAGCCGGTAGAAGGTGATATCCCCCGCGGCGATGTCCCCCTCCAGGGTCCCTCTGGTAACGTCGGGTTCCCCGCCCTTTTCCAGCAGCCGGTTCTGGATCAGCTGGAACTTAAGGGCGGTATTGTCTTCGTTCCGGAGCTTACAGCGGGGAGTATTACCGCAGTGGAAGCCCATGAACACATCGTTGAGCCCGTAGGGATACTTCCCCTTAATAGCCCCTTCATACAGATCCCGGGGGACGGTATTGTTGATATCCAGCAGGGTAACCGCATCATGGCTGATGCAGGCGCCTATGTATTCGCTGAGGGAACCGTAGATATCTACCTCGCAGCTCACGGGGATACCCCGGGCGGTCAGCCGGGAATTGACATAACAGGGCTCAAAACCAAATTCCGTGGGGAAAGCGGGCCAGCATTTATTAGCGAAGGATACATAGCTCCGGGAACCCCGGTGCTCCTCCGCCCAGTCCAGCAGGGTAAGCTCAAACTGGGCAAGCCGGGGAAGTATATCCGGATACCGGTTGCCCGCGCCAAGCTCATCCGCCATGGACTTGACCACGGTGGGTATGCGCGCATCGTCCTTATGCGCCCGGTAGGCTACCAGAAGGTCAAGCTCGGAATTTTCTTCGATCTCCACCCCAATATCGTAGAGCCCCTTGATGGGAGCGTTACAGGCAAAGAAATCCTGGGGCCGGGGGCCAAAACTGATGATCTTCAGGGAAGCAAGGCCCAGGAGGGCCCGGGCAACGGGAACAAAATCCGCCGCCATAAGGGCGATATCATCCGGCGTACCCACGGGATATTCGGGAATCACCGCCTTGAGCTTCCGCAGCCCCAGGTTGTAGGAACAGTTGAGCATTCCGCAGTAGGCGTCGCCCCGGCCATTGGTAAGGTCTTTACCGGTATCTTCAGCGGCGGCGGCGTACATCACCGGCCCGGAGAAAAACCGGGCAATGAGGGTTTCCGGAGTTTCAGGGCCAAAATTCCCCAAAAATACGATAAGGGCATTACAACCGGAATTTTTTACTTCATCCACCGCCTTAAGGACATCCTTTTCATTTTCAACGGTGGTTTTCGCTTCGTATACCGAAATGCCGCGTTTTACACAGGCTTCGACAAGGGCTTTCCGACGATTCTCGGAAAGGGAACGCACAAAACAATCCCTGGATACTGCGATTAATCCAAGTTTTACTTCAGGGTAATTCTGATCCATAACAACCTCTCTTGATACATGCAGAATTAGAATAATTGATTGTGTCCCTAGTTTTACCGTCTGTCAAGGTTGACCGGCGTTACATTTTGAATTCGCTGCCCAGGTAGACTTCCCGTACCATCTCATTGGCCAGAATCACTTCCCGGTCCCCCTGGGCAACTATGGTACCATCGGCTATGATAAAGGCCTCGGTGGTTATTTCCAGGGTGTCCCGGACATTGTGGTCCGTAATGAGGATCCCTATACCCTTTTCCGCCAGACGGCGGATTATCTGCTTGATTTCGTAAACCGCTATAGGATCGATACCCGCGAAGGGTTCGTCCAGGAGCAGAAACTTAGGCTCCGTCGCCAGGGCCCGGGCGATTTCGGTACGCCGCCGTTCGCCGCCGGAAAGGGTATAACCAAACTGGGAACGAATACGGGCAATGCCGAACTCATCCAGCAGGGCTTCCAAGCGGGCTTTCTTTTGTTCCCTATTGATATCCTTACGGCTTTCCAGGATGGCCCTGATATTCTGCTCCACCGTGAGCTTGCGAAAGATGGAGGCCTCCTGGGGAAGGTAGGCAACTCCCAAGCGGGCCCGGCGGTACATGGGTTTTTCGGTAATATCATCCCCATTTAACGTTACGGTTCCCTTGGTAGGTTTATAGAAACCCACGATCATATAAAATATGGTGGTCTTTCCGGCGCCGTTCGGCCCCAGCAACCCCGCCACTTCTCCGTTATGCATGGAAAAGTTGACCCCCCGGACCACTTCCTTGGCGCCGAATTTTTTATGAAGATCCGTAACGTTTAAAACATGTGCGGTTTCGGTACCCATGGGGCGCTATTCCTCACCCGATACCGGCGCCGGTTCTTCGGTTTTCTCTTTTTCTTTTTCCTTAATCGAGCCGGAAACAGAACCTTCCATGGTCACATCATCCGTATCAAGGTCTACCCGGATCCTATCGGCTCTGAATTCATCACTTTTCTTAAAGACCACGGGGAATCCCGTAAGATCCAGTAATTTTGCCTGCCGGCGATACACCGCATATTCAGACCGGCATACCAGTTCATCCTTAAAGAGCCGTACAGAGATTTGGAATACCGAAATCTCCTTTTTGTCATCATACTCGATAAAGCGGCCTTTGGCGACGATCTCGTTCTCCTTATCCTCCAGGGTGGAATTGCCCTCCAGCCGGGCTATTTTGAGTTTCCGGTCGTAGCGCAGGCGATCGGTCTGAAAGAGGATGTTCTTTTCCTCCTCCATGCCCCAGACATCGCCGGAACAGTCAACAAATTGATTATCATCCCCCTGAAGCTCTATCCGGTTGGCCTTGAGGACCAGATTGTCGGATCGTACTTCGGCGTTTCCCGTAAGCATGGTAATCTCTTTCCCCGCAGCCCGGCCCCCGGACATACGGTCAGCCTTAAAGGAAAAAGTATCGGCCCCCACAGGAAGGATGATTGCCGCTGTAACCAGGGCCAGAGTAACAAGTTTTATACTCACAGGATCTCTCCGGCAGTATCGCCGCCCTCTTCCATCAGTTCTGCGGGAACTTCCTCTCCAAGCTCTTCTGAGACTTCCTCGGCTTCGGCTTCCTCGTCATCATCGTCTTCTGTATCGATATAGATTCCTTCTACCCCGCCGTTAAATACCCAGGTTCTGCTCCGGGCATCGGCAGTGAAGCCCCGGCCGGAAAAAAGGGTACCATCGGAGCGCTGTATATCCACCACCGTATCCTCATCCCTGCCGGCGAGGATCCGTTTTTCATCCTCCCAGGAAAGATTTTCCGTTTCTATGGTGATATCTTCGGAATCCACTGAAATAATAATACTATTCCCCAGCTGTATATTCCCCGACTCAAGCTCCACCAATGCGTTCCCCGCCCTACCGGTGGCATTTATCTCATCCCCATGGGCATAAAACTGTTCAAAGGAAAAATTTTGCAGTTCCATGGTTTGCCGGTTTTCGTATCGTTCCGCTAATTGAGCGCGAAAACGCACCACCGGATCCCCATCCCGAACCCGGACATACTCCACGTTCCCCATGACAATATCCGGAAGATCCTCATTTTCGGAGACTTCGTCACCATAATCGAAGGTACAGGAGACAAGAAGAATAAAAATACAGAAAGAAGAGAACGCAGTAAAACGGGTGTGCCGCTCCCCCTTTTTTTCTTTTCTTCCCTCTGTGTCCTCTGCGTTCTTCCCTCTGTGTCCTCTGCGGCTATTCTTCATTCTTTGGTCTCTTTAACTTTTTTCACCGCGGCAATAAAATCCCGGAACAGTGGGCTGGCAGCGGTGGGCTTGGACTTAAACTCCGGATGAAACTGGACACCCAGGCCCCAGGGGTGATCCGACCACTCAACCGCTTCAACCAAGCTCTTGTCTTCGGTAAAGCCCGTAAGCGCGAGCCCCGAATCGATCATCGCCTTGCGGAAGTTGTTGGCAAACTCATAGCGGTGCCGATGGCGTTCGGAGACGATCTTCTCCTTGTAGGCCTCGAAAAACTTGGAATTAGGTTCCGGTACGGACGCCCATTTCCCAAGCCGCATGGTACCGCCGTAGTTCTTTACATCCACCTGATCCTCCAGAAGGCTCACCACCGGATGCTTAGTATCCTGGTTGAATTCCGTGGAATCCGCATCTTCCCAGCCCAGGACATTCCGCGCCCAGTCTATCACCATGATCTGCATCCCCAGGCATATACCGAAGTAGGGAAGCTTGTGGGTCCGGGCCCAAGCGGCGGCCTTAACCATGCCGTTAATACCCCGCTGGCCAAAGCCCCCGGGTACCAGTATGCCGTCTACCCCCCCTCCTGCTGCGGAGGGACCCAAAAGTGCATCGGCATCCTCGCTTTCTTCTAATAGAGAGGAGTCTATCTTAACCAGTTCCACCTCAATCCGGTTCTCCAGGCCCGCATGGAATAGGGCTTCAAACACCGACTTATAGGAATCGTGGAGGTCCATGTACTTGCCCACAATACCGATCCGGACCTTTCCGCTCCGGGCCTCAAAACGCTCCATCATGGAGTACCAGGGTTTCAGGTTGGCGTGCCTGCTTTCGACCCCCAGCTTCTTGAGCACCACCTGATCCAGCTTCTGATCGAAAAAGATCAGGGGTACCTCATAAATTGTAGTGTCCACATTATAGGAAGTAAATACCGCATCGCTTTCTACGTTGGTAAAAAGAGCTATCTTCCTGCGGGTGGCCTCGTCCAGCAATACCGGCGCCCGGCAGATCAGCACCTCCGGCTGAATCCCCTGCTCCTGCATGGCCTTTACGGAGTGCTGCGTGGGTTTGGTCTTCAGTTCCCCCTCCCCCACCTCGGGGATCAGGGTAAGATGTACCGAAAGGGCGTTGGCCCGGCCCATTTCATGAATAAGCTGCCGGGCTGCTTCCAGAAAAGGGATGGACTCAATATCCCCCACGGTACCGCCGATCTCCACGATTACCACATCAGTATCGGCGTCTTCCTTGGAAACCGCCAAAATCCGGCTCTTTATCTCGTCGGTGATATGGGGGATAACCTGAACACAGCGCCCCAGGTAGCGGCCTTCCCGCTCCTTGCGGATCACCGACTCATAAACTTGACCGGTGGTGATGGAATTGGCCCGGGAAAGGGGCCCGGAGGTAAAACGGGCGTAATTCCCCAGATCCAGGTCCGTCTCCCCGCCGTCGTCGGTTACATAGACTTCCCCGTGCTGGTAGGGGCTCATGGTCCCGGCGTCCACGTTGATATAGGGATCGCACTTGATCATCCGGACATTAAGCCCCCGTCCTTCAAGCAAGGCTCCAAGGGAGGAGGCCGCAACCCCCTTCCCAAGGCTTGAACACACGCCTCCGGTGACAAAAATATACTTATTCATGTAAAACTATTATCCCGATGCGGTACGCATTAGTCAACGCTGCCGCTAAAATCCCCGCCATCAATAAAGATACTAGGCAGTTTTCTCGTATATTACTAAATGAATAATTGACACTATTTCATACAACCCTTACTATAATGTATATGGCAGATGAGGTTGTTTTAACGGATGCCGATTTTGAGCGGTATCGTGATCTTATTTATAATGAGAGCGGTATCAACTTTACGAAAACAAACCGCTCAATCTTGGAAGGTAGGCTCAAAGAACGGCTCAGGAATGCTCCTGGGGTAACTTTGACGTCCTATTTCAGTACCATTTCCAAGGATAAGGAAGCACTCAAGGGCTTTCTCGACTCGGTTACCACCAATCTAACCCGGTTCTTCCGCAATCAAGCCCATTTTGACGCCCTGGAACATCATGTTATCCCGGAATTGATGAATATAAAAAAGGCTACGGGGAATACTACCATCAAAATCTGGAGCGCCGGCTGTTCTACCGGAGAAGAACCCTATACTATCGCCATGCTTTTAACTGAAATCCTGCCGCCGCCCTGGAAATTTGAGATAGTCGCCAGCGATATCAGCCTAAAATGCCTCATGACCGGTAAGGAAGGGTTTTACGCCGACAGCCGGATAGAGGGCATCCCCGAAAATTACCTGAAAAAGTATTTTGACAAGGTTGCCGGGGGCTATAAGGTCAAGGCGGAAATCATGTCTAAAATACGTTTTGACTATCACAATCTAAAAAACGATTCGGGTCAGCGCAATTTGGACATCATATTCTGCCGGAACGTAATCATCTATTTTGATGAGGTTACCCAAGCCGGGGTTGTAAACCGGTTCTGGGATTCCATGGCATCCAAGGCCTTCCTCTTTATCGGTCATTCGGAATCCCTCTTTGGGATGAATACCAAATTTGAATTTGTAAAGACCCAGTGGGCAACCCTATACAGGAAATGGATCTAGGGACGATGCGGGCCTTTTTATAGGAGTAGATTGTGGCTGAAGATGTTGCGGTATTAATTGTTGATGATTCGGCGCTGATGCGTAACCTCATTGGCAGGATGATTGAGGCCACACCGGGGCTGGTCATCGCCGAAAAAGCCATGAACGGGGTCTTCGCCCTGCAAAAAATACCCCGGGTTAATCCGGATATTATTGTTCTGGACCTGGAAATGCCGGAAATGAACGGCATCGAATTCCTCAAGGAGCGGAAAAAATTGGGGATCACCATCCCGGTGGTCATTCTTTCCTCCATTGCCGCCCGGGGCGCTGAGATCACCATGGAGGCCCTCTCACTCGGGGCCAGTGACTTTATCCAGAAACCTTCGGGCTCGGTTTCCGAAGATATCCACACCGTAAAGGATACCCTGGTGGGGATGCTCCTGGGCTATGGCGGCCAATACCGGCGCAGCCAGGGCAGGAAGGTGGTCCCCGCCATTGACTTCACCGCGAAAACCATTACCCCCCTGACCAGCGCCAAACCCGGCTCGATAAGCTCCATCCTGGGGGTCTCCGGCTCAGCTAAGCCGCTGGTTCCGGTACGCAAACCCGCAAAGACAGAAATTGTCGCCATAGGCATCTCCACCGGCGGGCCCGATGCCCTGCGGATAGTTTTTGCAAACCTGGATAAGGACCTCAAGGTACCCATTGTAGTGGTCCAGCATATGCCCCAGGGCTTTACCAACGAATTCGCCAAGAGTCTCGACCGGCTCTGTCCCCTGGATGTAAAGGAAGCCGAAGATGGGGACGCCATACTCCCCGGACGCATCCTCATTGCCCAGGGAAATAAGCACCTGGAAGTTGAACGCCGTAACGGCGCAGTAGTTGCCCACCTTTCCGACGCGCCCCTGGTAAGCGGACACCGTCCCTCTGCGGATGTGCTCTTCGCATCGGTAGCGTTGGTATATCAAAACCACGCCCTGGGGGTAATCATGACCGGCATGGGCCGGGACGGCGCGGCGCAGTTAGGGACCATCTACAAGGAAGGCGGAATGACCCTGGGCCAGGATGAAACATCGGCGGTGGTCTACGGTATGCCCCGGGTGGCCTTTGAACTGGGGCATGTGCAGGAGCAGGTATCACTGGAAAAAATGGCCCGGCGGATCTGTGATGTCGCCAAGGCGCAACGATAGAAGGTAATAGACTTTTTATTAGGGAATGGACAATTTGTTGGTAGAAATAAACCTTAGAAAGAGTAACTATTTTTTCTCAAAATAATTATCAAATATGAAGAATCATACACTTGACATAGATAAATTCTTGGATTATACCAAAATAATAGGTAAGTCTTATGGCTAATATTGTAGAAATGACAAATGTAATTAAAGAATCTGTCCTCAAATTTGTACCGGCAAAATATATATATCTTTTTGGATCCTATGCGTATGGAATGCCAACAGAAAAGAGTGATGTTGATATTTATATTGTAATACCTGATAATATTGTTAATATATCTGAAATTTATGCAAAAATAATAGGCGATTTAGGCGATAAAAAAATATTTTTTATTGATCTATTATTAAACAGGGAAACTATTTTTAATGAAAGGATAAAAGAAAACATTCTTGAAAAAACAATTTATCAAAAAGGGAAAATGATTTATTATGAACATTAAGGACGTGAACGAATGGTTTATAATGGCTGATGATGATTTTGACTCAGCAAATATATTGAACGGATCTGTTAGAAGGCATAATGAAATTATCTGTTATCTTTGTGCACAAGCGGTTGAAAAATATTTAAAGGGCTTTTTGATTTTCAATGATATTGTACCTGAACGGACTCATAATCTGGTTTATCTGAATAGTATTTGTATTGAGAAGGATAAAAATTTTGAAAATATAAAAACGAAATGTAATTTCTTAAATAGGTTTGCAAATGATATACGATATCCGCATAAAATGGAAACAAATTTGGAAGATGTAAATACTGCAATAGAATATGTTGAAAACATTAAAAACGTATAAAGAAACCCAACTGCATAGGCCTGTATACGCCTCGTTGTCTCCATAAGGCAAGTCTTTTTTCTTTATGGATAAATATTTATGGGGTTCATCGATGTTCCCGCCGCTTTTTCCATCTGCTTAATCAACGCCGCCATGTCCCGGGGCAGCGGCGCCTGCAGGGTGAGCTTGTTGTCTTCACCGGGCGGGTACGGGAGGCTCAGAGCGGCGGCGTGAAGGCCCAGGCGGTCCAGGAGGGGCTTTTCGTCCAGAGGGTCGCCGCGCCAGCCTTTTTTGAACCCCGATAGGTATACCGGCTTAGGGCTGTTGCGGGAACCGTAGAGGGGGTCGCAGACCACGGGATGGCCCAGGCTGGCCAGGTGAACCCGGATTTGATGGGTACGGCCGGTGGCAGGGCGGGCTTCCACAACAGAATAGGCGCCGGCGGCAAGGAGAAGGCGGAAATGGGTAAAGGATTTTTTCCCATGGTGTTTATCGACAACCGTCCGGTGCAGCTTGTCTCCATCCGGAGCCAGCGCAAGATCACAGTCCGTTTCCGCCCACAGAGGCCGTCCGTGAACTATGGCGCAGTAGGTTTTCTCCACATCCCGGGATTCGAAGGCCTTGGAGAGAAACCGGTGGGTGTCTTCGTCCCGGGCAAAGACGATGATCCCCGATGTGTCCCGGTCAAGGCGGTGTACAATAAATATGGGTCCCGTATAAAAACTTCCGAGCAGTTTGTCCAGCCGTTCCCGGGACTCGTCCCAGCGATCTCCGCTTACGGCAATACCCGCAGCCTTGTTTACCGCCGTAATATGATCGTCTTCGTGAATAATTGTGTAGGGTTGTTTCTGCTTCATAGGACTTTGCCGGAAGATCCTTGAGGTAGATATTTTCGCAGTTTTGCTAATACTTCGTCAAAGTCCAGGGGCTTTCCCACATGATCGTTCATACCGGCGGCAAGGCATCTTTCGATATCCTGGCGGAACACATTCGCGGTCATTGCCACGATGGGAATACTTTTTGCCCTGCCCTCATCCATGGCACGGATACGGCGGGTAGCTTCGTAGCCGTCCATTTCGGGCATCTGGATATCCATAAATATCATATCGTAGCTATCCGCATTTTTTTTGAACATATCAACGGCTTCGGCGCCATTTTCCGCGCAATCAATTTCAAGCTCCGTCGGCTCCAGCAGGGCCATCACGATCTCCCGGTTGATATCAATATCCTCCGCCAAAAGGAGGCGGAATCCCTTGAAGCTATCCGCCATGGCGGAATTTTCACCCACATGCTCGTTGTCCTGGCCCAGACAATCGTTTATAATATCCGCAACCGTGGAAGGAAACAGAGGCTTTGAAAGGAAACGATCCACCCCTGCTTTTTTCGCCTCCCCCTCAGTGGAGGTCCATTCCGCTGCGGAAATCATTATTACTACCGACTTATGAGACGATGTTTCCGGATTTTCCGCCGTGATCCGGCGGGAAAGTTCGATGCCGTCCAGACCGGGCATCTTCCAATCCACAAAGTACAGATCGTAGGGGCCGTTTTTCTCTATCAGAGCCATGGCCTCCTCTCCGCCGGCGGCGGTATCCCCCTTAAGCGAAAACTGACGCAGAAATTCTGAAAAAGACTCCCGGATATCCGGATCGTCATCCACCGCCAGGATGCGGAGGTTGTTCCGGTTTACTCCGTCCTTCAACAGGCTTTGCCGGATTTCCTCACCCCGCTTAACCTGGAATGTAAAGCCGAAGGTGGAACCCTCACCGGGCTTGGAATGTACCCAGATGCCGCCCCCCATCATCTCCACGATCCGTTTTGATATGGCAAGCCCCAGGCCGGTTCCGCCAAAACGCCGGGATATGCTTGAATCGGCCTGCTGGAAAGAGCCGAAGAGCTTGGCCTTCTGTTCCTCGCTGATGCCTATCCCCGAATCGATTACCTCAATCTTTATGGTGCAGGTTTCCTGCTCTTCCTTGATAAAGGAGGCGATAAGTTTAATGGTTCCCCCTTCCGGGGTAAATTTTACGGCGTTGGAAAGAAGGTTTGTAATTACCTGGGCTAACCGCTGCGCATCTCCGATAAGCGATGGGGGTATATTCGGGTCCATGCGTACGTTGAAGTCCTGATGCCTCTCGTCAACTTTAGCATTGATTACATTTACTACACGTTGGATCATTTTTTCAAAATTAAAATCCGTATAAGAAAGATCAAATTTATTCGCTTCAATTTTAGACATATCAAGAACGTCGTTGATAACCCCCAGGAGATGAATGGAGGCCCCTTCAATCTTATTGAGGCAATAATCTTTCCGCTCAATTTCGTTGGACGATTTTGCCAGGGATGTCATGCCGATGATAGCATTCATGGGGGTGCGCATTTCGTGGCTCATGTTAGCCAGGAAGTTGCTCTTGGCGCTGCTGGCCGCCTCCGCTTCAATCCGCGCCCGGGCAAGCATGGTAACATCGCTAAGGATCATCATCACACAGCCGAATTGCGCGTCCGTCCCGGCGCCATGATCGTTGCCGATGCGCCTCAGGGTCATGTTATAACTCAGTTCATCACCAACACTGTCGGTGATGACCAGTTCGGCATGGCTGGTATCCCCGACTTTTGTACCCGCCGTAAAGAGAGAAAAAGCCAGGGCTTCCAGAAATTCCGTTCCGGTCTCCTTGCCGGCTACAAGTATGGCGGAAAGCAGGGCGGGATCATTCTTATCGAAGTGATGGTGGTTAAGTATGTCCTCCATGGTTTGATTGAGGTAGATACATCTGCGTTCACCATCGAACAAAGCCAGAGCATTGGGCATGGCGTTGAGGTGGGAGCAGAAGATGTCCAGCATCGAATTTATTCCGGAGATGATGAGATGGTAATCCCCCTGGTAGGAGGAAGGGTCCGCCCGGTCATTCATAAAGCCCGCCCGGGCTGTATCCGCAAGGCCGCGGATGTCGTGGATCGCCGAGTGGATGGTTTTGGTCATAGAAATAAAGGTGGAACCCAGGCGGCCTATTTCGTCGGTCCGCTTGGTAATTTCCTTGGGCAGGGTATTGTCAAATTTTCCCAGGGCAAGGTCCCGGGCGTTTTCCGTAATAAGCCGAAGGGGTGTCGTGAGTATATGCCTGAGGGCGGCGTTGTAGACTATGATGAAAAAAACGATGGCCGCCAACAAAAAGATAACACTTACAATAACTGCCACCCTGAGGGGCGCTATAAAATCTAAACGGGGAGCTTCGATGCCCAGGGACCAAAGGGTTCCCCTAATGGGGGCGTAGCTTATGAAGATCCGTTCATTGGCCCCGGCGATACTGGCAGATCCGGTCTGGCCCTGCTTCATCAGATCTACAATTTCCTGTACTGCCTGACCGTAACCAAGGCTGCGGGTTATATGTTCCTTGCTAAAGACCCGGCCCAGATCCCGGTGGGCAACCAAATTTCCCTCTTCGTTAATAATAAATGCGGCGCCCCGGGCATTGATATTAATATTGTTCAGCACATCCCCAAGAACGTCGTAGCGGTAACTCCCCACCAGATACCAGGGCGCAACCTCCCCGTTGAGGGGAATGCCCATGGAGATTTCCAGGCCGTTGGCGCCCACGGATGTATCATCAATTACCAGGTTCTGGGTTTCACGGATCTTATCAAAAATTGCCCGGCCGGAGATACTGCGGGGAGAATTCTCACTTCCCTCCTGGAGAACGCCGTCGGGCCGGTAGAGACCAAGCCATACAAATTCAATGCCCGATGCGGCATGGTCCAACGCAGAACGCCGGGAAGAAAACTGTTCGGAAAATATAGCGTTACTGCGGATCATAAAAAAGCGATCCGCCATGTTATGCAGATTCCCCTCAACGCTTTCCGCCGCCGTTTTAGCGGTGGTTTGCAGCACACGGATCAGAATCGTATCGGTGAGAGAATTCATAAAATAGACCATAACTAATACAAGGCTCACGGTAAGGATAATAACTACCAGTACCGCAGTTAAGGCTATGTTGGTGGTAATGCTTTTTTCCTGTTTCATTCCCCTATCCCTACCGGCCGGATAATTCGACCTGGGCAACTTTTTTATCCCCCGCCCTTGCCTGATCTATAACTGCCCTGGCCAGAATCTTAAAGGATTTATAGGAATCCGTAGCCCCGGCGATGGCATCAATTTTATTCGGGTCCTGCCGGTTTAGCAGGGCCTGTGCATACCCCCTGGTGTATTTGGTGGGATAGTTCCCCGTTACGGCGTTCATCTGACGCATGTATTCCATATCCCAGGACTTGAGAAAACCACTGGCGTTCTTTGCATTGTACTCCACGGTTACTATCCGGTTATTATCAATATAAATTGTGATGAACTCCTTCCAACCATGAGCGTCAAATTCTGCAGCCGCCGCAGTGAAATATCCATCCGGAAGTTTGTCTCCGCCGGGTTTGCCTATTGAACAGGCGGATAAACCCAGAACGAGGAGAAGGCTTACAAACAAATTGAAGCATAGCTCCCTGACAGAAGAACTAAAAATCATAGTTATCTACATTATTGATGGTAAATTCCGTACGCGCCGGCAGGAGTACTACCCCGGAATCTGCGGATGTATAGGCCGCGCTATCCAGAACCGTATTAGGCATCACCTCAACGATACCAATATCCGGCACGTCCACCCGGTCACCCACCCGCAGCTGTTTTCCCGTTGCCAGATAGTAGGCTAAGTAACAGCCCAGGGCGCCCTGGATCTGACAATCCCAAAGACCCCATCGCTCCAGAATACCTTCCTTGCAGTAAGCCCGCATGGAGTTTGGTGAAGCAAAGCCGGTGATAGTTATACTCCCTGCGTTAAAACCAAGGTTTTTCGCTGCCTGGGCCTGTCCCGGCAGGGAGGTAGAATCGTTACAAATGATCAGATCGATGCCAGGGTGAGTTTTCAGGATCTCCTCCCCAACGGTGATGGCCTTTTCCGGGTCCTGCCCACTATAATAGTTATCGGGGTTTACATTCTGCCAACTTGGGTAGGCGGCGCGGATGTACCGTTCCCCCGCGGCCTGCCAGGAATTTTGATCCGTTACCGTCGCCTGGGAATAATGCCAAACATAGGACACCGGGCCGTCCAGGTTGATTCCCCGCCCGTTCAGGCTTTTCGCCCCCATTTCCACCAGCATTTTCCCCAGCTGATCCGGGGTCCCCTGGGAAACCATGATCTGACGGGCGTCGCCGGATACATCCGAATCCCAGGTTGTTACCTTGATGCCCGCGGCCATGGCTTTTTTCATCACCCCATCCAGGGCTTTGGCGTCCAGGGAGGAAACAGAGAGGGCCCGGGCCTTCTCTGCAATGGCCTGCTCAATTATGGCAATCTGCTTTTCAATAAGCGCCTCGGGACTCCCATCGTATTTTATTTTAAAACCGTTTTTGGCGGCATAGTTCTGGGCGCCCTCGTTAGCGGACTCAAAAAAAGCGTTACCCGTAACCTTTGGCACAAAGACCACCGTAATATCCCCGGTCCCGTCGGTTTTAGTTCCCGAATTCCGTCCGGAACAGGCCGCAAGCATGGTAATAAGCAAAAGGGAGATGAATAACCCCAGGCACTTACCTTTTTTCATATCCTTCCCTCCAAGTGAACCTATTAAAGATATCTCCATTATACACAAATTTCTACCATTTATCTTAAAATCTTACTCATTATCTTAAAATCCTCATCGGTCAGGGTAAACTGTTCAAAAGCTCCGGATGTGCCCCGGACGCTCAGATCCGCAAAAACAAAGATGGCCACCGTATTATCATCCAGAGATTCCAGGAGGATACTGCCCCTTTCATAACCCAGGGCAAAGAGGGACGTGGAAAGGGCGTCGGCGTCCATAGAACTATGGCCGATAATTGTTACCGAAAGGAGACCCTGGTCTACCGGATACCCGTCCCGGGTGGAAAGGATGTGGTGATAGCGCTTACCATCGGACTCGAAAAATCGCTCATAGACGCCGGATGTTACCACGGTTTTGTTTTCGACCTCCGCTATACCGAAATAGGCGCCCCTCCCCTCCACGGGATTCTGAATCCCCACCCGCCAAGGGCGGCGGTCCCGCTTAGAGCCATAAGCGAGGATGTTCCCCCCAAGGTCGATGAGCGCCCGTTTTATCCCGGCCGCCCGAATGATCCTTACCGCTTCATCCGCAGCATAGCCCTTGGCAATAGCCCCCAGATCAAGGCCCATACCCGGCTGCTTAAGAAACACTGTGGAGGCGGCTTCGTCAATAACAATATCCTTCCAATTAACCAGGGGGAGGACCCCGGCTATTTCATGTTCCTCAGGAATCCGCCCGGCGTCAGAGCCAATGCCCCACAGCTTTACTAATGGACCTATGCTGGGATCAAAGGCGCCGCCCGATAGTTCCGCAAAGCGGATAGCACGTTTGAGTACCATAATGGTATCCGGATGCGCCGCCACAGCTTCAATACCGGCGGCACGGTTAATCCGCCCCAGATCCGAATCCTCTATATTAGCGCTCATCAGATTTTCTATTTCCCGCAGGCGATCAAATATTTTCCGGTACACACTTTGCCTTCCGCGGTCATAAAGGCTGATGGAACAGACCGTACCTAATACAAACTCAGACCGGGACGGAATCGGTGCGGAACAGCCCGGGAACAGTATCAGGACGAAACATATAAAACATCCGATTTTTTGCATAGGCTTCATATCAAAATCTGCTCATCGATCGGCTTACCGCCGGGTACCATGGGGAGAACCTTTTCATCCCTATTAATGCGGGCATCTATCAAAGCGCCGCACCCGGAACTAAGATCCTTCATAGCAAAATCAAGGGCTTCAACAAAGGTCTTTTCGTTTTCCGCACGGTACCCCCTAAGCCCGTAGGCATCCGCAAGTTTTACAAAATCCGGCGGCCTGTCCAAGGTAGTCTCGGAATACCGCTCCTCATAAAAAAGGGTCTGCCATTGCCGGACCATTCCAAGTACGGTGTTATTAATAATAACAATGAGGATAGGAATATGATAACTGCCGATGGTTGCCAGCTCCCCGCAATTCATCCTGAAAGAACCGTCTCCGGTGAACAACACCGTTGGCCGCTTAGGGTTGGCCACCTTTGCGCCAATGGCGGCTCCCAGGCCGAAGCCCATGGTTCCAAGCCCTCCGGATGTAAGGAAGGATCGGGGCTGGGTAAAAGGATAGAACTGGGCGGTCCAAATCTGGTGCTGCCCCACGTCGGTGGCAACAATGGCGTCGTGGCCCAGACGTTTGGCGGTTTCCTCAATGATAAACCGGGGGTGAAGGATACTGCTGCCGCTATGATGCGCCTTTGGTATTTTTTCCTTCCACTTTTCTATATTCCCTTCCCAATCGGTTTTTATATGCTGAGGAAGATCCTTCAACAGTTTTGTTATTATTTTTTTTATGTCCCCCACAACCCACGCATGGGCCTCTACATTTTTGTTTACCTCGGCCGGATCAATATCAAAATGGAGAACCTTTGCGCCCTTGGCAAAATGATCCGCACTGCTGGTAACCCGGTCGGAAAAGCGGGCCCCCACAGCGATAAGAAGATCCGACTTCTGCACCGCCTTGTTGGAGGCCACGGTTCCGTGCATACCGATGAGCCCCGTATAAAGCCGGTGCTCCCTGGGGAAGGCCCCTACCCCCATGAGGCTTAAGGCCACCGGAGCATTAAGCCGCTCCACAAGCTGGAGGAGCTCCCCGGAGGCGTCGGAGATAATTACCCCTCCCCCGGCGTAGATCATCGGCCGCCTGGCTTCCCGGAGCAGCGATACTGCCCTATCTATATCCTCATCAGTAAAAGTAGGACGCCGGTTTCTTGTTACCAGCCGGCGGGCCCGTGCGCTCAGAACATTATCTTCTCCTTCAGAAGTGATACCCGCCGCCAGCCTATTCGCAGAGATGGACTCGATATTTTTTATCGGCCCCTTCCCGTTGGCTCTCAGGGGAATCCATTCTCCCGGCGCGGCGGTAATATCCTTTGGGATATCGATAAGCACCGGACCCGGCCTGCCGGACTGTGCTACGATAAAAGCCTCCCGCACCGTTTCTGCAAGGGCGTTTACATCCTTTACTATCCAATTGTGCTTAACCACGGGCATGGTTATCCCGGCGATATCCACTTCCTGAAAACTGTCCTTCCCAAGCAGATTGGTGGACACATTCCCGGTGATCGCCACCATGGGAACCGAGTCCATAGCTGCGGTGGCAATACCGGTTACCAGATTCGTTGCGCCGGGGCCGGAGGTGGCGATACATACCCCAACCTTCCCGGTGGACCGGGCATATCCGTCCGCCGCGTGGGCGGCATGTTGTTCATGCCCTACCAGGATATGCCGTATCCGGTCCCGTTGTTTGTATAATTCATCGTAGATAAATAGAACCGATCCGCCGGGATACCCAAATACCGTATCCACACCTTGTTCAATCAGGGCCTCAATAAGGATCCTCGCTCCTGTATACTGCACGTTGTAACTCCTACTTAAACACCGCTCCTGATGCGGCGGAACTCACCTGTTTAGCGTAGCGGGCCAGATAGCCGGTTTGCACCTTTGGGGGCAGGGGCTGCCATACCTCCCGCCGCTTGGCAAGTTCGCCTTCGCTGAGCTTCACACTAATACTGCGGGCATCTATATCTATGTCGATAATGTCTCCCTCCTGCAAAAGGCCGATAACTCCGCCCTCAGCGGCCTCCGGTGAAATGTGGCCTATGGCGGCGCCCTTGGTAGCGCCGGAAAAACGGCCGTCGGTGATGAGCGCCACCTTGTCGTCCAAGCCCATACCGGCCAAGGCTGCGGTGGGGGCAAGCATCTCCTTCATCCCCGGACCGCCCCGGGGCCCCTCATACCGGATGACGATCACGTCCCCGGGTTTTATCTTTGCCCCCATGATGGCGTCAAAGGCCTCTTCCTCGGCGTTAAAGATCCTGGCGGGGCCTGAATGTTTGAGCATCGACGGGGCAACGGCGCTGCGCTTTACCACCGATCCGTCGGGGGCAAGGTTTCCGCGGAGCGCCGCAAGGCCTCCGGTGGCGGAATAGGGATTTTCCAGGGGCCGGATAATGTTAGTATCCCTGTTAACCGCATTTTTTACCACATCTTCCAGAATACCGTAAACCGTTGGGGTCTTGAGATCCACCAAGCTTTTTTTACTAAGCTCCTTAAACACCGCCGGAATGCCACCGGCTGCCTGAAGATCCTCCATGGCATCGGAACCTGCGGGGGCAAGTCTGCAAAGATTTGGTGTAACGGCGCTCACTTTGTTGAGGAGATCCAGGTCCAGCTTAAACCCCGCTTCGTGGGCTATGGCGGGAAGGTGCAGGGCGGTATTGGTGGAACAGCCCAGGGCCATGTCCATGGTAAGGGCGTTCATGAAGGCCCGCTCGGTCATGATAGCCTGCGGCCTGATATCCTTCTTCAATACATCCATTACCAGAAAGCCGGTCCTCTTGGCAAGCCGGAGCCGTTCGCCCATCACCGCAGGGATAGTGCCGTTACCGGGCAGAGCCATCCCCAGAGCTTCGGTAACACAGTTCATGGAATTGGCGGTGAACATCCCCGAACAGGAACCGCAGCCCGGACAGGCCGCCTCTTCCAGGGCGTAGAGTTCCGCTTCGTCCATCTTACCCGCGCCTACGGCGCCCACCGCCTCAAACATGGTAGTAAGGGTAAGGGTCTTGCCGTCCTTCTTTCCCGCCAGCATGGGGCCGCCGGAAACAAAGACCCCGGGTAGATTGATCCGGGCGGCGGCCATGAGCATACCCGGAACGATCTTGTCGCAGTTTGGAATGTAAATGACCGCGTCAAAGCCATGGGCCATGACCATACATTCAATGGAGTCGGCGATAAGTTCCCGGGTTACCAGGGAATAACGCATACCCTCGTGGCCCATGGCGATGCCGTCGCAGACACCGATCACCGGGAACTGTACGGGAACACCGCCGGCTTCCCGTACCCCGTCGGCAGCGGCCTTGGCTATGGTATCCAGGTGCATATGCCCCGGAACAATTTCGCTCTTGGCCACCGCAATGCCGATCAGGGGCCGGTTAAATTCTTCGTCTATAAAGCCCATGGCTTTAAACAGAGACCGGTGGGGGGCCTTAGCCACACCCTTGTTAACAATATCACTGCGCATATTAATATCCTTATACCCCTTCGGAGGGTTCCGGAAAATCATCCGGATCATTATCCTGAAGTATTCCATTGGTTCGGTTAAAGACGCCGCTTCTTTTGAATACACCGCCGCCGAATTCAGCATTATTATCGGAGATGATACCCCCGGAATGTTTGAACCTGCCCCCTTCTATATAGACGCCGCCGCCGTAAACGGCTTCGTTGTTCCGCACAATGCCGCCCTTCATGATCATGAACGCATTGATACCCACACACAGGCCGCCGCCGCCCTGCTCCGAAGAACTATTACCCTGCACCACCGAGTTGTCCTCCATGGTACTGTAGGCGCCCAGTTCGGAACACACGCCGCCGCCGCAGGCCGCTGCATTATCTTCGATTGAAGCGCTTTCTCCCAGGATAAAATCCGTGCCGGCAATATATATCCCGCCGCCGTCGTCACCGGCGCTGTTTTCTGCGATCCGCGAAGCGCCCCGTACCGCCAGGGCCGATTTGGAGGCGTAGATTCCCCCGCCGTCGTTACCCGCGCTGTTCCCGGTGATCTCCGCATTGCCGGAAATATCAATTTCCGAGTCAACAAAATATAATCCCCCGCCATCCTGAGCCGCAAAATTATTATTGATCCGGGAGTTTTCAAGCATGACGAATACCGACTGGATACCGCCTATACCGCCCCCGTGTTCGCCGGCCATATTTCCGGTCACCGCAGCATTTCCCCGTAAGATGACATCCGAACTTATATACAGACAGATCCCGGCGGCTATATATTCGCAGCTATTATCGCTGATACGGGCGTCCCCCTCGATGGTTACAGAACTTCCCCAAGCAACGATCCCGCCGCCGGTGTTGCCGCTTACCTCTGCGTTATCCCCCATAAAGAGCTTGCTCAAACGTAACAGAATCCCCCCGGCCTCATCGGTACTGACCTCATTATTGCGGATCATCGCGTTACCGCACAGGTACAGATTCGCAGCAATCCCGTAGATGCCGCCGCCTTCGGAAGCATGATTGTCCCGCACCACAACACCGGTTCCCAGGGTCAGCTCCGCGTTGCTCTCAAAATAAATGCCGCCCCCCATAGAATCCGTATTTCCCCCGGAAACGGTAATATACTCAAGGCGTAGTTTTGCGGGGCCATGTATTTCCAAAACCCTTTTCCCATTGCCGCCCCGTAGTTCCGCTGCCCGTTCGCCATCCCCAACGCCGGTAATAAGAATTTCATCCGGCCCGCAATCGCCGATGGCAAAAACGCTTTCCTTGATTCCGGCGGCCTCGCTCTTGTCGTCCAGAATACCGATAACGGTTATGCGTTTAGTATTACTGTTCTTGGCGGCATCTACGGCTTTTCGCAGGGTTTTGAACGCCCGGCCTTCCCCCAAGCCATCCTGGCTATCGCTGCCCCGGGCCGATACGTAATAGGAGTCCGTTTCGGCATCCTCCGCCGCAACCCGTGCCGGAAGCGGAACCCCATTGTAATCCTGATCCCGCATTGGTTCGGCGGCCAGGGTACCGGCAAAAAAACAGCAGAGCGCAACCAGGACAAGTATTTTTTTCACGGTTCTCTCCTCATAATTTTCCTTCCAGGGCCTTCAGTACCGCTTTCCCCATTTCCAGGGTACCAACTATCTTTCCCTTATCCGCTGTCCCGCTTCGGCCGGCAATATCTTTGGTACGCAGCCCGGAATCCAGTACGGCGCTGACCGCAGCTTCCACGGCAGCGGCCTCCTTTTCCAGGCCGAAAGAATAGCGTAGCAGCATTGCTGCGGAAAGAATCGCTGCCAGGGGATTCGCGATATCCTTGCCGGCAATATCCGGGGCGGACCCGTGGATGGGCTCGTAGATCCCCATCACCGGCTCTCCGCCCGGCGTACCCCCGGCGCCGGCAAGGCTCGCCGATGCAAGCATACCGATAGAGCCGGTAAGTACCGAAGCTTCGTCGGAGAGTATGTCCCCAAAGAGGTTCGAGGTAACGATCACGTCAAACTGGCCGGGGGCGCGGATCAACTGCATGGCGCAGTTATCCACATAGAGGTAGCTGGTTTCGATATCAGGGTATTCCTTGGCAATTTCCGTGCTAAGTTCCCGCCACAGCCGGGAGGTTTCCAGGACATTGGCCTTGTCTACTACGCAGAGCTTCTTCCGGCGCAGTTTTGCTGCGGAATAGCCTACGCGAAGAACCCGTTCAATTTCGGCTTTGGAGTATGTTTCGGTATCAAAGGCGGAGTTACCGTCGGCGCTCCGGCCCCGTTCGCCAAAGTAGAGACCCCCGGTCAGTTCCCGGACGATAAGAAGATCGAAATCCGGTTTGCCCTCACTATTACCGGCGATAAGAACCTCGTCCTTGAGGGGGCAGGCAAGCCTAAGCTGGGGAAGGAGCGCCGCGGGCCTGAGATTAGCGTAGACCCCCAGGCCTGAACGCAGCCCCAGGAGGGCGCGCTCCGGACGCAGATGTCCCGGCAGGGTATCCCACTTGGGTCCCCCCACCGCCCCCAGGAGCAGGGCGTCGCACTGTTTGGCAGCTTCCAGGGTTTCCGCCGGCAGTGGTTCGCCGGTAGCGTCAATAGCCTTACCGCCCGCAATGAGTTCAACATAGTTAAACACATGGCCATACGCATCCCCCACCGCATCCAGAACATCTACGGCCAGGGAAATCACCTCCGGCCCTATCCCATCGCCGGGTACCAATGCTATCGAATAGTTACTCATCTTTGTTCTCCTTTTACACCCCGCCTTCTTGCATGGGCTCCCGCAGGGGGCTTTTGACAGCGCCGGCGGCAAGGTCCCACTCCATGGCGTTAATCGCCGAAAGGTAGGCCTTTATCGAAGATTCAAGCACATCGGTGGAAACCCCGCGGCCGTTCCAATGCCGGCCTTCCCAGGCAATCTTCACCATGGTCTCCCCCTGGGATGTGGACCCGCCGGTGATGGCGCCTATTTCGTAGAGCTCCAGCTCCGGTCTTTTCCCGACAATTTCGTTGATGGCCGTAAAGATCGCGTCCACCGGGCCGTCGCCAACCGCAACCTGTTTATGCGCTTCCCCGCCGGCATGGAGCAGCTTGATGATAGCCGTGGCGCCCAGCGCAGAGCCGGTGTTTATCGCCCAATGGTCAAGCTTGTAAGTTTCCGGAACCGCAGCGGCAGCGCCCATCACCAGGGCTTCAATATCCCTATCGCTGACCACCTTCTTTTTATCCGCCAGGATTTTGAATTCCGCAAAAACCGATTCCAGTGTTTCTGCGTTCACCGTATAGCCCAGGTCGTTCAGCCTGTCTTCAAAGGCATGGCGGCCCGAGTGTTTCCCTAAAACCATACGGTTCTTTGGTATACCGATGGATTCGGGGGTCATGATCTCGTAGGTTTCCCGGTTGGCCATTACCCCGTGCTGGTGTATCCCCGCTTCGTGGGCAAAGGCGTTCTCCCCCACAATAGCTTTGTTGGGCTGCACCTTCACCCCGGTAACCTGGGTTACCAGGCGGCTGGCGGCGTAGATTTGCGTAGCGTCAATCCGGGTGTCGGCGTTGAGATAGTCCTTACGGACCCGCAGCCCCATGACGATCTCCTCCAGTGAAGCGTTCCCCGCCCGCTCGCCGATACCGTTGATGGTACACTCCGCCTGTTCCGCACCGTTTTCAATCGCAGAAAGACTGTTCGCCACCGCGAGGCCCAGATCGTTGTGGCAGTGTACGGAAAGAACCGCCTTTTCAATGCCCGGGGTATGTTCCTTGATATAACGGATACGGGCGCCAAACTCATCGGGCAGGGCATAACCCACCGTATCGGGGAAATTCAGCGTGGTAGCCCCGGCAGCGATAACCGCGCCAAAGACCTTGCACACAAAATCAGCATCGCTGCGGAAGGCGTCCTCTGCGGAAAATTCCACATTGGAGCAGAACTTTCCTGCGTACTTAACCGAAGCCACCGCCTGCTCAAGCACCTTCTCCGGCGTCATCTTGAGCTTGTATTCCATATGGATAGGAGAGGTGGCCAGGAATATATGTATCCGGGGATCCGCCGCGCCGGCCAGGGCTTCCCGTGCGGCGTCAATATCCTTCTCCAAGCTGCGGCACAGACCTGCCACGGTACAATCCCTTATGATCCCCGCGATGGTCTTTACCGATTCCAGATCCCCGGGACTGGAAGCGGGAAACCCCGCCTCCATGATATCCACCCCAAGCTTTTCCAGCCGCCGTGCGACCTCCAACTTCTCCTGAATATTCATACTACAGCCCGGAGACTGTTCCCCGTCACGAAGGGTAGTATCAAATATTTTTACTACCCGTTTAGTGTTGTTACTCATATAAAACTCCTCAATATTTCGCAGGTTTGAGCCAGCTCATCATGGAGCGCAGTTCCTTACCTACCTTCTCGATAGGATGCGCCGCTTCAAGAGCCCGCATCCGGTTAAAGTTGGGACGGTTCACCTGGTTTTCCAGGATCCACTCCCGTGCAAATTTACCGTTCTGGATATCCTTTAATACATTCCGCATAGCATTCTTGGTATCCTCGGTGATGATCTTCGGCCCGGTGATATAATCCCCGTACTCTGCGGTATCCGAAATGGAATAACGCATAAAAGACAGCCCACCGCGGTTCACCAGATCGATGATGAGCTTCATCTCGTGCATCACCTCGAAGTAGGCGCTTTCCGGCTGGTAGCCCGCTTCGAGAAGCACTTCGAAGCCGGTCTTCATCAGGGCGGAAACACCGCCGCAGAGCACCGCCTGTTCACCGAATAGGTCGGTCTCGGTTTCTTCTTTAAAGGTGGTCTCCAAAACTCCGGCCCTGGCGCCGCCGATAGCCGCCGCATAGGCCAGCCCCAAACGCTTGGCATCCCCGGTAGCATCCTGGTGTACCGCAATAAGACAGGGCACCCCGGCGCCGGCCTGGTACTGCTCACGAACGGTGTGGCCCGGGCCCTTGGGGGCAATCATCACCACATTGATATCCGCAGGGGGTGTAATCTGCCCAAAGTGGATATTGAAGCCGTGGGCAAAGGCCAGGGTCTTCCCGGGTTTCAGCACCGGCTTGATGGATTCCTGGTAGAGCTTGGCTTGCTTTTCATCGTTGATAAGGATCATGATGAAATCCGCAGCAGCGGCGGCATCCTTGGCAGGCTTAACTTCAAAGCCCGCTTCCTCGGCCTTCTTCCAGGACTTGGATCCCTCGTAAAGCCCCACGACAACCTTCATCCCCGATTCTTTGGCGTTTAGTGCGTGGGCATGACCCTGGGAACCGTAGCCGATCACCGCGATAGTTTTTCCCTTTAGCGCCCCCAGGTCGCAATCCTTTTCATAAAACATGATAGCCATCATTTCCTCCATTGTAGTTTTTACCCTAAAAGAGGTTTAACCTCTCTTAAGGGCTTTGAGAATCCGGTAATTATCCTACGGTCGATTTCCTTAAAAGGAAGGACCGCGCAATTGCCGGTTAGTTACTAATGCTTAGTACGGGTACGGATAGCGAAGATACCGAAAGTATCGAAGGGCCCCGCTCCAGGGCTACAAGACCGGTACGGGCAAGTTCAAGAACGCCGTAGGGACGTAAAAGGAGAAGGAGGCCGTCGAGCTTTTTCGCATCGCCCGTTGCCTCAACGGTAATAGTAGTGGGGGAAACATCGACCACCCGGGACCGGAATATCCCGGTGATCTCGATAACCGCAGGACGGGTCTTTTCGTCCACGCTGATCTTGACCAGCATGATTTCCCGGCGCAGACAGGAAGTACCATCCAGTTCCCGGACCGCAATCACATCTACCAGTTTGCTGAGCTGTTTAATGATCTGTTCAAGCACCGCATCATCTCCGCTTACCGCAATGGTCATCCGGGAAATTGAGGCGTCCTCGGTCTCCCCGACGGTCAGGCTGTCGATATTAAAACCCCGGCGGCTGAAGAGGCCGGAAACCCGGCTCAGGGTCCCTGCCCGGTTTTCCACCAGAGCTGACACCACATGCTGCTTCATGACCACCTCCTATACAAAGTAGCCATAGTTTAACAAAAAAGAAAGGAACTTTGCAAGTAGGCCGAAGGGAAAGCCAAGGGCAAAATATACTAAACAAGCGTGGGGCTGCTCTTGCCAAATAGTATAAGGTATGATATGCTCCTACAAGGAGGCTGGTTATGACCCTTACACAAGAAAAGGAACTATATACCTACGCTGACTATTTGGGATGGGACGAAGATTTCCGGGCGGAGATTATTGATGGGGCGCTCTACGTCTCGGACCCTCCGGCCACGTATCATCAAGATATTTCCAGAAACTTATTGTTAAAAATTGGAAACTTTTTGGCCGATAAAGCCGGTAAGGTCTACGCCGCGCCCTTTGGGGTCCGGCTTTTTCCCCAAAATGACCATAGCGATAAAACAGTGCTGGAACCCGATCTTGTGGTGATATGCGATACGTCCAAACTGGACGAACGGGGCTGTAACGGGGCGCCGGATATGGTTATCGAAATCCTTTCTCCCTCCACCGCCCGGAAGGATGTACTTTATAAATTCTACAAATATCTTAGGGCGGGAGTCCGGGAATATTGGGTGGTCGATCCGAACACAGAAACGGTCCAGGTCAATCTGCTGGATCATGACCGGTATACCACCCAGACCTACAGGGGCTTTGACCCCGAAACCATGGACGAAGCAGACCGCCAATACGCGCAGGAGTCTATACCGGTTTCGGTGCTGCCGGGTCTTGTTATAGATTTTAAGACGATTTTTGCCGCATAAGCTACAGCGACGCCCTGTAGCTCCCCAGGAAATGAAAGTCCTCGGTTTTAGCCTTTAGCTCCTGCACCACCGCATCGAAGGTCTCCTCCGTAGGGGGCAGGGTAACATCCACATAAAACTGATACTCCCAGGGCTTTCCCTGGATGGGCCGGGATTCCAGCTTGGAAAGGTTGATGCCCCGCTCGCTCATGATCTTAAGGCAGGCAAAGAGACTCCCGGGCTCATCGGAAACCGAAAACACCAGGCTGGCTTTGTTCGCCGGCTCTGAACCCAGGCTTGGTGGGACCGGGGCCTTATCGCTGCCGTTCCGCCGGGCAATAATTACAAACCGGGTATAGTTTAAGGGATTTGTCTCAATACCGGCTTTGAGGACCTTAAGACCGTGGGCTTTGGCTGCCGCTTCCCCGGCGATAGCGGCTACCTTCGTCGCCCCCTCCCGGGCTATGGAGGCTACCGCAGTGGCAGTATCGTTGCAGGCTTCAAGCTGCCAGTGGGGGTACTTGTCCAAAAAATCCCGGCACTGGGCAAAACCCTGGGGATGGCTGCGGACTATACTGATGTTTTCGATCTGCGCATTCTCCTCCCCGATAAGACAGTGGACGATACGGAGCTTCAGTTCCCCTACTATGGCGATATCAGGGTAGCGGAGGAACAGGTCGTAGTTTTCGTGGACCGATCCTGCAAGGCTGTTCTCCACCGGCGCCACCCCGAACCCGGCGGAACCGTCAAGGACCGCATCGAAAACCGCCCGGAAAGACGCGGCCCCCAGACGAGGCGCCTCTTCACCAAAGGCACGCATCAGGGCTTGTTCGGCGTAGGCGCCGCTTTCACCGGAGAAGGCGACGGGTAAATCCTTGGGACTTACCGGTTTCGGAGTTCCCGAAGAAAGATCCACGCTTTTTGTTGATAACTCTTGAGAAGGTTTCGGGGTACGGAGCAGTTCCTTCCCCACCACCGGGGCCAGGGCTTCGATATCCCGCATGAGCCGCTCAAACTGTTCGGGGAACAAAGACTGGGGGCCATCGGAAAGGGCCTCGTCCGGGTGGGGATGGACCTCCACCGTAAGCCCGTCCGCTCCGGCTGCCACCGCCGCAAGAGCTGCGGAACTCACCTTGGCGCGGATACCCACCGCATGGCTGGGGTCCACCAGCACCGGCAGGTGGGAAAGACCCTTTACCACCGGGATGGCGGAAATATCCAGGGTATTCCGGGTATAGGTTTCAAAGGTACGTATCCCCCGCTCGCAGAGCACCACATCCCGGGTCCCCGCCGCCAGGAGATACTCCGCCGAAAGGAGCCACTCCTCAATGGTCGCCGAGGGTCCCCGCTTAAGCAGTACCGGCTTCCCCAGGGCGCCGACCTTTTTTAGTAACTCAAAGTTCTGCATATTCCGGGCGCCAATCTGGAACATATCCGTAAGATCGTTCATCTGGGCGGCGAATTCCGGGGATACCACCTCGGTAACAATAGGCATACCCGTTGCTTCCCCGGCGGCCTTCATAAATTCCAGCCCCTGCATCCCCAAGCCCTGAAAAGCGTAGGGGCTGGACCGGGGTTTATAGGCTCCGCCCCGGAGCATTACCGCCCCGGACTCCCGAACCCGGAGCGCCGTTTCCAGGATCTGCTCCCTGCTTTCCACCGCGCAGGGCCCGGCAATCACCGTAATCCGTGATCCGCCAATTTTGACTGGACCAACCGTAACGATGGTATCTTCACTTTTGGACTCCCGGGAAGCCAGCTCGTAGGGCTTAGAAGTAGCCGCCACCCGCTCTACCCCGGGCAGAATCCCCAGTTCCCGAAGATCCACCACCCCTTTGCCGGTGGCGCCGATAACCTCATCCTCCCCGAGAAGCTGATCCCGTATGGCAAAACCCCTATCCTTCAGATAGATGCGAACCATTTCTTTATCGTGGGTGGAGATGCCTTTGGATAGAACAACGATCATGGGAAACCTCAAACGTGAAGATTTTAGTACAAAGCATGATATAAAAAACCGCTTAAATTTACAAGAGACTATTCCGGTCCCGGCTGTCGGCGGTCCTGCTTTTTCTGCCCGCGGAGATGCTTGGTCTGAAGCCGCTGTTCCCGGCTGGCCCGGGTAGGCTTGGTGGGCCGCCGGTGTTTGGGGAGCCGGGCCGCAGCGCAAACCAGGGCTTCCAACCGGGCAAGGCCCCGCTCCAGGTTGGTCCGCTGGGACCGCTCCTCGCTGGACAGGATAACTATTTCGTCATCCCCGGTGATCCGTGATGCCAGGATAAGCCGGACCCTGGACAGCTCCGCCTCATTCAGCCCCGCCAGATCCCCCAGCCGCAGATGCAGGGTTACTTTGGTGTTCACCTTATTGACATTCTGCCCGCCGGGACCGCCGGAACGGGAAAAGCTGGGCCGGGAAGCGAGGCGTATAGACTGGCGGAGGAGAAATTGGTCCATGGTTTAAGGATACCATAAACCGGGGTGACAGTCACCGGATCGTTAGCCGACAGCCGGGCATCGTTTTAATAATTGATTAAACCCCATAGCGGTCGTATACTAATTTGGAATTTGCCGCTGTTTTTTAAGGAGCCGATGATGAGACCCATGAAAAAGACCTTGTCCCTAAGCCTCCCGATATTCCTTATACTGATAGCCTCCCTGGGGGCGGAGGAAAACTTTACCGGCGACGGCGGCCGGGGGGTACGGCTGGCGGTGTTGGCCCCGGATGGCCGGAATTTTGCCGCAGAGGACGCCTGGCTGCCCATCTTTGTTCAGGGGGTGCTGAACGACGACTTTAACAAGTGCTCCGCCATGACTATCATTGACCGTCAGAACATGGACAGGGTTTTGAACGAGCAGAATCTGTCCGCCGGGGGAAATTTTTCCGACCAGGACTATATCAAGATCGGGAACCTGACCAACGCCGCTTATATTTTGGCGGGGACCATATTAAAGATGCCCGGCAACCAGTTTGATCTGCAATTGGCTATAACCCATGCGGAAACCGGGGAGCGCCGCGCCAGTTTCCGTAAGACCGCCCCGGCGGTGTTACTGCGCCAGGCAAGTCTTATCCACGAGGCTTCGGCGGACCTGCTGACCCAGGTGGGGGTACGCCTGAGCGCCGCGGGCAGGCAGGCCCTGAGCGGCGGGGACAGCCCTTCCGCCCAGGCCGAGGAAGCCCTGGCCCGGGGCATAGCCGCCCAGCAGAGCGGCGCCGTGGCGGAGGCGTTGACCTACTACCACGAAGCTGCGGCCTTTAACCCCGGCCTGTCGGAGGCGGCGGGGCGGCTCAACATCCTTTCCGCCCGGGTGAACAGCGGTAATATGGGACAGAATATCCAGAACGACATAGAAAACCGCCGGGCCTGGCTTGCGGTCCTCAAGGAATGCGCCGGCTTTTACAATACCCACCGGCCTTACGAGATACTCTACGATCCCAGGATTACCCAGGTAGGCCAGGTGGATTACACCAGGGAGACCGCCAATTTTTCTTTTGAGGCGGCCCTGTACCCGGTGGAAGCGGGATTTAAGGCCCTGAACGAGATCCTTGCCGGTCTGGACAAAACGGGCAAGCGTTCCGCCTGGGGCTTCAACGGCTGGCCCTTTTTCGATGTCCAGCCCCAGGACCCCGCTACCCTGGTATTCAGCGGCAACCGGGCCCCGGCCTTTACGGTGCGGGCCGCCCTGGTAAACGACAAGGGCAAGACCATTGCCGACACCAGCGCCGTCCTGACCAGCGGCGCCATCGCCTTTAGCGCCGGGGGCCGCAGCGTCCCGGTTCCGGCTATTGCCACGTATACCTTCCCCTTCAGAAACGTCAATGCCAATGACCTGACTTCTGTGATGACCGTGCGTATCGTAAGCGTGAACAACATCGCTGCCGAAACCGCCGGGGAAAACGGGTATGTCAGGATAGCCTCCCAGTTGGCGGAGCGGCGGCGCTACGATGCGGAACAGGCGCGGCTAAGGGCGGAGGAGCAGCGGTTTATTGCGTCCTCCACCACGGAAAACAACAATACCGGGCTGACCATTACCGGTTACACCGGGGCGCTGACGACTATTGCCATACCGGCGGCTATCAATGGGCGCCCGGTTACCAGTATCGGAGAAAAGGCATTTAGTGAGAAGGGATTAACCGGCGTTACCATACCCAATAGCGTTACTTCTATTGGCCAGTCTGCATTTTACTCCAATCAATTAACCAGCGTTACCATACCCAATAGTGTTACATCTATCGAGGGTGCGGCATTTTCCGGCAATCAATTAACCAGCGTTACCATACCCAATAGTGTTACTGCTATTGGGAAGAGGGCATTTGTGAGTAATAAATTAACCAGCGTTACCATACCCAATAGCGTTACTTCTATTGAGATGGGGGCATTTGTGAGTAATAAATTAACCAGCGTTACCATACCCAATAGCGTTACTTCTATTGGCCAGTCTGCATTTTCCGACAATCAATTAACCAGCGTTACCATACCCAATAGCGTTACTTCTATTGGCGAGCGTGCATTTTCCGACAATCAATTAACCAGCGTTACCATACCCAATAGCGTTACTTCTATTGGGAAGGAGGCATTTTACTCCAATCAATTAACCAGCATTACCATACCCAATAGCGTTACTTCTATTGGCCAGTATGCATTTTACTCCAATCAATTAACCAGCGTTACCATACCCCAAAATGTCACTTTGGAAAGAGCACCACGACGAGAACGGCGGTGGAAGTGGCAAAAGGCTTGGGACAGATTTGTCGTCTACTATAACGGCGGTGGGAGAAAGGCCGCCGGAACCTACGTGGACACTAACGGCAAAGGCAGATGGCGCAGACAGCAGTAGGGGCAGCGGGCAGAAGACGGTGACTATCACCCTGCCCGGAGCTTTGCCGGACCGTATTTTCCGGGCCTGTTCTATATAAAATCAGAAACAGAAGCCTGTTCTATAATGCATCTCCGCAACAATTCTGTAACCGCTGTATGGGCGCCATAAAGCCCGAACAGGCCGGTATGGGAACCAGCCGCATCACGCTCAAAATAGACCTCATCGCACAAAATGGTCATTAGGCGCTAAGCGCATGGTTGTGGGTCAACTCCAAAAGTAATTCGTTGTTGTTGTTTTTTTTTAAATTTTGCAGTGTCGTTGAAATAGTAAAGATAGTAGCGTTTTTCTTGAGGCCCTCAAACAGGATTTTATCCGCTGAAAAGGGAATAATTGAAATGACGGTGTAATCATCGTAATTATGCCATTCCGCAATGGCCCGCCCTGAATCATCAACACCGATGTCCGGGGTCTTATCAAATTTCAGATGTTCAAAGACTTCCGAAAGGACATTTTTCGTTACCTCAAACAACTCTTTATCCTGATCATCTTCCAGAACACCGGCTAAATAAGCGAATCTTTTATCAAAAGCACTCATACCTAAACCTTCTCCATTAAAAATACTCCAAAACAAGGCCGGTGTAAAGTACAATATATATTGATGGGATCTGCTGTAGTGTTTACAATCCCTTGGGGGCGCCCAGGATTTCCGCCCAAACAATTCCCTGCTGCAAAGGCGGCAGGGAACGGATGCGGCTTAACGCACCGCTTTTTCGGGGAACACCGCCGGAAGTACCGCTATCAGCGGCAGCGGCTTCGGGAGCGCTGGGTTTCGGGGCAGTAACGTCAGACGCCGGTACTTCCGCCTGCCGGGCCTCCGGCTGGGATGGAGACTGAAGCCATGCCGGGATCTCCCCGGATACCGATACGGCGGAAGTTACCGAAAGGGCTGTGAATACCGAAGCAGGATTTGTGTCCGCAGGAACCTTCGTTGAAAGCACCGCAGAAAGCTTCGCTGAAAGTTCCCCGGGCTTAGGCGTTGCAGCCGGGGCTGGTTTTGGGGTCTCCTCGTCTACCGATAAGCTCCAGGCGGAAAACTCCTCCTCATCGTCGTTATCCGCTTGCGGCGCTTGCCGGACTTTTTGTTCCGCCCCTTCTACGGTAACGGAACTGGAGGGGTCCCGGTATTCATCTTCCCAGGGATGAAAACCACGGTCGGTTTTTTGCGGGGAAGCGGTCCGGAACGGCTGCGAGGCCTCCTCCGGTTTCCGGGTTTGGTCACGGTTACGGGCTTTGCGCCGAACCGTCGCTAGTATCCGGGCCCCACCAACAACGATAAGAATAAGGATGGGTAGGAATGATCCAAAGTTTTCCACGCACTACTTCTCGCTGGAAGCGGAGCCTATGGAGGATCGCATATCCGTATCGGCCTGGACATTCTTGAGCCGGTAATAGTCCATGATGCCCAGATGGCCCTGTTTAAAGGCTTCGGCAATGGCCAGGGGGATCTCCGCTTCCGCAAGGACTACCTTGGCGCGGTTTTCCTGGACCAGGGCTATCATTTCCTGCTCCCGGGCCTGGGCTGCGGCGCGGCGCTTTTCCGCCTCCGCCTGGAAACGGCGCTTGTCCGCTTCCGCCTGGTCAGCCTGGAGCTTGGCCCCCACGTTTTCACCCACGTCGATATCCGCAATATCAATGGAGAGGATCTCGAAGGCGGTGCCCGCATCAAGCCCCTTGTCCAGAACCCGCTTAGAAATAGTGTCGGGGTTTTCCAGCACCGTCTTGTAGGATTCGGAAGAACCGATGGTGGTAACAATACCCTCACCTACCCGGGCGATAATAGTTTCCTCGGTGGCGCCGCCGACCAGACGTTCAAGGTTAGCCCGTACCGTTACCCGGGCTTTGACCTGGAGCTGTATGCCGTCCTTGGCCACCGCATCAATGGTATGCTTCCCCTTGCTTGTATCGGGACAGTCGATCACCTTGGGGTTAACGCTGGTCCGTACCGCTTCCAGCACATCCCGGCCCGCCAGATCGATGGCAGCCGCCCGCTGGAAAGGCAGGGGTATATTGGCTTTATTGGCCGCCACCAGGGCGCGGCTAACTTTAATAACATCCCCACGGGCAAGGAAGTGGGTTTCCAGCATATCAGAATCCACCTCTATCCCCGCCTTGGTAAGCATGATACGGGAATCCACGATAATCCCGGCGTTTACGTGCCGCAGCCACATACCGATGAGCTTCCCCAGCCCAACATAGGCTCCGGAAAGGAGGGACCGGAACCACAGCCCGAAGAAGCGGAAAAACAGAAACAGGAACCCAAGGGCGAATAAACCGACGATAATCAGAAGAATAAGATAGGGCATGGCTAACTCCTTTATTCAATAATACTACATTTAGAGCCCCAGGACTATACCAATAACACCGGCAGCGGCGATATAAACGATGGGATGCTTCTTCAAAAGCTTAATAAGCAGGAATATCACCGCAAAAAGAATACATTCCCGCCAACGGAACATTGCGGTCCAGGCTTCGGCGGTAGGGTTATACAGGGAGATTGCAAGAGCCCCCAATGCGGCGGCGGAAAGAAGCCCCGCTCCGGCGGGACGAAAGCCGGAAAACAGGGAGTCCACAACTTTGTTTTCCTTAAAAGCATTGAGGATCCGGGCAACGATGATGATAATGATGATAGAAGGGCTTATGAGCCCAAGCGCCGAAATCAGGCCCCCGGGTATGCCGGCGTACTGAAACCCCGTATAGGCCGAAAGGCTTACCCCGATAGCCCCCGGCAGGGACTGGGCCACCGCCAGCATATCCCCAATCTTTTCCGCACTAAGCCAATCATACTTGTCCGCCATTTCGTAGAGGAAGGGCAGGGTTGCGTATCCCCCGCCAATCGAAAAAAGGCCTATCTTGAAAAACTGCACAAAGAGGAAAAGTAATTTCACTTGCCTTCCCCCGTTTTTGGCCGGAACACCAACAATCCCAGCAGCCCGGCGGCAATAACCAGCAGCACCGGGGAGACGCTCCAAACAAAGGAAAGGGCAAAGGCGATGATATATATCACCAGGGACTTCCAGTTTTTGAATACCCCCTTCACCATCTTGATCACCGTGTCCAGGATCAGCGCCCCAACCGCAACCCGTATACCCGTAAAGGCGTGCTGCACCGCGGGAAGATCCGCGAAGCTGCTCAGGCAGATAGCAATAATACTGATAAAGACAACGCCGGGTAGCACAAAACCAATGGTGGCAAGGGCGCCCCCCAGTGGACCCTTTCGCTTATACCCGATGAAGGTAGAAAGATTCACCGCGATGATGCCGGGGGTCACCTGGGCGATGGTGTAATAATCCATCACCTCGTCTATGGTGGTCCAGCCTTTCTTTTTTATAAGCTCCCGTTCCACCACGGGGATCATGGCATATCCCCCGCCGAAGGTGAGCACCCCAAGCTTGAGAAAGATTAAGAACAGATCAAAATACTCTTTCATGATATATATTAGTCTTTCTTCGGCTGTACCACCGAGAGGTGCAGTTCATCAAGCTGTTTCTGATCAACCTCGCTGGGGCAGTTATCCATGGGGCTTACCGCAAAGGAATTTTTCGGAAAGGCGATAACCTCCTTGATGGAGGTCTCCCCGGCCATGAGCATCACCAGCCGGTCCAGCCCGGGGGCTATACCGCCGTGGGGCGGAGCGCCGTACTTGAAAGCCTGGGTAAGAAAACCGAATTTCTGTTCCGCCTCGGCGGGATCAAAGCCAACAATGCTGAAGATCCGCTTTTGCAATTCCGGATCGTGGATACGGATGGAGCCTGAAGCAAGTTCATAACCGTTAAGGACCAGATCGTAGAGGTCCCCCTTAACCGAACCGGGGTCCTGTTCCAGGGTAGCATGGTACCGATCCTGTGGCCAGGAAAACATGTGGTGGGCGGCCTCCCACCGGTTTTCCTCCTCGTTGAATTCAAAGAGGGGGAAATCCACTATCCAGGCAAATTCAAAACGCGGTTTCCCGTCAGGCCCGGGACCGGTAAGCCCTAAATCCCGGCCAAGTTTGGAACGAACCGCCCCCAGGGCGATATTGGCAACCTTCCGCTGGGAATCGGCAACCAGGAGCAGGAGGTCCCCGGGTTTCGCCCCAAGGCCGGCGCAGATCTTCTGCGCGCTCTCCCCAAAAAACTTTGCTACCCCGCCCTCCAGGGTAGCAGCGGCCTCCGTTCCGGTAACCTTCATCCAGGCCAATCCCTTAGCCTTGTAGATCTTCGCCTGGGCTTCCAGCTCTTCGATCTGTTTTCGTGAGTAATCGGCCTTGCCGGGAACGACCAGCACCTTCACTCCGCCGCCTGCGAGGCTTACCCCCTTGGCGGCTGCGGCGGCCTTATCAGTCTCGCCGGCGGCCAGGGCATCCTTAAAGGCCTGGAAACCGCCATCGGCAACATAGGGGCCGAAGTCCTGCATCGTCATAGCAAAGCGGAGGTCGGGCTTGTCGGACCCGTAGCGTTCCAGGGCATCCTCATAGCTGAGACGCGTGAATTGGGGGGGAAGTTCCCTGTCCAGGGTTTTTTTAAATACATGGCCCATGAGCCCTTCGGTCATGGCGAGGATGTCATCCCGGCCTACGAAGGACATTTCGATATCAATCTGGGTAAATTCGGGCTGGCGATCCCCCCGGGCGTCCTCGTCACGGTAGCACCGGGCAATCTGGAAGTACTTGTCGAAGCCCCCAACCATGAGTATCTGCTTGTAGAGCTGGGGCGACTGGGGCAGGGCGTAGAATTTGCCCGGGTATAAACGGGAAGGAACCAGGTAATCCCGTGCCCCCTCGGGGGTTGATTTGATGAAGGTGGGGGTCTCGATCTCGTAGAAGCCCTGGCCGATCATCCATTCCCGTACCGCAAAGGCCGCATCGTTTCGCAGCTTTATCCGCCGCTGCATCCCCGCGGACCGGAGATCCAGGTAGCGGTAACTCAGGCGCAGTTCCTCCTTGGCTTCCGATTCCTCGTCAACCTGGAAGGGGAGCACCTCGGACCGGTTCAGGATGAGCAGCTTCTTGGCAACCACTTCGATCTCGCCGGTGGGCATGTCGGGGTTTATCATCGTATCGGGCCGGGAACGGACGGTACCCTCCACGGCAATGCAGAACTCGTTCCGCAGCTCCGCGGTCAGGGCGCTTAATTCCGCGGGGGCGTCCGAATCGACCACCACCTGGCTTATGCCGTACCGGTCCCGGAGGTTGATGAAAGAAATACCTCCATGATCCCGTTTCCGGTGTACCCAGCCGTTTAAGACTACCGTTTTTCCTGTGTCGGCTTTCCGGAGGGCGCCGCAGGTTGTTGTACGCTTCATTATTTCCATAGAATGACTATAGCTAGGGGGAGGGGGCGTGACAAGGGCGGGGATATCTCTTATGGGAAGGCAAGCACGGGAGCCGGGCATATCGGAAAAACGCCGGTGGGGTGGGGAAGCCACAGCGCGGGATGCTTGTGGAGTCTGCTTCCGCAGCCCCGCTGCGCGGGTCTACTACAGCAGGGAATTCCAAATATCCCGCACTGTGGCTTCCCCACCCCACCGGCGCCTGTGCGATTGGACTGTGGTTGGGTTTAACTAAGTTTCGGCGCAGTGCCATGGAACCAGGGGCGCCTAACTAAGTGGGGGCGCGGGGGCTATTCTCCCCATCCTGCTTGGCCCAAAAAAGGTGACTGTCACCGGTTTCCAGTTTCTTGGCCGCGCCCCCTTACCGCATTATTCCCGGTTCCTGTCCCAGATGAGGGCGGGATCGATGTGCCTGATGTCCGGGGAACTGGTTACCGCCATGGCCCATTTGAGTTCGTGGGTTATTTCTTCGACCAGTTTGCGGACCCCCTGGGCCCCTTCTTTTTTGAGGGGACCCATGATAATCCGGCCTATGGAAACGGCGCTGGCGCCCAGGGCCAGGGCTTTAAAGGCGTCCATACCCCGGTCTATGCTGCAATCCACAAAAATCGGAATTTGCCCCCGGATGATCCTGGCTATACGCGGCAGGATGCGCAGGGGCGGCAGGGCATAGTCCACCATGCCGTGGTGATGGGAAACCACGATGCCCCCCACCCCTGCGTCCAGGCACTTGTAGGCATCCTGTTCGCTTAATACCCCCTTGATGATAAAGGGCAGTTTAGTGGCCTTAACAAAACTCCGGATCTCCTCCAGGGTTTTGGGCTTCATGGGTTTGCCCCCCGCAGTATACCATTCGTCTTTGCCCCCGAACTGGTGGTCTATATCCATTCCTACCGCGATACAGCCGCATTTTTCCGCATGTTCAATTTTTTTGAAAATTTCCCTGTTGTCCTCCAGGGGCTTGATGATCTTGACGGTTCTGGCGCCGGTGGCAGTTATTTCCTCCAGTTCCGTATATTCCCCAATTCCCGCCCACATGAGGGCCCCTGCGGCCTTCATTCCCCGGGCAGATTCCGCCATCCCCTTGGGCATTACCTGGTCCAGATGAGAAAGGGCGGCAAACATTATAGGGGTTTCAAAGGTTTCCCCGTACAATTCCAGTTTGGTAGAAGGCTCCACGGCGTCGATATGCCGCATTTCAACCAAAAGGGAATCCAGATAGTCCCGGGTAATCCTGGTGGAATCCCCGGCGTTTATGGTCTCTCCCATAATCTCCTCCTTAAGCGTCGTTTTGAATGGTTTCAAAATATCAGATTTTAGAACCGGCTCTATTATATACCAGGTTTGTAACTAAGTGAATTCTACTTGCGTGCTCGACCGGGGATGCCCATCCCTCCGCCCGTTTTTGCCAAACCGCCTGTCTGCTCTTCCCTCTGCGTCCGTGTGGTCCGTGGTTAAATTCCTCATTCCCTCATTTTTTTTCTTCCGGACTCAAGCAAATTACCCCCTTCGCCCCCTAACACGGGAGGAGGCGCCCAATGGCAAAAGCCAAAAACAAAATCTTTGACGAGGTCTTCAAGGCCCTGATGCAGCTTTCGGACCTTGCGGTTATAAGCTTCATCAATGCCCTGTTCGACACCACCCACCCCCCGGACAGCCAAGTAATCCGGCGGAACACCGAGTTTCCCAAACGGGGCGGGGGTAAATTGTTCACCGACATGGTAATCACCATTGTCAGCCCCGGCAGCCAGGACACCGGGACCTATCTCATCGAATGTCAGATAGACGATGACGACACCATGGCCTTCCGGGTCTTTGAATACGCCTTCGCCTACGGCAAACAGGACCTGCAAAAACAGGACGGCATCATCACCCTCCGTTTCCCCCAGGTCCGGGTAATTTACCTGGAACCCACCCCCCATACCCCGGACGTACAAACTCTGCGCCTGGAGTTTCCCGACGGCCACTGGGATTACCCGGTAAAGACCATCAAAGTCCTGGACCACAGCATTCCGGAACTGATGGACCGGAACCTGGGCTTGCTGCTCCCCTTCTACGTCCTCAAGATCCGCAAGCGCCTGCACCAGACAAAAAACCCTGCCAAGCGGCAGCAACTGGCGGAAGAACTAACGGCCATCAACAAAGAACTGGCCGCAGCGTTCAAACGCAGCGAGGCCGAGGGAAGCATCACCGACGCGGATCGCCAGAAATTGTTTGATATGACCGAACAGTTGTACGATCATTTATACTTGGGATATACTGAATTCAAGGAGGCCCATATGGTATTGGATTTAACCCGGCTCGAAAAAATAGACGCCCTGTATGATGAACTGAAAACCGCCAGGGAGGAAAAGCAGGAAGCCCTACGCCGGGCGGAGCAGGAAAAGCAGGAGATGGCCCGTAGAATTCGGGAGTTGGAAGAACAACTTTCCCGGAAGGGTTAGAAAAACACCTGAATTCAAGGAGGCTCGTGGTGACGGTCACCTTGCAGCCTCTTCTTTGCCCGTGAGGTCCGTAGTTATTCCTATTTAGCCGGGCCTTCTTCGTAGCTTTTGTACAGGAAGCGGCGTATCTTCTGCTGGGCGTTTTTTTCAAAGGGCTCCCGGCGAAGGGTAAAATTACTTATCTTTTTGTATCCCGGCAGGCTGCGGTTCACATCGCCTATTTCGGCCTTCACCAAACCGTGAATAAAGCTGTCGTCCAGTGCCTTATCCGGATAGTCCTGCCCCAGGGCTTCCAGGTTGGGAACCACCACGGCGAAAATCTCCTCCCCCCCATAGTCCGGTTCTCTCCGGCCCAGCACCAGGATCTCGGCGACAACCCGGGAACCGTCGAAGTGGGCTTCAACTTCCTCGGGGTAGATATTCTTGCCGCCGGAGCTGACAATGAGGTTCTTCTTCCTGCCGTTGATGTAAATAAAACCCCGCTCGTCGATGAAGCCCAGGTCCCCGGTTTTAAGGTACCCATCCTGGGTAAAGGTCTCCGCAGTGGCTTCGGGGTTATCGTAGTAGCCAAGCATGAGGGAGGGGGATTTTACCGCAATCTCCCCGATACCCTCTTCGTTTTTATTGATGATCTTCACTTCCGTATGCATTACCGGCAGACCCACAGAAACATTATTCTTATGCCAGGGGGTGTTCACACTGATCAGGGGGCTGTTCTCGCTCATACCGTAACCGTGAACCATGTTAAAGCCGAAGGAGTCGAAAAAGTCCGCCGTTTTAGGGTTCAGTGGGCCGCCGCCGGCAACCATTATCCGGATGGATGCAAGCCCCGTCTTTTTGCGGATAAATTTAAAGACCCGCTGGCCAAATTGATAGTTACCCTTATTCGCTTCCGCCAGGGCCAGCTTCCGCAGGGGTTCCAGGATTGCCCGCAAAATAGACGGCAAAGCCTGGTAGCCCTGCTGTATCCCCGCCTTCACCTTGTCGTAGAGCAGGGGCACCGCGATGAGGAAGGTTCCCCCGGCTTCGCGGATATCGTCGATGACCACCTTCCCCACCAGCTTGTCCACAATAATGGTGGCGGCCCCTACGGAAAGGGGGGAAATAAAAGAACAGGTGGTAGGATAGGTATGGTGCAGGGGGAGTACATTGACGAAAACATCCGAGGGATAGGCCCGCAGAGAACGGATTGCGGCGCTTGAATTGGCGATAATCCCCCTATGGCTCAGGGTAACCCCCTTGGCAAATCCGGTAGTGCCGGAGGTAAAGACGATGGACACCGGATCGTTTCCGGCAATAGCCTCCGCCTTCGGGAGCATCTGATCACCGGCCTCGGCGCCAAAGGCTTCGAAAAAATTTTCCCCCTCCTGGCTGATACACACAGCAGCCTTGATGGAGAATCCTTGATCCCCGCCCCGGGCAAGGAGCTCCGTTGCATAGTCCCGCTTATGGCCGGAATAAAAAAAGGCCCTCGCATTGGTAATTTTCAGGATATTGGAACACTCCGCTTCGGAGAGGAGAAAGTCTATGGGCACGATAACCAGCCCCGCCACCGCTGCGCCAAGCCAGACGGCGATCCACTCGGGCCGGTTTTCCGACCAGAGTGCAACCCGGTCACCCTTGACCAGCCCCGCAGTCAGGAGTCCCCGGCCTATACGTCGGCTTTCCGCAGCCAGCCGGGCAAAGGACCATTTGGTAAATTCCCTCTGCTTGCCGGAGCGGTAAAAAATAGCGGTCTTACTATCCCAGCGCGCGGACAGATCCTCAAGCCACGCAGAAAAGTTGGGATAGGGCATGTCCGGCCAATCAGCGATATAGTCTTCAGGTTTAAGCATCTTATTTAATCCAGGGAACCCAGGCGGAACCCGTGTTTCCCGCTCTTTTTAACTTCGTACATGGCCATGTCCGCAGCGTGAATAATCTCGTCCGCCGTTTTGTCCCCCAGAGGAACCGCTCCTGCACTGATCCCGCAATAAACCGAATTGCCATCGATCCGCCATTCCCTGGCAAAACGCTTCAACAACAACTCCCGGATACGATCAAGATCCTCCGCCGACTTATTCGCAGCCACAATAACAAATTCATCCCCGCCATAACGGTAGGGAATTATTCCCAGGATTGTACTTTTATCCAGCAGGAAATGACCTATTTGCCGCAGCAGGGCATCCCCCACCAGATGACCGAAGGAATCGTTTGCCTTTTTGAAATCATCCAGATCGATGAATATCAAATAACCCCGTTCCGCCTCGTTGTCCGGATTAGCCAGGCACTTGTTCAAATCCTCCACCAGCTTTCCCCGGTTCGGCAGGGAAGTCAGGGCATCACATTCCGCCAAACGGCGTACCAGCATCTCGTTATACTTATTCTCCGTAATATTGATACTACTCACCACATGGGCAAGCCTGCCGTCCACCCATTTGATGGCAGCGTTCACCATCCTGAACCATGAACCGTCGGAAGGGCGCTGCAAGTCCCAGGTATAGGCCTGGGTAGGGTTCCCCATATCATCTACTAACTTATTCTTGGGACAAAAATCGCATTCACCCTTTTTTGTGGGGTAGAGAACCTCCCAGCAAGGCGTCCCCAGCAGCTTTTCCACCCCGCCCCGGGGAGCGGCCAGGGATTCGTTGATAAAGAGGAGTTCGTGGGTATAGAAATCGTTGACATACATATCAACCCCGGCCTTATCAATCATGTTCCGCAGGGACGAATAGGCGTATTCCAGCCGTTTCTGGTAGACCCGCATCTTGATATGCCCCGCAAGCACCGAAAGTACTGCGTCGGCATCAACGATTCCCCGTTTGGTCAGCCGTACAGGATGCCGCCTATCCAGCAGACCGATAAGAGCGGTAAGTTCATTCTGTTCAATGATAACGGGAATCATAACCAGAGACTTAGCGGAAAACAGCTCAAGAAATTTTGCTCCAAGTTTGGTTTTTTTGGATCGTAGATAGACAATTTCCCCGAGCTTCCGGGTCAATTCCCCTATATCGTGTTCACTTAAATGTTCCGAGAGGACCATGGTTTCCGGCAACCCCGCCTCGGGAGCGCGGTAGTGCTCATAGAGATGAAACACCTTGGAGGGATCCACCTCATAGACAAATGCGCTGAAAAAACCGAAAAAATCGCAGGTATCCTTTAAAATTCCCGATATAGACTGATAGGGATCCTTGTAAGCGCTTAATTGTCTGAATATACGAACAAACAGATCCTTTTCTTGTTCCTGCGCCTGTTCCTGTTTGCCAACCTGTAAATCAAACTCCACCGACTTCTCCATATTACAAAATTTAGTGCCAATTATAGAACATTGTACCACATTTTAAAGAAAAAAACTAAACATTTTATTCCTTTCCTTAGGGTTTTTTTTCAAAAGCCTTCGGAATAACGGGTGACGGTGGACACGAAAAACATTCCGGCCTATAGTAACCCCATGTTCGGGTTCCTCATAAAAAAATCCTTCTATGATCTATGGGATAATATCTTCAAGGTAGTCCTTGTAAATCTGGTATTTCTTGCCTTTTTAACTGCGCTGATCCTTATTCTCCCCCTGCTTGAATCCGTTCCATTGCTCGCACTAGTATTCCTGGGACTCTCCATGCTTTGGTGTTTTGTCTATCTTGCCGCTGCGGCCTTAACCCTCAAAGCTGTATCGGATTATAGATCCTTTGGACTCGCCGACTTCTTCAAAAGCCTAAAGGCTGCCTGGCCCGCAGGTCTCCTATTAGGCATCATTTTCTTCCTGGGATTTCATTTAGTAACCTTGGGTATCCCCTTTTATTTCAATCTGGGTTCCTTTACGGGGCTGCTTCTGGGCAGCTTCCTCTTCTGGACCCTGCTGATAGGAATCCTGGCGCTGCAATTCTACTTCCCCATCCGTTCCCGGCTGGATACCAAATTCGCCAAAATTATCAAAAAATGTTTCCTCATCCTCTTTGATAATTCTTTTTTCTGCATCATGTCCGGTATCATCTCCCTGGTGATCCTGGCGCTATCCCTGCCCCTATTCCTGCTCCTCCCGGGTCCGGGGGGGATCCTCCTCTTTCTCGATGAAGCGCTACGGATCCGGCTCCTCAAATACGACTGGCTTGAAGCCAATCCCGGTGCGGACCGTCGGAAAATTCCCTGGGATGTTCTGCTCGTGGACGAACGTGAAAAAACCGGGAACCGAACCCTGAAGAGCTTGATATTTCCCTGGAAGGATTAGGACCCCCTATGGACCCCTGGTATGGTTACCGGGAACGCACTAAAACGAAGTATGGGGTCCTGCCAGCTGGGGAAAATATCAGGACCCCCCAAAGGGTCCCCCCGATATTTTCCCCACTGTCACCCCCTATAACTTTTTTGACAGTGCGTTCCCGAGCCGCTTAGGGGGGTCCATAGGGGGCCGGTGTTACGCAAGACTTATATAATACTATAAGCCAAAAAAAAACGCCGCATAAAGCGGCGTTAGATGAACAACTTTTACTTATTATTGTCCGACGATGGGGTCCAGGATACTACCGGGGCCGGAGCCGGGGCTGCCGGCTTGGCAGCGGGTTTCGGCGCAGCTTTCTTGGCAGCAACTTTCTTCACCGCAGGCTTTTTGGCCGGGGCTTTCTTCGCAGCAACCTTCTTTACCGCAGCCTTTTTGGCCGGGGCTTTCTTGGCAGCAACCTTCTTCACGGCCTTTTTAGCCGGAGCTTTCTTGGCAACAGCCTTTTTCGCGGCCTTTTTAGCCGGGGCTTTCTTCGCAGCGGCTTTCTTAGCCGGAGCTTTCGGGGCTACCTTTACGGCTTTGGAAACAGACTTAAGAACGGCAGCGTTCTTCTTGTCTGCGGCTAATTCCTTCAGCTCGTAGGCGGTCTGTAAATCAATCCAATATTCGGGGGTTTTCCCGAAAAACTTGGAAAGACGCTGTGCGAAGGGGACGCTGATCCGCAGCTTGTTGTTGATTAACAAACGGGCGGCGGAAGGGCTAATCTTGATTCCTTCTGCTAACTGGGTAATAGAAAGATTGTACGCGGCGGCCAGGGTCTTTACTACTTCCCCTGGTGTTTGGACGGCTTTTGCCATTTGGATACTCCTTAAAAATTGTTTGTTAGTATATATTATATCGGAGTAAAATTATTTAGTCAAGTATTTATACTTTCTAATTGTAAAAAAAGAAGCGATTAGAGAGTCTTTCTATCATTTAGTAATGCTGAAACGGTTTTTCGCCATATAGGCGCGGTAAATATTCTTAGGAATTCAAAGTTCTTCAAAGACCACTTCACCCTTCTGTACAAAAATGATAAAATCCTCAAATGCGTATTTCGATAGCCCAGATTAATTCAACCATCGGCGATTTTTTCGGCAACCGGGAAAAGATAGTGGCCTTTACCAAAAAAGCCCGGGAAGAGGAGCACGCCGATCTGGTCCTGTTTCCGGAACTGGCGGTTTGCGGGTATCCCCCCATGGACCTGCTGGATCAAGATAGCTTTGTGGAGATGAACATCCGCACCATGCACATGCTCCAGCGGGAACTACCCCCGGACATTGCGGTGGGCCTTGGTTTTGTGAACCGGAACCCCTATTCCCGGGGCAAGTCTCTGGTCAACGAATACGGCATCCTGTTTGAGGGGAAGCTGGCCTTTAAACAGCTAAAAACACTGCTCCCCACCTATGATGTATTTGATGAAGCCCGAAACTTTGAACCCAGCCGGGAATGGTCCGCCTTTGAGTACAAGGGTGAGCGTATAGGTTTTGCTATCTGCGAAGATGTGTGGCGGGAAACGGCTATCCCCGGTACTAACTATATCCGTGACCCCGTGCGTGAACTCCTGGATCGGGGGATCAGTCTACTCTGCGTACCCTCCGCATCCCCCTACATAGTGGGCAAGCTCAAGGTGCGCCGGGATCTGGCGGAGCGTATCGCAATCCGGGGTAATATCCCTCTGATCTACATCAATGCTGTAGGAGCTAACGATTCTATCCTCTTCGACGGCCGTTCCTTCGTGGTAGCTCCCACTGTGGAGGCCGCCAAATCCGCCTCGGTTAAAAACTACCCCGTACAGCTCAACGCAAAAGCCTTTGCGGAAGATTTAGTGACCTGGGATTCTGGGACCTCCGTAAGGAGGCCCCAGAATCCCTTGGAGAATGCTTCGCATTCTCCTGTCCAACTATCAACCCAGAACGACACGGAAGGCCCCTTTAACGTGGGACTTACCCGGTATGAACTGGATATGCTGGAAGAAGGTTTGGTGATGGGGATACGGGATTATATGGCCAAGTGCGGCTTTAAGCGGGCCCACCTGGGTCTGTCCGGGGGCATCGATTCCGCCCTGGTAGCCTACCTGGCTTTCAAGGCCATAGGCCGGGACAACATTGTCTGTTTCAGTATGCCCTCCCGTTTTTCCTCCCAGGGCTCCAAGGATGACGCCCGGGACTTAGCGGAAAACCTGGGCTGCCGCTACGAGGTACTTCCCATAGAGCCGGTATTCACCGGTTTCCTTTCCACCCTGGAGGGGGTCTTTGAAAACCGTCCTTTCGACATTGCCGAAGAAAATCTCCAGGCCCGTATACGGGGTTCCCTGCTTATGGCCTATTCCAATAAGTTTGACTCCATGCTCCTCACCACGGGAAACAAGAGCGAACTCGCCATGGGTTACTGTACCCTCTACGGCGACATGAACGGCGCCCTGGCGGTCATCGGCGACCTCTTCAAAACCGAAGTCTTCGCCCTCTGCAAGCGGATCAACGAGCGGTCCATCGCAGCCGGCGCCAAGGCGATCATCCCCGAAGCGATCATCACTAAACCCCCCTCAGCGGAACTGCGGCCCGACCAAAAAGACCAGGACAGCCTCCCCCCATACGAAGTATTAGACGGGATACTCAAACTCTACCTTTTCGATAACCTATCCAAGGACGAAATCGTCAAGCGGGGTTGGGAAGCGGAGCTGGTGGGCCGCATTATCCGTACCGTGGCCCGGTCGGAGTTCAAACGCCGCCAGGCGCCGCCGGTACTCAAGGTAAGCCCCCGGGCCTTTGGGATGGGCCGCAGAATGCCCATAGCGCGGGTCATATATGAAATATAGGGAAAGGAACTAAGGGTCCATCACCTGGATTGTGTTATTTCAATTTCTACGCCGTTCGGATCTATAATCAGCATGGTTTTTTTTCCGAGCTTTTCAACATAGGACGGTAAAACGGTAATTTTGGCGCCAAATTGCTGTCCCGCCTTATAAACCGCGTCTATATCATCAACCTCAAGCGCCAGGTGTCTCCAGATACCCAAACTGGTCTTAACCGTATCCAACACCGGCTGATCCGTTTTGTACCGTATTATCTCCAGCCTTGAATGGGGCAAACTATAATAGAAAAGTTCGTGATCCCCCATGTCTATGGGCGTCCCGTTCTTTGGAAGCCCAAGAACTTCTTCGTAAAAACGAAAAGTCCGCTCAGGATCTTTACAATTGATAGTAACATGGTCTATTGCTAATACTTTCATTTTATAATCATATCCTTTAATGCGGAACGATCCGAATTGATGTAAATAGCGGCGATCAGAACTATCCCAAAGACTATGTCCTGCCAATACGCATCTAACCCGATGACTTTGAGCGTGGATTGGAGAATGACCACCGTTATGACGCTTGGAAGAACATTTGCCACGGTCCCTTTGCCTCCCGCAAGAGAGGAGCCGCTCAACACAATAACCGCAATAGCTATCAAGGTCAGGCTATCTCCTACGGTTGGAGCGCTTGCACGCAGGCGCAGAGCGTAAAAAGCGCCCGAAATAGCGCTGCCCACACCTGAAAGCAGATAGGCGGTAATCTGGGCTTTGCCTATCTGTATCCCTGCCATACGCGCGGCGCCGACATTCACCCCGACCGCGTAAATGCTCTTGCCCATACTGGTAAAGCGTTCAATAAAAATAAAAATAACCCAGACCGCCAGAGCAAATACATAGGGGAGCGGAAATATGAACCAATTAATTCGTGACCAGTTGAAAATTGGCCAAAATTCAAGGGGAATACTTCGGCTGCTGCCGCCGGAAAGTATCAGGGCGGCGCACTTCCAAATACTTGTGGTACAGAGGGTAACGATAAAGGACGGCATTTTAAGCGAAGAAACCAGGACCCCATTCAACAGGCCGGCCAAAATGCCAATCAAAATGACCGCAAAAAATACGGCATTTCCCATTTGGCCGATATAGAGACCGACAAAAACGCAGGTACACGTACATATCGAACCGGTTGAAAGATCTATGCTGCCAGTCAGGATAACAAAAAAGAGCCCCATTGCCATAAAAAATATCGGCGTAGCCGAAGAAAGAATATTGATTAGATTCCGGACGGTCATAAAATTTTCGCTATAAAGGCTAAATACCAGCACGATTACCAGCATACCAAGCACAACAGAATATTTTGCGAAAATTTTCGACGCCGCATTGGCATATTTATTTTCTTTTATAAAAACACTTATCGGTGTGTTCATGTTTTTCCCGCCCTTCTTACATCATGTATTTTACAATATCAACCTGATCCGGCTTTGCCTCAGCAGAAGCTGGAAATTCTTTTTGCATAATCCCGTCTTTCATAACAAAGATCCTGCTTGAAAGGCCAATACATTCATCCAGAGTATCGCCCAGAAGAATGACCGATTTTCCCTCTTTTGTTATCTCCCGGACCGCTTTATAAAGATCTTCCTTCGCACCAATATCAACACCCCGAGTTGGGTGATTGAGGATCAGCACCTCACTACCACTGCCGATGACCCGCGAGAAAACTACCTTCTGGGCGTTTCCACCGGACAGGCGGTCAATTCTTTCCGTTATTCCCCGGCATTTTACCCCCATCTTATCCACCCAGTACGAGGCGATCCTGCTGACCCTTTTCCCCGAAAAAACACCATGGGTTGCTATTTTTGAAAAGCTTGAAATAATGATATTGTCACTTATCGGCATCATGCCAAGTATTCCTTCCATGCGGCGATCCCGTGGAATAGAAAGGATGCTTTTCCTGAGGGCCGCAGCGGGGGATTTCAACGATTTTATTTTTTTTCCCTTTACCGCTATGGTACCCGCCGTGTAAGGCTCATCGCCGCACAATACAGCACAGAGCTCTTCCTTGCCGGAACCTTCAACACCGCAAAGACCAAGCACTTCACCCTTTTTAAGATCAAACGTAACATCCTTAAAATAACCAAATTTGCCCAGATCCTTGACCGACAGGACAATCTCATCCGAAGGAACGGTCTGCTCGTTGATAAGATAATAGGTACCTGAAGTAACCCGGCCTACCATTCGTTCGTAAAGCATGTCGGTATCCGCATCTTTGGTATTCACCGATCCGACTTTTTTACCGTCCTTAAATATATAGATGCGGTCGGATATTTCCAATATTTCATCCAGACGATGGGACACAAAAATAACCGATACACCTTTTTCTGTGATATGACGTATCTCTTTGAAAAGCACTTCGATTTCATCGGCGGAAAGTACCGTGGTTGGTTCATCCAGCAAAAGAAGCGCCCCCGCCTCGCTTGAAAGTATTATAATATCCACTACTTTTGCTATTTCCACCATCTGCCGGGAAACAAAATTCAGATCATACACCTTTTTATTGGGTTGTATGTGTTTATCAATACCGATACGAGCCAGAACTGCCCTTGCATCGGCGTTCATTTTTCCCCAATTGATTAGCTTTCCCATGGAGTAGGGTTTTTCCCTGCCAAGATAAATATTCTGCGCCACCGTCAGGTTCAGAATGAGAGATTGTTCCTGAAACACCATGCCGACCCCTTGCCGGTTGGCATCAAGAACATTTTTCGCACCATAGGGCGATCCATTCATTTCTATTGTACCGGTTGAAGCCTGTTCAACCCCTGCAATAATTTTAAGGAGGGTGGATTTCCCTGCGCCGTTCTCCCCAATCAGGCCGATTACTTCTCCCCGATAAATATCCATATCTATGTTTTCAAGGACGTCTGTTGATCCATAGGTCTTGCCTATACCACGCATCTTAAACAGAATAGGATCATCTATGTTCGTGTTCATTTAACTATTACTCTCCGGTTTCGGGTAGCGGAAAGCGCAACGGCTATCAAAATGATGATACCCTGTATGGCCTGTTTGTAAGAAGCATCAACCCCCATAAGGGTCAGGTAATTAATCAATTCAGTATAGATCAGTACGCCAACAAGGGTTTGGAGCATACCGCCGATTCCCGGAGTTATCCCGCCAACGGTTACCGCCGCTATGGTCGGGAACAACATATTATCACCAATGCCCACAAGACCAAGCTTCAGCCGAACGGCCCCCATAATACCCGCAACACTGACCATGGCGGAGCAGAGCATGAATATCATGATTTTGACCCGCTCGATTTTGATTCCCGCAGTACGGGCACTGACTTCGTTATCCCCAATTGCATATACCGCCCGCCCGAAGGCAGTATAATTCAAAATAATGCATCCAATAAAAAAGACCGCAAAAGCAACAACCGTAATATTGGGGATGCCCAATATGGACCCTCTGGAAAAAGCAATGATCCCTTCACTTCTGATGCTGGGGGGTATTGAATTATAGCTCAGGATACCGAATCCGCGTACAATTACGCCAATGGCAAACGTAACCATAAATGAGGGGATATGCAGTTTTACATGGATAAGCCCATTGATAAAGCCCACAAAAATTCCAAACAGGAGGATGATTATTATAGAAAAAATCCCAAAACTGTTACCGTTCAGTGAATTCGGGACCATAAGTACAAATACTGCGCCGGAGAATCCCATGACCCCTTCCAGGGATAAATCGATTCCGCCAATCAGCAATACAAAGGTAAGACCCGTTGCTAATATGAGAGGCAAAGACATTTGAAACATCAGATTTAAAAGATTATCCCATGTCATAAAGCCTTGTACAAATATCATTGAAAACACAGTCATTACAACAAGTACTATGACGGGCGCGAATTTGCGAACAACGGCCCTTCTTGCATCATTTTTTATCTTCTGTACAAACTGTACCGCTACGGTATTACGTCCATCCGCGTGTACTGCCGTATTCTGCATCGCATCCTGCCTTTTATCGAATGCGGAGGGCAATACTGCCCTCCGCAGGATTCTTTACTAATCTGTTACTAAAGTTTCGGATTAGTTATTATACTGTCTACAGCAGCATCCAGGTTAGTATAATCATATTTCGGTACACTTTTAATGTAGTTTGTTATTATGCTATCCACATTATCCTTGGTTACCAGAATGGTTTTGGTATAAAACATGCGCCGTTTCTGATCCATGGCTTTAGGATCTATCCTGCCGGTCTTTGCCGCATAGGCATAGGATACGCCATAGCCGCCGGTAAGATACCCATCATAATAAACGGTACTAACCAGGGTGCCCTCTTTTACCGCATCAAGAGCAGCAGAAATACCATCAATACCGCATACCTTAACCTTTCCCGCAAGTCCCTTCTGCTTTAACGCTTCAATAGCGCCGAGGGCCATCGTATCGCCGGCGGAGAATATGGCGTCAATGGTCGTGCCTGCCGCCTGATACTTGGTAAGCCAGTTTTCCGTAACCGTCTGCGCCGCAGGGCCTGAAAAATCGCCAATCTGGGTATCCAGCAACGTAATATTCGGATATTCACTTAAGGCCCTTTTCAGCCCCAGGTTCCGTTTAAAGGAAGCGTCATTACCCTGAACCCCGTACAACTCCAGCACATTACCCTTTCCAGCTATGGAATCAAAGAGTGTTTTCGCAGCCAGGTATCCGTTTGCTTCGTCGTCCTGGGTCATAAATACCACCCATTTAGAATAATCCGTGGGGACTATGCTTGCTTCCTTGTTGAACAGGTTAACATAATAAACACCTTCCTGCTCACAGAGTGCCGCAATATTCGGGGTAATACCGATAGTAATCGGGTCAACCCACAGTATCCCGTTTGAACCATATTTGGCAACAAAATTTTGGATATTGTCCCATTGAACCGGCGCCTCCCTGCCGGTCATGATTACCAGTTCTGCTGATCCCGCAGGCAGACTGGCAACAAAAGCCTTGGCCCCAGCGGCCATGGTAGCCCATGCCTCGTTTTCCATCGAAACCATGCTGAAGCCAATGTACACCTTCTCATCGGACGAATCGCTTTTTCCTTTTGCGTTAGCTAAGGTTCCCGTCATGAGGAATGCCAATGCCAGCGCCATCATACACAATGCCTTTCTTCCCTTCATATTCCTTCCTTTGCGTTTAAAGCCCACACGGCTGTTATATACTGACCTGAAAATCATTCGGGACAGATTTGCACATCAAATATACCATCAGAACCGCTCTTTAGAGAGTACCTCAATAGTATTGTAAAACAGGATTGCACTCAGAATACCAACAGAAGGCATAATTTAGTCCCAAAATCACTTTTTATTCAGTTTATCACCTGATCATATTAACTGTCAATTATTTTCATAATTAATTTTATGCAGTATAATTTTATGAAATTTATTATCATTTTTTATATGTATCTGATAGGGTACCGGCTGGCAACTCTCCGTAGTTTGCTCCATACTGAGCCCGTGACGCCGCATCTCCGTATGGAGACGCCTAAATCCATTCCCATCGGCAAACAACCCGGAGGGTTGTATGAAACTTACCGTCCTTGGTTCCGGTACCTCCCACGGCATACCCGTAATCGGCTGCTCATGCCCGGTTTGCTGTTCCCCTGATCCCCGGGACAACCGTATGCGGGCTTCCCTGTTCATCCAGGGGGACAAGGGCGAGAAGGTGATCATCGACACGGGGCCGGAATTCCGGCTCCAGGCGCTGAGGGCGGGGATCAGCGCCCTGGATGCGGTGTTTCTGACCCATGCCCATGCGGATCATCTCCACGGACTGGACGATGTCCGGTCCTTAAGCTATGAACAAAAAATACCCATCTATGGGAACGCCAACACCATGGCGGAAATTGAGGAACGGTTCAGCTATGTCTTTAAAACCACCCAACGGGGAGGCGGGAAACCCCGTATCAGCCTAAACCCTGTGGAAAAGCCTGTGCAAATCGGCAGCCTTATCCTGACCCCCATACCGGTTAAGCATGGAGCGCTGGACATCCTGGGCTGGATGATACAGGAAAACGGGGACAAAGGTCCATTTGCGGTGTACCTGACTGATACCAGCGCCATCCCCCAGGAATCCCTGGATCTGATACGGGGCGCGGCGCTTCTTATCATTGACGGGCTGCGGGAACGAATCCACGAAACTCATTTCAGTTTTGAGCAGGCACTGAATGCGGGAGCGGAAATTCGGGCGCCAAGGGTGTACCTTACCCATATCTGCCACAGCCATTCCCACCGGGAAATTGAGGATTACTGTCGGCGCTATCGGGAAATACACAAGCTGGAAGAAACGGTTATGGGACCGGCCTACGACGGTATGGAACTGGCGCTAAAAAAAATCCGAAGAACCTTGCGAAGATAGGTTTTCCTGGGCATAATTAAAATGGAGGTACTTTGTATGGGTTCAGCTTTTAATCCTGAAGAATTAGCCGATTTTGCCCGTTACCACGGGTTCCATTATGATACTGTTGATCCCGTCCAATTGGTTCGGGATATCCGTTTAGATATTGAACGGGGCCTGCGGGGCCAGAGTTCCAGCCTTCCCATGATTCCCACCTATATCAACCCCGGAAACCGGATACCTGCGGGAAGAACCGTGATCGCCCTGGACGCCGGGGGAACAAACCTTAGGGCAGCCCGTATACGGTTTAACGAAGAAGGTAAGGCCCTGGCGGAGGGAACTCGAAAGGTCCCCATGCCCGGTACTAAGGGCCGCCTAAGTGCGGAACAGTTTTTCGACGCAATCGCCGATGTCACCGAACCCCTTCTTACGGAGGGCGGTGATATCCGGGGTATCGGGTTTTGTTTTTCCTACCCCATGGAGATAACCAAGGAGGCGGACGGGATACTCATGGCCTTCAGCAAGGAAGTGGAGGCCCCGGAGGTAATTGGCAAGTCCATAGGCCAGGGGCTTCGGGATGCGTTGGCAAGGAAGAAACTAAAAGCCCCGGAAAAGATCGTGCTCCTCAATGATACTGTGGCTACCCTGCTCTGCGGCATGGGGGAGATTCCTCCGGATCTTGGCAAAGGAGACGGGGTGGATACGTACGGCATAGAGGGCGGCCCGGTGATCGGCTTTATTCTGGGAACCGGATTTAATACCGCCTACCCGGAAACGAGCATCCCAAAGATCGGTTTCCATTCCGAATCCTCCCCCCAGCTTGTGGTTTGCGAGACAGGCGCCTTCGCCCCCCGCTACCTGGGATACCTGGACAAAGAATACGATGCCACCACAAAAAACCCCGGTACCTATCTGCAGGAAAAAGCCTCCGCCGGCGCCTATCTGGGGCCCCTCAGTTTTCATATTCTCAAACAGGCCATTAAGGATGGTGTTTTGAAATTTAAAAAGTCCGGCGAATTCCTTGCCTGGCCTACCCTGCAAACCATGGACCTGAATTCTTTTTTGCGGGCCCCCCTAACCTTGGAGGGTCCGGTGGGGCAGCTCTTCGGCAAGGATGAACGGGACGCCCTGAGCTCCTTTGTCTACCTGAGCTCCATAATAACCGAGCGGGCCGCCCTCCTTTCCGCAGGGGTGCTTGCCGCCACAATGGAAAGGATGGATGCCGGCTACGATCCCCTCGCTCCGGTACGAATAGCCGTGGAGGGAACCACCTACGTGCGCTACAAGGGTATGCGGGAAGCCCTGGAATCCTACCTGCATACCATGCTGAATGCCGGCAAACCCCGGACCTACGTGATATCCCCGGTGGAACAGGCCAGCCTCTTCGGCGCCGGCGTGGCGGCCCTAACGGAGTAAAACTAAAAACCCCGCCTAAGCAGTATTACTACAGCTCCGGGCGGGGTTCTTCATTACTTAAACTACGAGATCAGGTAACCACTTCCAGGAAGCTGGGGATCATTTCCCCGGAGAAGTAGAAGAGGCCGCGGCCAAGTTGGTCGGCGTCCCATACCCGCTGGGGGTTATCCGGATAGGCGGTATAGCCGCCGCAATAGGTCTCAATACGATTGCCCGATGGTTCCCAGAAGTAGATGGTGGTACCACGGGTAATGGCGTGCCGTGTGGGCCCGATGTCCAGCTTCAGATGGTTGATGGCAATCAGGTCGGCGGCGTTGAGTACGTCCTGCCAGGTCTCCAGGAAGAATGCGAAGTGGTGCATCTTGCCGGGTTTTGGATATTCCACAAAGGCCAGATCGTGGGCCTTGTTTGAACCGGTGATCCAGGCGGCGAGCCGTTTCCCGTCGGGGGTGTTACACACTTCGGGAACGTACATATCAAAGACTTCTTTCATGAACCGTTCCGCCTCGTCGATGCCGGGTCCGTAGAGGAGGAAGTGATCCAACCTTGTAGCCCGCATACCCCGGGGCTGTTCGTGCCAGATGTCGGGATTCTTGATCGGCGGGAACTTCTTGGCCAGTTCCACATCGCTGTAAATCTGCAGCTGATGGCCGGTACAGATGGTAAAGGCGTAGCGTTTACCAAAACCGGGTTGTTCATCATTTGCCTTGAGTTCCGTTACCTTGTAACCGAATTTTTCGGTCTTTGCTTTGATGTCCTCCAGGGTCTTGGCATCGGCAACCTTAAAGGCCACATAATCAAGCCCCGCTTCCGACGCCTTACGGAGTACCACGCTGTGGTGATCAAATTCATCATAGCACTTCAGCAATACCCGGCCATCGCTGGTCCGGCCGACTTCGTCCAATCCGACGATGTTCTTGTAGCAATCCAGGGTCTTGTCCAAATCCAGCACCCGCAGCTGAATAAGTCCGGGACGCAATGTAGCAGTAAATCCCATATCAAACCTCCATGCGTTAGATATTTGTTTCCACCCGCCGGACCGTAAGATCACTGCGGGGTTGAACACAACACAAAAGAACTATTCCCTCTTTTTTATCATCCTCCGAAACATGGGCGGCGCTCATGGTCTTAAACGCAATCCATTCCCCGGAGCTTATCCGCACACGGCAGGCGCCGCATCCCCCGCCGGCGCAGCCACAACTCACCGGGCCGGTACGGGCGCGGATCATGGCGGCAAAAACCGATTCGTCCTCCCTGCAGGAAAAACTCTTCCCTGTTTCCGGTACGCTGACCTGCCACGTTTTTCCCATACGAAGTTCCGTTACCGACTACTTTTTCTGCGATAATTGGTAAGCCACATCCACGATCATGTCTTCCTGGCCGCCCACCATGCGGCGCTTGCCGAGCTCCACCAGGATATCCCGGGGAGGTATACCGAATTTTTCCGCGGCACGCCGGGTATGGAGGAGGAAACTGGAATAGACCCCCGCATAGCCCAGCATGAGGGAATCGGTACGAACCACCTGGGGACGCAACATCAGGGGCTCAACCACATCCTCCGCAAGGTCCATGAGGTCAAAACTTTTTACCCCCGTATTATAACCCAGCCGTTCCAATACCGCACAGAAAACCTCACCCTGGGTATTCCCGGCCCCGGCTCCCAGACCCCGGCAGGTAACATCGATGTAGAGGGCGCCCTCCTCTACCGCCGCCAAAGAATTGGCAACCGCCAGGGACAGGTTATTATGGGAATGGAACCCCACAGGAACATTAATTGCCGCCTTGAGCGCACTAACCCTGGCGCGGACATCGTCGGGAACCATGGCGCCTGAAGAATCCGCCAGATTGATATAATCGGCGCCGGCGTCGGCAAAGAACTTCGCCTGCTCCACGATTTTTTCAGGGGACGCCATGTGGGTCATCATGAGGAAGCCCACGGCGAACATCCCCGCCTGTTTTGCCCAGGCAATATGCTGGACGGCGATATCCGCCTCGGTTACATGGGTTGCTACCCGTACCGCGTTGGCCCCCCGTTCCCGGGCTTTTTTCAGGTCCTCGATAGTACCTATCCCCGGCAGGAGCAGTACCGCCAACTTGGCGTTTTTTATCACCTTTCCTGCGGCCTCGATCAGCTCCAGCTCATCCACCTTGGAAAACCCGTAGTTTATCGACGAACCGGTAATGCCGTCGCCATGGCTAATCTCAATAATATCGATTCCGGCCTTATCCAGCCCCCCCGCTATGGCCACTGCTTGTTCCACGGTAAAAGAATGGCTTACCGCATGGCTGCCGTCCCGCAGGGTGGTATCAACTATATTAATCTTATTAGTGTTTATTTTATCAGCGCCCATGCTATGCCTTCCCCCCCAGCAATTTTACTGCCAGCTTTTCCGCAACGGCCACTGCGGCCTGGTTGATGATATCCAGGTTCCCGGAATATGCGGGAAGGAAATCCCCCGCCCCCTCAACCTCCACTATCACCGTCACCTTATTGCCGTCGATCACCGGAGGCAGCCGCAGACGATACCCGGGGACATAACTCTGCACTTCCCGGATAATATCGTTCACCGACTCGGTAATTTTTTTCGCATCCGGGTTCTTCACCAGGGCATAGACCGTGTTGGTCATCATCAGAGGCGGGTCCGCGGGGTTCAGTACGATGATAGCTTTACTGCGATCCGCTCCGCCAACCACGCGAAGGGCCTTGGAGGTGGTCTCGGTAAATTCGTCGATGTTCGCCCGGGTCCCGGGACCGGCGCTCTTGGAAGAAATACAGGAGACGATCTCCACGTACTCCGCATCCGCCGCACGGTTAATAGCGAAGGCGATGGGCACCGTGGCCTGGCCTCCGCAGGTAACCATGTTAAAGTCCACCTCCTCGGTGAGCTTGTCCAGGTTTACGCAGGGCACCACGTAGGGACCCACCGCCGCGGGGGTCATGTCGATGGAGATCTTCCCGGCAGCCTTGAGGATAGCGGAATTGTGGATATGGGCCTTGGCGCTGGTGGCGTCGAAAACAAATTTGATCTCCGGGTCCTCCGCCACGGCGTCCACACCTTTAATGGATGTCTTAAACCCAAGAGCTGCGGCCCGCTTGATACCCTCGGATTCCACGATACCGGTCATCATGTACATCTGGAGATGCTTGCTCTTCATAACCTTATACATCAAATCACTGCCGATGTTGCCCGGCCCAATGATTCCCACTTTTATTTTTTCCATTTCCAACACCTCTCATTTATACAAACTGCGCTTCGACCGTCCCCAGGGTGGAAAATTCCGCTCTGAAACTATCGCCCTTGGTCGCCAGGGGCGCCGCGGAGAAGGCGCCGGAGAGGATCACCTCACCGGCTTTAAGAGTTACGCCGTAGGTCCAAAGCCGGTTTGCAAGCCAAGCCACGGAAATACAGGGATCACCCAGGACCGCCGCGCCGGTACCCTCACCAACCAACTCGCCCTGATTCTTATAGAGCTTCATGGTTACCTTGGTAAGATCCACATCACCGAGACGGACCTTGTTGGCCCCAAGAACGTAGCGCCCCGAAGAGGCATTGTCAGCAATGGTGTCGGGAAGCTTTATTTTCCAGTCGGCGATACGGCTGTCCACGATCTCAAAGGAGGCAACCACATAATCCGTGGCCTTGATCACATCCTCCCGGGTAACTTTGCCGCCGGCAAGATCCGCTTTCAGGATAAAGGCTATCTCCCCCTCAATCTTCGGCTGGAGCAGGGCTGCGGTGTTTACCTTACCATCCTTGCAGTCCATGGCGGCGTAGAGATGTCCGTAGTCGGGTTCATCAACCCCCATCTGCTTCTGGATGCCCGGAGAGGTAAGGCCTATCTTCTTTCCGGAAATAACATGCCCCAGGGAAAGGACGGCCTTTACATTTTCCAATTGAATCTGATAGGCATCGTCAACAGTAAGACTGCTATCCTGCCCGGTTAAGGGAGCAATAGCCTTACGGTTCCGTTCAGCCTGGTAAAGCTTGTCGGCGTAGGCCTTGATCTTCGCGGCGTCCATGACTACCTCTTAAAGAAACTGCGGATTAGGTCCGCGAATTCCTGGGTATGTTCAATCTGGGTCCAGTGACCGCAGTGACCGAATACATGGAGCTGGGCCTTGTCGATAAGCTTGAGCAGCTTATAGGAGTTATCCAGGGGGATTACCCGGTCTTCCCGGCCGTGAACGATGAGGGTCTCGTGGGGGATGTTCCGGATAAAATTCTCATTACCCGCCATGGCCTCCACCCCCTTCTGCCGGGGCTCGGGGAACAGGGCGTGGAAACTCTCCTGGAAACCGGGCTGGATACTGGATTCATACCGGCTCTTAACAAGATCCTTGGTGGCAAAACTGTGGTCATAGGTGAAGATTTCCAGCAATTCCTCCATATGTTCTATAGAAGGTTCATAACCCCAGACCTGGTCCAGTCCGTAGGTGATGGGGAAGCTGACCCCCATGGTGCCCATGAGAACCAGTTTGTTTACCCGCTGGGGATGTTTTATCGCCAGGGACAGGGCCAGGGCGCCGCCGAAGGAATTCCCTACCAGGTTGGTTTTTTCGATTTTGAGGGCATCCAGCAAATCAATGGTCTGCTCGACCCAGCCGTTCATGGTCTCCACCCTGCCGGCAACCCGTTCGGTAAAACCGAAACCGGACATATCCGGGGCGATAATGCGGAAATCATCCTTAATGAGGGGGAATATCTTATTCCAGTTTGCCCAGGCGGTTACCCCCGGACCGGAACCGTGGAGCAGGGTTACCGGAAAACCCTTGCCCAGATCGTGGTAATTGGTTTTGAACGAACCGGTTTGGATACTATTCGCTATTTCAGGTCTTTGCTCAGCCATGGTACATTACTCCTTTTGAATTTTTTAATCTCACTTTCCTTTTTGGGGAAAATATAATTCTGTACGCACTTTGGTGATTTGTCAAGAAAGAATACATGATAAAAATACTAAAATATGGTAATTATTAGTAAAATAATCATGTATTCGATTATAACTTTTCCCCCCGTATCCTATGGGACTCATAAAAAGAGGATTATGCTCTTAGGGAAGCAGGGAATGAGCCTCCGGGTTATCTTCGGGATTTTCTTTTTTTCCTATTGCCGTAATATTTTCTTCAATGTGTGCTTCCATCAGGGCTTCGCTTACCGCTTTGTCGCCTTTTTTCAGGGCATCAATTATTTTCCGGTGCCAGGCAGGACCGATGCTTTTCCCCACCATATGAACAATGTCGATCATTGCCGTGGAGAGTATCACGTTGATTAACTCGTGTACTTTGATAATGAGTGAATTTCTGGTTATCTGGGCAAGCCGGTAGTGAAAAGCTAAATCCGCCTCAATATATTCTTCTTCATTACGGGGGTTTTTCATAGTAGTATAGGTTTCTTCCAGAAAAGTGATGTCCTCGGGGCTGATTTTTTCCTGAGCCAGGCCTATTGTACCCTTTTCGATGATCTTCCGGTATTCCATAACGCTGATGAGATCCTGATTTTTTTGGATCTGTATCAGGGGATGCCGGGAATCGACGGTCTCTATGGCGGAAAATTTTTTTACAAAGGTCCCTCCACCCTGTTTTGTTTCCACCAGCCCCAGAATTTCCAGCTGCTGCAGGGCTGCCCGGATGGTTACCCGGCTTACCCCGAACAGGGTACCAAGGGCATGTTCTGCGGGGAGCTTTTCCCCCTCCTTCCAAACTCCCCGTAAAAGCTGTTCCTTGAGCTTGGCATATACCTGGGTTCGAAGTGATTCGGTTTTTAGCTTTTCAATAGTGTGCATATTTGTCCTATAAATATAACTTTCATTAATCTTATATAAATTTTCAAATTTGTCTATGAAAAGCAAAAAAAAGTTGACAACTAATAATAGTCATGTGATAATAACATATCATACAAATTTTGATCAGAAGATGAAAATTAGGTTTATATTAGTCATGTTTTTCAATATGACTAACCAAATTTGAGGAGGAGATTATGAAAAAAATCGTTCCCGTTCTTTTATCGGTCTTTGTCGTGGCGCTATTATTAGCCTGCTCCGGCAAAGGTTCATCCCAAAGCGCCAGTTCATCCCAGCAACCCCAGGTTACAACCCGTGAGGTAGCCAGAACGGTAAAGCCTGATTATACCATCAGGGTTGCATATCTTGACGCGGGAACCTGGCCGGATGTAGTTAAGGCCCCCCTTCCGGAACACGCCTTCGGATTGGTTTTCAAAAGTATTGTAGAATCCAACTCCAATGGTAAAATTGCGGTAGAATTGTTCCCTAATAACCAACTGGGGGATACCAAGGCCACTATGGAAATGACCGTCACCGGGAGTATCGAAATGGTGGTCACCACCGGTACTGCCGCAGCCCTATATCCGGAATTGCAGGTATTTTTCCTGCCCTACGTGTTCAAGTCCGACGAAATTGCCTCCTATATCTTTGATCAGAGCCCGTTCTGGAAGGATATGAGCGCCGATTTTGCCAAAAAGACCGGACTCTACATCCTTGGGGTGGGAAATAATGGGATGCGGCACTTTACCAACAACAAACGGCCCATTCATTCCCCGGCGGATATGGCGGGTCTGAAATTCCGGGTTATGCAGTCCCCTATTTATGTAAAGATGGTAGAGGCCATGGGCGCCCAAGCAACCCCCCTCGCTTCCGGCGAAGTTTATACCGCCTGCCAGACCGGCGTTGTGGACGGTCAGGAAAACCCGGTGTGGAATATCGCCGCCAATAAATGGTACGAAGTCCAGAAATACATCACCCTGGACGGCCATGTGTGGAGTGAAAATTTTGTAATGGCCAACACCAAATGGTTCGACAGCCTTCCGGCGGAATATCAGCATATTATCCGGATTGCGGTATACCATGGCGTACAGGCGGACCGGGCTTCGGAAGACCTTGCCTCCCGGGTACTTGATTTTGCCTCAATTTCCAGCTCCATGGAAGTTTATGTACCCACCGCAGCTGAGCTGGATCAGTTCCAGAAAGCCGCCGCACCCACCTATGACTGGCTGCGGGGCGAAGTTGGCGATGCTGTGGTGGATAAATTCCTCACCGCGGTATCCGATGCGGAAAAACATTTCGGGTATTAATGCTTTTTGTGGTTAATTCCGCTTGTAAAATCGACAGGGGCTTTAAAAACACCTGTTTTTAAAGCCCTTCATAAAAGAGGTTGACATGGAAAAAGTACTTGACGGTATAAGTAATGTCCTGGAAAAAATCGGCTTGGTTCTTGCTACGGTAATTCTTGCAATCGTATTCCTGCTGGTTTTTTTCGGGGTTATATTTCGTATGATTAATTTCAGATTCGCCATGTACGAAGAATTGTCCAGATGGTGTATGGTGGGCATGACCTTTATCGGCGCAAGCGTTGCCCTGAAACAAAAACTGCATGTGGGCATAAATATGCTGGTCCAGGCATTGCCCCTGGCCATAGGAAAGGTCTGCGTCGTCATCGCATACCTGGTGGTTATGACCACCATGGTTATCTTTACCTATTACAGTTTTTCCGCCGCCCTGGCGGCCCGGGTAATGAAGGGAGATATTGTTCCCGTATCAATGATGTATATAAAATTTACCCTGCCTCTGGGTATGATTATGATTTTGTTTCATCTTCTCGCCGGATTTGTAAAAATATTCAAATCCAAGGACATTAATTCAGTCTTAATCGGATCATAAAGGGGAAATAGTATGGGTTTTATAGCTCTTGTTTTTGTCTTAACAATGCTGATAGGTGTTCCGATTGCCTTTGTTTTAGGTTCGTCGGCGTTGTATTATTTTTTCTTTTTCGGAAAAATGCCGCTTGATATGATTGGACAGAAATTATACGCAGGGTGCGATAACTTTGTACTCCTGGCTATTTATTTCTTTATTTTGGCGGGGGAACTGATGAACCGCGCAAAAATAACCGATGCTCTCATTGATTTTTCAAAGATCCTGGTAGGAAAGATTCCCGGGGCTCTGGCCCAGGTTAATATCGTTGTCAGTGTGTTTTTCGCAGGGATTACCGGTTCCGGGGTCGCGGATACCGCCGCCATTGGTTCGGTACTGATCCCGGCAATGAAAAAAGAGGGGTACACCGCCGAATATGCCACCGCAGTAACCGTGGCATCATCGGTTATCGGGCCGATCATCCCCCCAAGCGTGGTCATGGTTATATACAGTATGGCCACCGGAACCTCCGTGGGGGCCCTCTTCGCCGCCGGATTTATTCCCGGAATTGCCATTGCCCTCTCACTAATGGTTTTAAGTCTTTATTATGCAATCAAATACAAACACCCGCGCAGAACAGAAAACATGACCTTTAAACAAGTAGCAACTACCATAAGAAAATCGCTGGTAGCGTTACTGTGCCCTGTAGTATTGGTGGGGGGCATTTTTTCAGGGCGTTTCACCCCCACAGAAGCCGCGGCGATTGCCTGCTTTTACGCCATGGTAGCGGGGTTATTTATACTTCGTACCCTTACCTTTAAGGATGTTCTTGAAAGCTTCCTGAAGGCGGCCATCTCCGGTTCGGTTATCCTGCTCATTATTTCCACAGCCGCCCTGTTCGGGCAGTTTATGGCCCTTGAACGGGTTCCTTCACATATGGCCCGGATCATATTATCAATAACCCACAATAAATATACCTTCCTGCTCCTGGTAAATGTGCTTCTCATTTTTATGGGGATGATCATGGAAACCGGCGCAAGCGTTATACTTCTGGCGCCTATTCTGGTACCCATCGCATTGCAGCTTGGAATACATCCCATCCACTTCGCCCTGGTCATGCTGGTAAACCTGAACATAGGGTTGAGCACTCCGCCTGTTGGGGTATGTCTTTTCGCAGCGGCGCCTATAGCAGGGCTGAGCCTTGAGAAGATCTCAAAAGCCGTATTGCCCTTTATTCTTGCAGAAATAGCGGCGCTGCTGCTCCTGACCTATATTCCGGAATTGGTTCTTTTTATACCCCGCGCATTAGGATATGTACAATAAGGAGATTATAGATGAAAGCACTATACTACATTGGCGATAAAGCCATGGAAATGCGGGATATTCCCAAGCCTGAACCAAAAGCCGGAGAGTATCTCATAAAGGTACGGGCAAACGGTATCTGCGGTTCCGATTTTGAAGGCTACATGGGCAAAACCGGGCGGCGGATACCGCCCATGATTATGGGCCACGAGGTATCCGGCGTTATAGAAGAAACTCCGGCGAACGGTAAATACAAAAAAGGCCAGTCCGTGGTGATATTCCCCAAACCCTTCTGCGGGGTTTGCGAATACTGTAAAGCCGGAATGGTCAACGTGTGTCCCGAGGGAATCTGCATGGGGGTAATGGATGTAAACGGCAGTATGACCGAGTACATCGCCCAGGAGGAAAAATACCTCCTGCCCTTTGCCGAAACCCTTTCCTTTAACGAAGCCTCCATGACAGAACCTTTGGCGGTAGCTTACCGGTCGGTACACAAGATTTCCCAGGAAGATATCAACAAAGCAAAATACTGTATGGTGGTAGGGGCAGGAACCATAGGCTTACTTATCATAGCCCTGCTTAAGCTGCGGGGCGCAAAGAACCTGATAGTCTCCGATGCCTCCGCCTTCCGCCTGGATATCGCTAAAAAACTGGGCGCGGAATTTACCATAAACGCCAGGGAAGGGGATTTTCTTGATCATGTAAAAGAAATTACCGGCGGCAAGCTTTGTGATTACGCATTTGAGGCGGTCGGCATAGCTCCGACAGCGGCAAATTCCCTCGCATGTCTGAAGATAGGCGGGACTGTGGTCTGGGTAGGCAACGCCCAGAAAATCGTGGAAGTTAATATGCAGCAGATTGTTACCACCGAATTAACTATTAAGGGCAATTATGTTTACGATTTTGAAGGCTTTATCGATAGTCTTAAACTACTTGAAAAAAAATCTATAAACATCAACGCCCTGATGACCAACACCTACAGTCTGGATGAGGGTGTGCAGGCCTTCAAGGACCTGGAAAACAACAGGGATGGTAAAATGATTAAGGTCTTCCTGGAAAGCTAGTGATCAAATTTTTTGAAAAAATAAAATAAAGATTAAGGAGTTTTTATGCTAAAACCGGAACAAAAAAAAGAGCTCCAAAGAATAGCCGTTCAGCTGCGCTATGATTTGGTTGAAATGATTGGTGTGGGCAATGCAGGTCATCTTGGCGGTTCAAGTTCCCTGGCAGAAACAATGTCGGTGTTGTATTTTCACAAGATGAATTTCAGCGCCCAACGCCTGAAGGATCCAAACCGGGATCGGCTGGTGCTTTCCAAGGGCCATGCGGCGCTTATTCAATACGCTGCGCTCTGCGAAGCCCATTGTTTCCCACGGGAAGAGCTGAAACGGGTAAAGACCCTGGGAGGATTGCTCCAGGGCCATCCGGACCTGTCAATTCCCGGTCTTGAGGCTGTAACCGGCTCCCTGGGTCAGGGCTTGTCCATCTCCCTGGGAATTGCCCTGGCATTACGGCTCAATAAGAGTCCTGCCCGGGTATACACCATTATGGGTGACGGGGAACAATCCGAGGGCCAACTCTGGGAAGCGTCCATGGCGGCGGCAAACTTCAAGGTTGATAACCTGACTGCCTTTATTGACTATAACCAAGTCCAGGCCACGGGCCCCACCAAGGATATATTCAATATTCCCGAGCTTGATAAAAAATGGAGCGACTTCGGCTGGAATGTTATTAAGACCAACGGACATGATGTTGAAAAAATTCTGGAGGCCGTGGAAAAAGCCGAAACCGTAAAGGGGAAACCTTCGGTAATCATCCTGGAAACCATTAAAGGCAAGGGCTTTTCTTTTGCCGAGGGAAACCCTGCGTATCATAATGGAACGTTCACGGAAGAAACCTACAAACAGGCGCTCAAAGAACTGGACGCAGTAAAGGCAGGATTATAATTATGGAAAAACAAAGTCTAAGAAAAGCCTATGGCGACGCCCTGGTAGAATTGGGCAAACAGAATTCGGACATCGTGGCATTGGAAGCGGATCTTGGAAAATCAACCATGTCCTGTCTTTTTAAAGAAACCTTTCCTGACCGGTACTTTGAAATGGGAATTGCGGAGCAAAATATGGCTTCAACCTCTGCAGGACTTGCCCTAACCGGTAAAATCCCCTTTTACAGCACTTTTGCGGTCTTTGCCGCCGGGCGGGCCTATGATCAGATCCGCTGCTCCATCGCCATTCCCAATGCAAATGTACGGATCTGCGGATCGAGCTGCGGCCTTTCCGATTTCGGGGACGGAAAAACCCACCAGTCCATAGAAGATGGAAATATCATCAAAACCCTGCCCCACATGATAGTCCTTAACCCCTGTGATGCGGTGGAAGTAAAAAAGATGATGAAGTTCCTGGCCTCCTATAAAGGGCCGGCGTACATCAGGATCAACCGGAACGATCTTCCGGTCTACACTTCTCCTGAGGGGGAATTCCAACTAGGTAAAATAAACCCTATTACCGAAGGAAAGGATGTGGTTATCTTTGCTACCGGCGTCATGGTGTCAAAATCTGCAGAAGCTGCGGAGCTGCTTAAAAAGGACGGGATCGGCGTTCAGGTAGTAAATGTGAGCTCCCTGAAACCGCTGCTTAAAGAAGAAGTGTTGAAATACACCGCCGGTAAAAAAGCTATCGTCACCGCCGAAGAGGCGGTAAAAATCGGCGGTCTGGGGGCAAGCATTGCGTCCCTCATCATTGGAGAAGTAAACCTTCCCTTTGAGCAGGTGGGTATAAATGATGAATTCGGCACATCCGCCCACGGATACGAGGAATTGTTGGAAAAATACGAAATTTCAACAAATCATATATACAATGCGGTAAAAAAAGCATTAAATAAATAATACGGAGGAAAATATGACTATTGGATTTATCGGACTGGGAATTATGGGACGGCCCATGGCGAAGAACCTGATCAAGGCGAATTATAAACTGGTGGTATTTGATAAGTTTGCAAAATTTGACGACCTGGTAAGCCTGGGCGCCGAGGGGGGGACATCAAACAAGGATGTGGCCTCCAAAAGTGATATTGTCATAACCATGCTTCCCAATTCACCCCATGTAAAAGAAGCTATCCTCGGGAAAGACGGGGTTCTTGAGGGAATAAAAAGCGGCGCCCTGGTGGTGGACATGAGTTCCATCGCCCCCGCTGCATCCCAGGAAGTGGGGGCCGCACTTAAAGCCAAGGGCATTCCCTTTCTGGACGCCCCGGTATCAGGCGGCGAACCCAAGGCGATTGACGGCACCCTGGCGATCATGGTGGGGGGTGACCAGGCGTCCTTTGACAAGGCAAAACCCATCCTCGATAAATTAGGCTCCTCGGTTACCCTGACCGGAGATATAGGCAGCGGTAATGTTACCAAGCTGGCGAATCAGATTATTGTCGCCCTCAACATCGCGGCGGTATCCGAAGCTTTCGTGCTCTCCACCAAGGCCGGTGTTGATCCCCAAAAGGTTTTTGAGGCGATAAAAGGCGGGCTTGCGGGTTCCACGGTTATGAACGCCAAGATTCCCATGATTCTCGATGGTAACTTCAAGCCCGGTTTCCGCATTGAACTGCATATCAAGGATCTGCAGAACGCACTGGATACGGCCCACAACCTGAATGTGCCGATTCCCCTTACCGCAGGGGTTATGGAGACCCTCCAGTTCCTCAAGAACGATGGTCATGCGGCCAGTGATCACAGTGCAATAATGCGGTACTATGAACAAATGGCAAAAATTGAAGTGAGAAAATAGGGGATAACTATGCGTTTACAGAATAAGGTTGCCCTCATCACCGGCGCTGCCCAGGGTTTGGGTTTTGCCATTGCCTGCCGCTTCGCCGAAGAGGGAGCGGAGGTGTTTATCACCGATTTGCAAGCCGATGTGGGGGCCAAGTCGGTGGCCGAAATAAACGGCAAGGGGGGCAAGGCCCACTTCATCACCCTGGATGTCGCCAGCGAACAGAGCTGGATCGCCGCCTCTGCGGAGGTGCAGAGGATCGCCGGGAGGCTCGATATCCTGGTGAACAACGCGGGGATCAATATTCGGGAAACGGTGGAAACCATGGCGGTGGAAAATCTCGACAAGATGCTTGCGGTGAATGTGAAGGGCCCGTTCCTGGGAACCAAACATTTTATTCCCGTATTTCGTAAAACCGGGGGCGGCTCTATCATCAATATGTCATCCGTATGCGGGCTTATCGGGCACCGGTACACCACCGAAGCCTACACGGTAACCAAGGGCGCAGTAACGCTGCTCACCAAGACTATCGCGGTGCGCTACGCCAAGGACAACATACGCTGTAACTCCATCCATCCCAGCACGGTGGATACCCCGCTGGTGCAGGAGCTCCTCAAAAACCCGGACCGTAAAGCGGAACGGTTTGGGGAGGTTCCCCTGGGCCGGCTCGCTACCGCTGCAGACGTAGCCAATGCAGCGCTCTTCCTCGCTTCCAACGAGGCGGCGTTTATCAACGGCGTGGCCTTCCCGGTGGATGGGGGAACTACGGCGGACTAACAATCATTCAAAGGCAATACCGGCGTAGTAGGTGGTGTCCCCCCGTTCTCCCCGGGCACTTAAGAGGGGACCTGTCACTAAATGCGCCGGTTTGTCGGCCACTAGGCCGCTTTCTAAGAGGGATGCTATCAGGGAGGCTCCGCAGGAACTTATCCGGCCATCATATATTCCGGAAATAAAATCACCTATCCTGTTTTCTTCCAGTAATTGAATACAAGTTTCGGCGCCTAAACGGGCTGTCTTCTCATCATCATGTATGGAAACATTGGCGGAAATCACCAAAAGGGTGCTGGCCATAAGGGGTTCCAGAATTATCCGCAACGCCCGGGCCAGGGCCGATATCAGCCAGGGCTGGGCGCCTCCCATAAGGATAGGAACAATTGCCGCGCGGGGAAAACAAAACTGCGTCAGCGGGAGCAGAACCTCCACCGCGATTTCCTGCAAATGAGGAATATCGTTGACTTCAAAAAGGGTACTGCAGGATGCCAAGGACTCGGAGAGCTCCAAATCCACCGGCAACCTCCCAAGGGGGGTGTCAAAATAATGGGAATCCGAAAAAAAGATCCCCGGCTCCACCCGGTGATAGACATTTCCCAGGATAACTACCCGGGATACTTCATTGGCTCTGCCGGCGGCAGCGGCAAACGCGGTTGCCGCAACGGACCCGGAAAAATCCCAGGCCCCGTGGGGAGCAATAATTGCCGAAGCCCTGCCCCCAACGCCGTATTTCAACCCAAGGGCGCCGATTCGGGCCCCCATCTCCACCCTATCATCGGGATAAAATAATCCCGATACCACCGGAGAACGGCCTTTAACTTTATGGAATGCGGTTAGAGCTCCCATATAGTAATTCTAGGACTCTCGCCCTTGATCTGCAAGTGAAAGGCTGCATTATTTTTCTATTCGGCATTGTTCCAGTTCTTTCAAACGAAACTCTTCCACCTTCACATGGAGATTTTTTTCCTGGGTTGGTATCACCAGTCCCTTGGGCCCGTTTTTTGCCCGCCTGAGAAATTTTACCGGCGTATAAAAAAGATCCCCCTCGCCGTTGTTACGGCCCTTGGAATAAAAAATGGCAAGGTTCCCCGCGTCCAGAAGTATATCTAAGGGGACCGTCTTCCCGGACCGTTGTTTTATAAACACATAGGAACCGGGATAATCCCGGGCATGGAGCCAGAGATCGTTCCCCTTAACGTGCCTTCGAAGGAGCTCATCATTCTCCGAAGCATCCCTGCCTACGATGATAAGCCAGTCCTTGCGCCGGAAGGAAAGCCCCGGACGTTTACTGTCCGCCTTAGCGGGAGCTTTCTCCCCCCGATTCTTGAGCAGCCGGTGCAGCGCCAGGGGATTTGTCTCTTCCAGCAGCCTGTCCAGGGTCTCCTCCAGGGTCTTAAGTTCCTTTTCTCCCGCAGCAATCTCTTCCTGTACATCCGCAAGGCCGTTTTTCGCCTTACGGTACTGTTCGTAGTAGAGCTCCCCCTGGGCGGCGGGACCTTTGCGCGGCTCCAGCTTGATCCGTATCTTTTCCCCGGTATAGAAATTATCTGCCTCCAGCCAGGAGTCCCCGGCCTTAATGGCGCCCAGGTTCGCCATAATGATATCCCCGTACTCTTTCAGCCTGTCCGCCGCCCCAAAATCCCCCGCCTTCTCCCTAAGATGTTCCAGGGAAGCCTTAAGCCTGCCCATACGCCCCTCAAAGTTCCGCCGGGCCTGTTCCCGCAGCGCTTCCAGGGACAAGGCGCCCCCGTGTTCAGCATAAAAAGCGTCTATCCTTTCGTTAAACGAAGCGCCGGGCTCAAATTCCCGGATTTCGTATTCCCGAACCACATGTTCCCGCCCGGGCTTTCCGCCGGGTGTTTCAGCCTCCGGCGCATAGTGTCCGCCGGTAACTTCCCCCCGCTTGGGGAGCCGCCGCATGGCGTCCAGTATCAACCCGTCCTCATCGGTGACCACCACATTGGCGGCATTGGACCAGAGCCGGGCATAGAGCCGGAAATAGTTCTTCCCCTGCCTTATGAGAAGCCGGACAATACGGTTATCTCCCAGTTGTTCCGCCTCCTCAATCCAACCGTTCACAATCCGGGATTTGAGAAATTCCGCAAACCGCAGGGGCCTATCGCTTTTCGGGGTACCCCGGAAGGTTTCGTGGATACGACAGGCCCCGGGGCTAAGGGCGATGAGGATATTCTTGGCCCTCCCCTTTCCGTAAAGCTGCAGGCTTAAGACATCATAGGTACTCTGCACCGCCTTCTGGATCTGGTACCCCCCCAGATCCAGTTCGGCGAGGATTAGGTTGATTTCTTTCCAATTCAAAGACATGGGGTAACTATACGTCCCAGGGGTAAAATACGCCATAGGAAAAATTCCCGAATCCCGTTATAGTACCCCTATGCGCTCCCTGTTGTACCCCATGGTTTTCTTCCTGTTGATCAACCTTGCCCCCCTATGCACTGCCGAGGAGGCCCTCCCGAAGGGTGCGGACCCGCTCCGTGTACGGGCCGGGCGAATTGCGGCGGCCATGGATGACCGTATTTTGGCGGGCCAGGTTCTGCTTACGGGACTTGATGGAAACGGAACCCTGGGGGAGGCCATGAGATCCCTGCTTCGGGATATTTCTCCCGGGGGGGTCATGCTTTTCAGGATGAACCTCAATATGGAGAAGGAGCGCATTCCGGGATTTCTTAAAACCGTTTCGGACCTGGCGGCGGTATCCGGGATACCACCCTTTATGGCGGTGGATCATGAAGGCGGTATAGTCCACCGTTTCGGCGCCGGGGTGGAACGGCTTCCCCCGCCCCTTTCCTATTGGGATATGGCGCAGAAAAACGGAAGAGAGGCCGCGCTTAAGGCCATTGAGGACGCCGCCGCCCGATCCGGAAGGGAGATCCGCTCCCTGGGAATCAACTTAAACCTCGCCCCGGTGGCGGAGATCCTCAACAGCGAAAACGAGACCTTCCTGGAAAACCGGTCCTATGGGCCGGACGCCGCCTTTGTGGAAGATGCCGCCGGAGCCTTTGTTCGGGGCATGTCCTCCGCTGCCGTAGCCTGCGTGGTAAAACACTTCCCCGGCAATTCCGGCGCCGACCCCCACCGGGCCGCCTCGATGCTTAGGGACGACCGGGAAGCCCTGGACAAGATGGTCCTGCCCTTTACAGGGCTTATTGCAAAGAAGCTCCCCGCGGGGATCATGGTTTCCCATGTGCTGGTAGACGCCTGGGACGCCGGGGTAAACGCCAGCCGCTCCAGGGCGGTAGTATCGGTGTGGCTCCGGGGAAACCTGGGTTTTCAAGGCATAGTCCTGGGGGATGACTTTTCCATGGGGGCCATAAGCGCCGCCGGCCTGCGGGAAGAGGAGGCGGTAATCGAAGCTCTGAACGCCGGGGTAGATATGGTGATGACCTGGCCGCGGAACCTGGGACGGGTCCACCGGACCATCCTGCGCGCCCTGGGGGATGGCCGGCTTACGCGGAAACGGCTTGAGGAAGCGGCAGCCCGCATTATATATGAAAAGATCCGTTACGGACTTATGGAGTGATATGAACAACAAAATAGACGAAAACAGAATTATCTACACAAGCGATCAGTGTATGGTGATAAACAAACTGCCCGGAGAAGCTGCTGAAGGCGCCGCTAAGGGAATGGCCGACCTGCCGCGGGAACTGGCAAAACAATTCGGCGGCGCCTTTACTGCGGTACAGCGGCTTGATGTGCCGGTCTCAGGCTGCGCCCTCTTCGCCCGTACCCCTAAGGCCCTGTCTTTTCTCAACGCCGCCTTCTCCGCCGACAGGGTACAGAAATACTACTGGGCCATTGTGGAGATGCCGCCCCCAAGCCTGACCCTGGCGCCGGCCGGGGAACTGGTCCACTGGCTTGAGATGGATCCGCGCCAAAACAAAAGCACCGCCTTTGCCGAAAAAGCGCCCGAGGGATCGCAACGGGGTTCTCCAAGAAAACAGGCCATACTGCGGTACCGGGTTATCGGGAAGGGAACCAATTATCTTTTTATGGAAATAGAACTGGTCACCGGCCGCCACCACCAGATCCGGGCTCAACTGGCCGCACTGGGTCTCCATATCAAGGGGGATCTCAAGTACGGCTCCAAGCGCAGCGAAAAGGCCGGGGGGATACGGCTCCACGCACGATCCCTGCGTTTCCCCGCGCCGGGCTCTTCCGCCAAGCTTCCCGATGAGTTTATCGAGGTTACCGCAACCCCGCCCCTGCGGGACCGGCTCTGGGAGGACTTTGAAGCCGCTATTATGGCCCCAGAAACTTCCCCACCAAGGGCCGTTTCCCCAGTTCCGCCTCAAGCGCCATCTGACTGTTCATAACCATTCCGTTGTAGGCGTATCTCAGGGGTGTATCCCCAAAAACATCATCCCCAAGGGTATTAATACTGTCGGGAATAATCACGCTCAGGAGCCGGTTACCCGCAAAGGCCAGGCTGCCGATTTCATCTATACTGTTACCAAAAATCACATTGGTGATCCAGTTGTTTTCAAAGGCGTGATCTCCAATAACCGTAACGCTGTCGGGAATTAGTACACCGCCGAGGTAGTTATTGGCAAAGGCGGAATCCCTGATGACGGCAAGCCCTTCGCCGAGGATTACCCAGCCGAGCCGGTTGTTTTCAAAGGCCTTATACAAAATCGCCGTAACGCTGCCGGGAATTTCTACGCCCATAAGCTGGTTGCCGGCAAAGGCCCAGCTGTTGATTTCCGTAACCCCCGGGGGGATACATACGTCCATAAGCTCATTGCCCGCAAAGGCCCTGCTCCCTATTTTTACAAGCCCCTGAGGAATTTCCACGCTGCTTAGCCGGTTATTTTCAAAGACAGAATCCCTGAGGATGGAAATACCCTTACCAAGGGTTAGCTCCGTCAGTTGGTTATTCGCAAAGGCTTCTGTGCCAATATCAGTAACACTGTCGGGAATAAGCAGGCGGGTAAGCCGGTTGCCATAAAATGCGCCGCTGCCGATGTAACTGAGTCCATCGGGAAGGGTCAGCTCCGTTATTTCGCTTCCGGCGAAGGCCCTGTATCCGATGGCAGTAACCGGCATCCCCTGGATCTCAGCGGGGATGATAATTTCCGTAAGCTCTCCGGAATAAGCGGTAATAGTTACCCTATCCTCATAAATAACAAAACCAAAATCTCCGGAATTCCCACCGGAGGGTACCTGGCGTTTTTCTTCAATACCTTCTGTTTCAGGCTCCGCCTGGTCATCGTACAGCTCAAAATCATACTCAAATTCATCCAAATTTTGAGCCGTAACGAAGAAACAAACCAGGGAAAAAAGACAAACCAATGCTATTCGGCGCATGTTCACTTCCTTAATCTAAGCATTATGCTTTTTTGTCTGTCCGGCAAGCGTTTTTTTCCAGAAACCGGATCAGGGGCGCCTCCCAGGGTTCCCCGGAATCGCGGCTGTCGGCCATGAAACGGCGGTACAGGGTGATGATATGGTCCCTGATGATCACCCCATCCTCAGGGGCTAATCCGGGCAACTTCGTTGCAAGCGGCGTAAAAAGCCGGGAAACAAATATCTCCGCTTCCTCCGGCGGGAACATAGCGGGATCGAAGCGGCTCATGGCGTACATAGCGGCGGCTACACAGTTTACGCTGTGCTGCTTCACATAGAGGATGGCCTCGGTGATCAGGGCGGCCCCGGAATTTATCTCGTCAATACGGCCGGCCAGGGCTTCCTCATCACCAAAGGAACGGAGGATTTCCCGGAAACGGGTATAGCTCAGGATCATCACCATCACGTGGAGGCTGGGGATGCACATAAGGTGGGGATCCGTAAGGTGGATCAGGAAAAACCGGGGGCGGGCTATATAATAGGGCCGGCGGGTGGTGGACATGTTTTTTGAATAGACCTCTGCGGAGAATTGGTAGAGCCGGTTCATGGAATTAAGAAAATCCTTTACCGGATTAAGGGCGCGGCGGCCGTAGTGTTTTAGAAGAAAACCCAGGATACGTATCCAGAAGGCGACAAAGTCCAGGTAAATATTGACCCACCGGGGGGTAAAGGGGATCCTTTCGTCCAGGGGATGGTCCACCGAAGTAACGGGGATGCGCCCCGGGAAAAGGACGGCCTTATACTGGAGAAAGAAAAAATTCAAAAAAATCGACCGGATACATTTTATACCCGGCCCCCGCAGGATCGGACTCATCAAAATTTTCAGCATCGATGCGGCGGTGGACGGTTCCTTCATATCGGAATATACTACACGGAAATCATTATTGTTTCGAGAGGGGTTTATGCTAGGACCGGTGGTTAATGCGGTAACAGTTGTGGTATGCGCCCTGGCCGGGTGCTTTCTTATCCGGGGTATTCCGGAGCGGTTTGAGGAGATTATCAAAAAGGCCATCGGTCTTTCTGTTATGTATGTGGGGATCCGGGGCGCCATGGATAACCAGCGGGTCCTCCTTTTGATCATGAGCATGGTAATCGGGGCTGTTATCGGGGAGTTTATCAATATCGACAGGCTGATGAACCGCTTCGGGGACTGGACAGAACGGAAACTGAATATGCGCGGGGGTACCTTTTCCAAGGGGTTTGTTACCGCCAGCATCCTTTTCTGTACCGGTTCCATGGCTATCGTGGGTTCCATGCAGAGCGGCCTCCAGGGCAACCACGAAACCCTCTTTGCCAAGTCTATACTGGACGGTTCAATTTCCCTGGTTTTCGGTGCATCCATGGGCATAGGGGTGGTTTTTTCCGCTATTCCGGTGCTGGTCTACCAGGCGGGGATAGCCCTGGCATCCATGGCGGTCAAGGATTTCCTGAGTCCCGACATTATCCGGGAAATGTCCGCCGTGGGAAACCTCCTGGTGGCGGCCATTGGCTTCAATTTTCTCGGGGTTAAGGAAATCAGGGTAGCCAACCTAATTCCGGCAATTTTTATCCCCTGGGTGTATTTTGGTCTGGAAATAATTTTAAAAAAACCTTAGTATTACTTAAAATAATCCGATAAAAAAGGAATACCCGGAAACGGATTTAACACCCGAATCCAAGTTAGATAGAGGGGACCATTTTGGCAAAATCGAATCAAATATTCGCCTACACAGAGACCCGCATCAAGACCGCGAGCCAGGGACAGCTTATCATCATGCTTTACAATGAAGCGGTAAAACAGCTGGATCATGGTCTGGACCTGCTGGAACGGAACGCCTCGGGGAAGAAGAGCCCCGACAGAATTGAACAAATCAGCAAATCCATCCTGAAAACCCAGGAAATTGTCACCGAACTGATGGCTTCTTTGGATTTCGAGCTGGGTGGGGACATCGCCAAGAACCTTTTTTCCCTTTATACCTGGTTTAACCAGGAACTCCTGGCGGCCAATATCAACCAGGACCCCCAGCGTATCTCCTCGGTCCGTAATATGCTGAACGATCTCCGGAGCGCCTGGAGCGAAATTATCACCAAAAATTCCATGGAAGGGATGGGTCATCCCGCCATGGGTCTCAATATCACCGGCTAAGGCGCCCCCCATGGCCGAGGTTTTATCTACAGAAGAAATCAGCCGGCGGGTCGCGATCCTTAAACGCTTCCGGGAAATGCTCCGGGCTCAGCGGGATCGCTTTCAGGAATACCTCAATGTCCTGGACAAACAGCAGGATGTCATCGAAAAAGGCGATACCGAAGCGCTCCTTTCCCATGTAGAACTGGAAGAACACATCGTAAGCGACATTTTCAATATACAGAAGGTCATAAACCCCCTGGAAGATATGTACCGCGCCGTTACAGCCCAGCCGGGGCTCCCCGCGGAGGGAGACACCGAAGTCTCC
>NZ_JAJQRB010000056.1:0-19779 GCF_046533075.1 Treponema primitia | reverse complement strand
CCCTCTGTGATCTCTGTGTTCTTCCCTCTGTGATCTCTGTGTTCTTCCCTCTGTGATCTCTGTGTTCTTCCCTCTGTGTCCTCTGCGGTTTTCCCTCTGTGATCTCTGCGGTTTTCCCTCTGTGATCTCTGCGGTTTTCCCTCTGTGTCCTCTGTGTTCTTCCCTCTGGGTCCTCTGTGTTCTTCCCTCTGTGATCTCTGTGTTCTTCCCTCTGTGATCTCTGCGGTTTTCCCTCTGGGTCCTATGTTAAATTTTGGTTAAAATGAGAGCGGGCGCTGTTTTTTGGACATTACTATATTTACCTAATTCCCATAAGCCGGAAGCTTACTTCGATACACTTATCCATTTCCAGGGGCTTTGACAGATGGGCGTCCATGCCGCTGGCGAGGGCCTTGTCGATATCATCCTTAAAGGCATTGGCGGTTAGGGCTACGATTGGTACGGTTTTGGCATCCGCCCTGTCCATGGCGCGGATGGCGGCGGTGGCCTCATAGCCGTCCATGTTGGGCATCTGTACATCCATATAAATTATGTCGTAGTAATGCTCCGCAGATTCCCGGAATTTTTTTACCGCCATAAGACCGTCTTCCGCTTCATCAAAACCAAGGCCGGTAAATTCAAACAGATTTACTGCGATGATACGGTTTATCTCCACGTCGTCCACCAGGAGGGCCCGCTTGCCCGCAAGGCGGTTCTCGGTGTTCTGCAGACTCAGCTCTTCCTCAGTCTGGGCTGCCTCGTCGGGGAAGGAGAGGCTGAAACTAAAGGCGCTTCCCTTTCCTTCGGCGCTTTGCAGGGTAATATCCCCCCCAAAGAGCTGCACAATACTTTTACTAATCGCTAATCCCAGACCGGTTCCGCCGTATTTTTTGGATGTCTGTACCGAGGCCTGTTCAAAGGGCTTAAACAGGGACTTCTGGTCTTCCTCGGATATGCCGATTCCGTTATCCCGGACCGTGAACTCCAGCAGGGTTCTGCCCGCATGCTTTTCTTTTTCAGTAATACTGAATTCTATTTTACCGCACTCGGGGGTAAATTTAACCGCGTTGCCCAGGAGATTGATCAATACCTGACGCAGCCGCAGGGGATCAAGCCTGAAGGATGCGGGCGGACTAAGCTCTAAACGGATATCAAAGGTGATATTTTTTTCGTCGCACCGGGGCTTGATGATGGTTTCTACGGTACGGACCAGTTTTTTTAGGTCCACCGCCTCATCGGAAAGTTCAATTTTGCCGGCCTCGATTTTTGAGAAATCCAGAATATCGTTGAGGAGTCCCAAAAGGTGCTGGGAGGAAGTTTCGATCTGCCGAAGGTTTGCCTGGATCTCCTCTGCGGCAGCTTCACCATCGCTGAGTTTCTTTTTTACAATTCCGGTCATACCGATGATGGCGTTCATGGGGGTTCGGATCTCGTGGCTCATCCGCGCCAGAAAATCTCCTTTATGCCGGTTCGCCGCATTTGCGTCTATCACCGCCTGTTCAAGATCGATCTGGGTTTGGCGTAATTCATTTTCAATGGCCACCCGGGCCGAAACATCCCGGGCAAAACCCAGTATCCCCACAGGATTTTTATCACCGTCGAAGATGGGGGTCCGCACCAGGTCCAAAATTTCCTCATGGCCGTCCGCAAAAACAAGATGCTCTTCCGAATATTGGGGTCTGCGGGATTCAATGACCTTTTGGTTCTGTTCCCGGATATTTGCAAGGCTTTCCAAAACGAATACATCCTCATCGGCCGCCCCCACTATCTCGTCAACAGTTTTACTCGTTGCGGCGGCAAACCGGGGATTTACCGCCAGGTACCGGCCCGCAATATCCTTATACCAGATAAGATCCGGGGAGGCGGAGAAAATCGTGTCTAACAGGGTTTTTTGTTCCTCGATCCTCTTCTGTTCCTCCACGATCTCGGTAACATCGGTTGTGGTGATGATATAGCCGATATTATTTCCGCCCTTATCGGTTAAATAGGAGGCGCTTCCCCGGACGTACTGTTTCGTATCAGACCGGTACATAACATCCGCTTCCCGGTCGTTGTGGAGGGCGATAACGGGATCGTAGGGTGAATCCGGGGGATAGATGCTGATATGGGCGTAGGGTTTCCCCTGGATATCGGAAAATGCTTTTTTCATGGTTGTAAGGCCTATATCATTTACATAAATGACGGCGCCGTCCATGCGGGTTATCACCAGGGCATCCTTCTCGCTGGACACGAGGCTTTCCGCCATATCGTCGAAGGAATCCATCAGGGTACCGATTTCATCCTTAGTCCGGGCATTGAACCGGAACTGCCGTTCTCCGGAACGGAATGTGGATATGCCCTTAATAATACTGGTGATGCTTCCGGTAAAAATTGATGCTATCCATATGGCGATAAGGACCACCAGGATGATCATGAGCCCCGCGGATACCACCAGTTTTACGGTGGTTTCCAGAAGATTTGCCTTAATGGCTTTGCCGGTTTCCTCGGCAGCGTTGGCGAGGTTCCGATCCGCATCGGCGATAACCCCGTCCAAAACTTCCTTGGTATCCAGGGCGGGACGCTGGAAATCTTCGAATCCCGCGCCGATGGCAACAAAGCCGAAGCCCCGTTTGGATTCACCGTAATGGCCCGTATAGTAGGGGATGGTAGCGGCGGTGGTAAGTTTCCAGAGCCCGCTCCAGAGTATGAGGAAGGAACCGGAGCCCCCTTCACTGGTCAGATCGAACCAGCCCGTACACTGGGGGGCGTTGTTAAGATAGCGGCCATCCAGGCCCACCAAACCCCGGGCGGTTAGTTCCGCTGCGGGTTTTTTTATCCGGGATTGATCTACGAATGTGGGCTGGTCTTTGATAAATTCGGTGTAGGATAAACCGCTTGTCAACCAGGAATGGTAGATACTTTCTTCCAGCCAGGGAACTTCGCTTTCCCCGGTTTCGGGATTGAAGCCTACGATGGAATGATGCCGGGGATGGCTGATGCTGCGGCACTTATAATCCCAGATAAAGGCGTAGTTGCCGTCGAAGGCGCTGGGCAATTCTATGTACCGCTCGTTCATGGGAGTGGTATGATCCGTAAATTCCATAATGTGATCATGATCCAGCGCCAGGGTTACATAGCCTGTTATACGGCCGTTCTGCACCACCGGTGTTGCCCAGCGTATAATACCCTGGAAACGTTTGCCATTGGGGTTTTCCTTCCCCGCGTAGGCTTCCTCTTCGGGCCGGAAATCCAGGCCCCGGGCTGCGGTGTTCTCCGGAGTATACATACCGATCACATGAGAGCGGACATAGGCGCCGATCACATCGGATACATAGATCTCTCCCGGTTTAAGGTTCTTTAACTCCGCAAAATAGGTTTCCGCCTTTACATAGGTATTCCGGCGATCCGCCACATTTTTCAGCGTGCGATCCATCCGTGGGGAAGTAGTTACCTTGATGAGTTCATTACCGGCAAGATCCACATAGGTCATTTCCAGGTAGAGGGGGCGCAGCTCGGCAGCAAAACTGTCGGGAGGCCGGTAGTGGAAGCTGGACTCGTTTTCTTTGATTGAGGAAACGACGGTTTTCTCCGGCCGGGGAGTTTCCCTGGGAACCCAGGATTTACCGTCCTCCGCCAGTTCCCATTCTCCCTTCTTTATCAGATTCCCCAGCTTATTGTCAACAAAATAACGGAACGCAGCCGGGTTTGGTTCAATCCCCGAAGCGTAAAGAATATCCCTATCCCGTTCGTAGAGAAAATCCGCTACCCGGCGGGCCATATCGGTGCTGGTCCGTTCTATCTGGGCTGTGGCCAGGTTGTTCAGAGCGGTCACCGAATCTTCCACCGCCATATCCCCGGTTTTTACCAGGGCTTCATTGGCCTGGACGGTTAATTCCTGGGTACGGCGGGTTAGCTCTTTCCCCAACGCCATTGCCTGTCCCCATGCCATGATGGTGAGCAATACCAGGGGAATAACTTTGATAATAACAAAAAGGATAATCAGCTTCGCCCGCATTCCCAGGCCAAGCTTGGAGAAAAGATTTCCCAGGGATACATTGAGAGAGTCAATTATCTTTTTCATATTAGTTTTCTATTCTGAAAAGCATTTTAAAGAATTTGATAATTCCATTCAAGATACGCCGGAAGAATCCGGGATTTCGGAGTTTGTTTATCTTTTTTGCAGCCTGGGTGATTTCTTCGGGAGTAAAATTTTGGCGCTGAAGATTTTCCTCAACCTCGTATTCCAGCTTTGAAAGGTTATCACTAATGTCCATTACCACGGCATTAATGGTTCTCCACCCCAGGTACCGCGCCGCTTCAAGCCGCCTGCCCCCGGCAATTAGCTGATTGCGGCTGTTAAGCACGATTGGGCTCATCTGACCAAAATGTTTCATACTCTCCGCCAGGGAGGGAATATTTCCCATTTCTTTCCGTACCCGTTTTTTTACAATAATTTCATCCAAAGGGACCTGCACCAAACTACCTCATATACAATATACCATTTTAAAAGAATTTAATCGAGCAGGGGATTATAATCCGGAAGTTCCAGCCCGAATTCCTCATCCGAGATGATGGGGTTGCTCCGGGTATTTCGGGGAGAACCATCGGAAGCATCCGTTTCGGCCTGTTGCAGCGCAGTTCCCCGGGCCGGGGAGGGTGTTCGGGAGGGTACTACTGGTCTTGCCGGGGCCGTCCGGGGATTAGTACGGTTTCCGCTGCGATTCGAGGCAGGCCGGTTTACCGGTTCCGGCCGCTGCAGTTCCGGCGGAAGCAGATCCAGGCGCAGTTCCGGCAGCTTCAGTTCTCCCAGCAGGGTATTGCTGTCCATAAGCAGGGTATCCAAACGCATTCCCTCCAGGTTTACCTGATTTGCCCTGGCGGCGACGCCATCGTGCTGATCGCAGTACCGGGTCGGCTGGGTTCCTTCCAGGAAGGGCATGGTTACATCCCCGGGGCAGCCCGGCGTTTTCAACAGCCCCGACTTGGTACAGACCGTTACATCGATGATCCCCGTGGAGGGTTTGACAAAGTCCTTGAGGGGCAGGCCCTGGTGGATCTCCCGCATAAAGTCCGCCCAAACCGGACCTGCCAGGGTGGACCCCGTGAGGTTTACCCCCAGGGAGTTGCCCGGTTTGTCGAAGCCGAACCAGATGGCGGTGGTATAGTAGGGGGAGTAGCCCACGGTCCAGGCGTCGGACCAGTTCTGGGGGGTACCGGTTTTCCCCGCCATGGGCATACGGAACCGTTTGTCCTGCTCATCCCTAAAGGTAAATTTTGCCCCCCATTCGGAGGGGGCATAGAGGGTTCCCATTTCCACGGTTTTTTTTAGCAAACTGGTCATCACATAGGCGTTTTGGGGGCTGATAACCTGAGCATCGCTGCCCATACGCCGCTGCCGGAGCCGTACTTCCCGTTCCGTATCTAATACGACCCGGCCATTCCGGTCTTCCACCGCGCGGATGGCGATGGGAGAAACATCCCGGCCCTGGTTGGCAAAAACCGCGAAGGCCCGGGCCATTTGCAAAGGCGCCGCAGAGATGATGCCCAGCCCCAGGGGATAGACCCGGGGGAAGGTCCGCCGTATTACCGCGGGATCGCTTATACCCAACAGGGTTGCCGCCCGGTCTATGGCGGCGTCGAAGCCGATGGCGTCCAGAACCTTGAGAGAAGGTACGTTCATGGAATTAGCCAGGGCATCGTAGAGTAATACCGAACCCTTCCATTCGCCCCGGAAATTCAGGGGGATGTAGGGGGTACCGTCCTCGTTATGGAACACGATGGGCAGATCGTAGATCAAAGAGGTGGGGGTAAAGATTCGGGAATCGATGGCCGCGGAATAGTACAGGGGCTTAAAGGAACTTCCCGGCTGGATATTTCCCTGGGTTGCCCGGATAAGCTGGTTGGATTCGTCGTACTTGGAACCGCCGATCAGGGCGGTGATATAGCCGGTTTCATTTTCGATGGAAATCAGGGCGCCTTCCACCACATTTTTTTCGGTGTTAGTTTTAAGCTCCGCAAAGGCACTGGCGGTCATGACCTTTAGGTCCTGGATGCCAAACATGAGGGCGGCCATATCCGCCACCGGATTAAGGGTCTTTGTATACCGGGAGAGGGCTTTCTGTTTATTCTGGGCCTCTGATGAAGCATGGATATCGCCCAGGTCAAAGAAAAGGGAAAGCATATCGATTACCGGCACGTAGGTCCTTTCCGCCTCGGTGAACCGGTTGGAACTGGACCGGGAATACTCCTTATTCGCCTTTGCCAGCCCCTGTTCCATAAACTTAGCCGCCGCCGCCTGGTGGCGCAGGTCCAGGGTGGTGAGCACCGTGTAGCCGTCCCGGTAGTAGTCCATGGTGCCGTACATCATGCTATCCAATTCCCGGCGGACATATTCGCTGAACCAGGGAGCAGCGTCCTCCCGGCTATAGTAGGCGGATGTTGAAGCCCGGGTATAATCGTAGTTATCCCAATAGGCGTTGAAGGAGGCGTCCGCTTCTTCACGGGTGGTATAGCCAAACTCGATCATCCGGTCCAGTACCGAACGCTGACGGTCCCGGGCGAGATTGGGATTATCCAGGGGGTTGTACCGTGACGGGCTGGAAAGCTGGATCACCAGGATAGCCGCCTCCGCCAGGGTAATTTCCCGGGCGCTGTGCCCAAAGAAGTACTTGCTTGCCGCCTCCACTCCGTAAGTACCGGGCCCCATATACATATAATTAAGGTAGATTTCGAGAATTTCGTTTTTGGTATACCGCCGCTCCATCTGGAGGGACCACCAAAGTTCCCGGATTTTCCGGGTATAGGAGTATTCGGTACGGTCGGTGTAAAGGGTCCCCGCCACCTGCTGGGTTATGGTGGACCCTCCCCCCAGGGGCTTGCCGATAAGTTTTCCCATGGCTGCCCGGGCGATACCCCGGATACTGAAGCCCTTATGGTTATAAAAATCCGGATCTTCCCGCGCCAGGACCGCATAGATCAGGTGCCGGGGCAGTTCACTCAGGGAAACCATCTCCCGTTTTTCATCCGCAGAAAATTCAGTAATCAGTTCCCCGTTGATATCCATGATCTTGGTGGGCAGGGCGGGGGCAAATTCGACAAAATTTTCCTGATTTTTGATATTATTGGTTTCCGCCAGGGAAAGGCCCAGGCTGACGCCGATTACTACCGCAGCCAGTATCGTTAGAGCTGCAAAAATGCGAATTAGGACGTAGGCTCTCATGTTATTTTAGGGTAGGGAATGGGGAGGGGTTTGTCAAGCAATCTCTCGCATATATCTTTCGCAAAAACGGGCGGGTACGGGGGTGTGCCGGGCGCTCGCATGCTTGTAGAATTCACTTACGGAGCCCCTTCGGGTCTCCTCCAGTGAGGAATTCCAAATATGCGAGCGTCCGGCACACCCCCGTACCCGCCCGCCTTTGTGGGGGTATACGGGAGAATGCTTGGTGGGGGGGCGCTTAACGATATGCTAAACTAAGTTTTCTGCCTTTTCTTGCTTAATGTGCATAAATCTATGATCTTGAAATGTAGGTAAAAGCACCGTAGTTCAGGGGTAACGCAGAGGTGCGGGCATCTAATTTCCGTCTTTACTTTAACTGTAAAAGGGGGTATAATTTAACCTATGTAAAAACGCCTTTTTAAATATAACAGCGGCAAATATACAGGATGAGGAGTATTAAATATGGATCATCATGAATTTGAAAATGATAGTAGACATTTGGAAAACGGAGATTCTTTTTACAAGTCTGTTAGTATAACCTTTGACGATAATCGTATTAGTTTTGGAACTTATATTTGTGATTCGTATAAAAACGGCTCTGAACACGAAATTGAGGATTATTATTACGTTAATTCAACTGATTATGACAAATTATTGAAAGTGTTTCAAAATTCTATTGGTGAAATAGATTTTCAAAATCTAAAAGAAGAAAACAAAAGCTTTTATCTTAAAATGGAAGATGCTTTAAGAAAAAATATTTTTAAATATATAGCCTTTATATATGAGACAAAAGATATAGATTATCTTATTTCAATATTAAAAGAAAATGATATTAAATTTGAAAGGAGTTATTGGCCTTCATGGAGGTAAAATGATATACAAAATAAATAAGATGTACTAATATTACGAACAGTTTTTTAAGGAGATGGGTATGGCGTTTTTAAAAAATCGGAAAATTTCGAGTAGAGTTTTCATTATCATGGTAGTGTTTTTTTCTCTCGGTGGTATTGTTCCTGTTTTTTCCCAGCAAATATTGGCAACTTACGGGATTGGCGGTCAATTCATGGATTATGAAAGACATATTTTTGGTGGTGGTGGATTTGAACCATTAGCAAAAGGAATGACATGGAATGTAAATGTTTTATTTATAGGAAAAACAGGTTTCACCGTATCAACTGAAATCGATATAGTTTCTGATTTTCAAACTGCCGTATTATTTGACCCGGTGATTGGTTCGGGATATGTTTATTATAATAAATATTTTGTGGGAGCTATTTTTAATGTAATGCCAAAATCCGTAATATATTTTGATGCACCTACTTCTTTTGATCAATGGGGTACCCAAGAGCGGGCTGATTTTTTTATGGTTCCTACTTTAGTTGGCGGATATGATTTTGGAAATATTTTAATAAGCGGACAATTGTCATATATGCGTGGAGTCATATCCGGTGTAAATGGATTAAAATTTTCAATAGGTGTGGGGATAAATGCGGGAAATGTATTTCGCTAAGCGAGCCTTTTCTCAGCAAGCCCTAATTATTTCTATATTTCAAAACATAATGACGCGCTTGTCTCCATAGCATTGGTAATATATTCGGCTACTTTTACGTGGACAGGGTGCTTTAAATATACCGGCAAATCTTCAGCTGAAGCAAATTTGTTGATTAGAATTATATCATAAGTTGATTTACCTGAATTTACATCGACCTCCACCTGGCTGTCAATAAGAACGGGGATATTTCCTTTCAAACTTCGTAATATATTTACTGCGTTATTGATACTTTCCTGATCACGATTTTTTAATTTTATAATCAAATTATTAACGATCATATTCCATTCTCCTTTAATTTTTTTTCGATAAAAGTTTGAGTGTTTTCGTGGCGATTTCCTGCCCGTTCACTACTAAAGTTATCTTATGTTCCCCCGGATAATGCCGTCGGGTAGTTAAGTCGACCCAACGGTGTAGACGGGTTCCTGAAATAGAAAGACCTCCTTCTATCGTTTTGTCTGATATCAAAAAGGCCTTGTGTGATATATGCCCATTTGCTTTTACAAAATCAATACCATATTCAATGCGGATATGTATAGGCTTGCCTAAACGTACCGTCAAATTATACCGTATTTCTCCACTGTCCCCAATGTGTAATTTCTGCGGCTGTAAGGATAAGGACACCCCGGAAACAAGCGGGTCTTTAACCGAAGGACTTGCATAGTTAAAAAGCTTTAAGGCCTGAGAATTCGCTTTTTTGACAAGTGTACGGCACCCGCGCCGGATAATCCAATCAGTATTAGGACTTACCCCTTTCCAACGTTTAGCCGTTGAAAGTACCATGTCCGGGTTATCCTTGGAGATATCATTCAGGTTATTGGCCACACTTTTTCGTACATACAATGAGGAATCATCTTTTAATAATTCTAATATGGCAAATACCGGAGCCGGATCTTTTTTAAATACCGGAAGTGATTCACCCCAGGGTAGGCGGGGCCTGCATCCCTCGCTTGACAGCCTCCTTACATGTTCATTGGAGTTTTTTGCCCAAGCCTTCATTTGCTTCATAACCTTTTTGGGGTCTTTTAAAATAAAAGACCGTATAGCAAATTCCGCAGAAGATTTTTGGGTAAAATATTCCAGAGTTTGCATTGATAGTTCCCAGTTTTTTTCTTCAAGGCCGTAAAAAGCCACAAAATCAGGGAAAATCAGATACGGGAAACCAACACAGTTATCCGCAATACCGGATAATATCTGTATTGCCTTTTTGTATGAACCGGGTAATAAAGGGCCTAGCGATTTGGTGATTTTTCGCATCCGTGCTTTAAGCGGCAGATTATTCCATTCTTTATCCATTACCACATCAATAAAAATGGCGGTATTAAAAGGTTTATACACGGATTGTATCTTGGAGCCAAAGTCCGATAAAAATTCCCGATTATAAATATCTTTTAATAATACCGCCATAACAACCTTTATATTCTTTCCTCTGGTTTTTAACCGTTTTTGCGGTTATGCCATTAATATACAAGCCTTAACATGACTACATTATGTCATGTTATAAATATTTTTATATTTTTTCAGATTATTTTTCAACTTATTTATAACTTGGTCACGTACATTAGCAGGCTCCATTACTTCAACGGCGGATCCCAAAGAGAGGATAAAATCAACCAGCCAGGGGCCTCCCGGCAGAGTTGTTTTTACGGTAAATGTCTCATCCGCATTTTTAATAATGCTATCGGGGTTAAAGGTATCAAAAGCCTTATAAGCTCCATCGGAGGTAAACCGCAGACAAATTGCTATTTTTTTCTCTTGTATCTTTTCCTTGTCGGCTTCTATTCCATCATCTGAAATTTTATGGATAAATGGATCTATGGTTTTTTTAATGTTTACCATACGGGATATTTTAAATGTCCTTATTTCTTCCCTTTTTAAGCAAAATGCGTGTAAATACCACGCACTATTTTTGAAAAAAAGTTTTATTGGTTCAACTTTTCGTAGGCTTTTCTCGCCAAAAGAATTATAATATTCAAAACTTATAATTTTTTGACCGATGATAGCATCTTTTAGCGTACTAAATTGATCATTCCTGTTTTTATGATTCCCCCAGGAAGAAAAATCAACCTCTATCCAGTTATAATCCTTTTTGTTAAATAAACCGCTTAACTTTGAAAGAACAATGTCAACTTCCGGGTACTCTGTTGCCTGAAAACCCTGTAACGCAAAAAGTATTTCCTGTTGCTCCTGATCGGATAAGAGGGATTTATTTAACACATAATTATCAAGCAGGGTTATACCGCCTCCTTTTCCCTGTGTTGCATATATGGGTATATTGGCTGATGTTAGAACCTCAACATCACGATATATGGTCCGTATCGAAACCTCAAAACGTTTGGCCAGTTCTCTGGCGGTTATTACCCGTTTATTGAGTAGAATATAGACAATCTCAAACAATCTATGGATTTGCATAAAATCACCTCGCAAAGAGTATATCACATAACTTGACAACAGTCCATGAAGCCGCAGCATGGAACAAGTCAAGAAATACAGGGACAAACAAAATTAATATATCAAGCCGATAGACTTAGCGGGGCAATTAATTACATTAAAAATTACCGTTATAGAGGAATAAAAAATGCGTTACTGTATATAACGAATTTGCTGGAAAAAATATTGAAACAGTAAAACTACCATGATATAATACGACATTATGGCGTGGTAAAATCCTTATATCATTTTAAGGGTAAAAATGCAAGCTATTTTTCCCTTTCTTTAAAAATATAAAAACGTACGAAAATCTGTATAAAGTATTGACCTAATCAAAATATGGTACTATATTAAGTATAAGGGGTATATTATGATAGATTTAGTTCAGAATATTAAGCCAATTTCTTATGTAAAGGCCCATACTACAGAAGTTGTTAGGAACGTAGGAGAAACGAAATCTCCTATAATAATAACACAAAATGGCGAGGCAAAAGCGGTAATTATCGATATTGATAGCTATCAAAGGACATTAAACGCTATAAATTTGGCAAAATTATTGAGTTTTAGTGAAATTGATATAAAGAATGGTAATGTTGTAACCCATGAAAACGCAAAAAAACGTTTTGAAAAAACATTGGGTAGAAAATGAAATGCGAGAAATTATTTGGGCAAAACATGGTGCAAATGCCTTTGATGATATTTTAAAATATATCATAGAAAATTCCGGACCAATTAATGCAAATAAAGTATATGATGAGATCATGGCTAAGATTGAATTATTAAAATCTGAGAGAGTTACAACCAGAAAATCACAAGAATTATCGGAAATTGGTATTAATGATGTTTTTGAAATAAATGCAAGACCTTGGAAAATATATTATAAAATATTAAATGGCAATAAATTAATATCAATACAATATGTATTGGACACAAGAAGAAATATAGAAGAAGTATTATTAAATTTGGTAATAGAAAATAAGATATAAAGAAAAATTGTACTTCGCATAACGAAAAGGGCGGTGGATGATCGGACGGAAAACGGACAGTATGAGATTAAGCTTTTTGGGGAAAATATAATTATTTCTATAATTTCAACATAATGACGTATTGAGTATCTCATCCCGCCCTGTTACACTGTTCCTTTGTAAGGCCGGGGTCCTTTCGCCTAAAATCCGCCTTTCCCATTTGGAGGGCTATTTATGAAGAAAAGTATTCTTCTCTCCGTTCTTGCGTATGGCCTGTTATGTTGCGCCGCTGTATTCAGCGTTGCCTGCGTGTCCGGGCCGGACCACGCGGTGGCGGGCCTCTTGAGCTTTGACGAAGCCATGACCGGCGCGGTGGCGGTGGTTGAGGCCAAGGTGCAGGGCGGTATGGAAATCGTTATTGCCAAAATCGACACGCCTTTAGCCGATCTTTCCTCCTTTTTAAACGAAGAGTTGGGCGGCCGTTTCGACGCCACCCGCAAACTTAAAATTTTTGCACAGGGACAGACACTACAAGCCACGGACGACGCATCAGCCGTGGGTTTCGGCCTCTATGTGGGGGCCAAGGTGGTTATCACTGGAGCCTTTGAGCGCTTCGCCGACTTCAGCCAGTTCCGGCTGCGGGCATTAGATGTGGAAACTTCTCAGGTGCTTGCAACGTATTCAGCGCGGATAAACAATGCCGACAAAATACTGGCAAATCTAACCGTGCCCCTGAACAGTGTAAAGGCGGCCCGAGTTACGGAAGATGCCCTTGCCCGATTTAACCAGGGTAAAGACCTCTATGCCGAAGGCCAACTGGATGAGGCAATCAGGGAATTTGACCGGGCAATTGCCATAAGCAAGGAATTAACTGAAGGATACTTTTATCGCGGAAATGCGTATTTCGACCGAGGCGACCTTGATCGGGCTATTGCGGACTATACTGCCGCCATCAGGATCAATCCCAACTATGCCTTTGCCTTTTACAACCGTGGCAATGTGTATTTCGACCAAGGCGACCTTGACCGGGCCATTGCGGACTATACCGCTGCTCTCAGGATCAATCCCAACAATGACGACATTTTGGATAACCGGGGCCTTGCGTATGGCAACAAAGGCGATTATGACCGGGCTATTGCGGACCATACCGCCGCGCTCATTCTCAATCCCAATCATACTAACGCCCTTTTCAACCGTGGACTTGCGTATACCGACAAAGGCGATCTTGACCGGGCTATCACAGACTGGGAAGCGGTGCTGCGGATCAATCCCAACCATGCCAAAGCCAAGCAAAATCTCGAAATAGCCCGGCGGCAACGGGGACGATAGTTAATTATAGAAGAAACTACCGTAATAGTGTAAGATAATTCCTGTTCGGAGGTCCATTGTGAAGAAGCGTTTCTTGCGTTCTGCCCGTGTACTTGGCCTGTTGCTTTGCGCCGCTGTATTCAGCGTTGCCTGCGTGTCCGGGCCGGACCCCGCGGTGACGGGCCTCTTGAGCTTTGACGAAGCCATGACCGGCGCGGTGGCGGTGGTTGAGGCCAAGGTGCAGGGCAACACGGAAATTGTCATCGCCAAAATCGCTACGCCTTTGGACGATCTTTCCGATTTTCTGGGTGAAGAACTGGGCGACCATTTCGGTTCCGGTGGAACATTAACTGTCCTTGCCCGTGGTCAGACCCTGCAAGCCGTGGACGAGGAGCATCAGTTCCAGATGTCCGGCATGGTAGACGACGCGTCAGCCGTGGGCATCGGCCACTATGTGGGGGCCAAAGTGGCCATCACTGGGTCCTTCGACCGCTTCGCCGACTTCAGCCAGTTCCGGCTGCGGGCCATAGATGTAGAAACCTCGCGGGTTCTTGCGACCTATTCCGTACGGTTGAATAACGCCGACAGGGTGCTGGCAAACGTGACTGCGTCGCTGGCAAACATGGCGGCAGTCCGTGTTTCGGAAGATGTTCTTGCCTATTATAACCGAGGCAGGGACCTCTTTGCCGAAGGAAAATATGATGAGGCAATCGGGGAATTTGACCGGGCCTTGGCCATAAACAAGGATTTAAGCGAAGGGTATTATTTTCGCGGCACCGCATATAACAATAAGGGCGACTATGAGCGGGGTATCGCGGACCTTACTGCCGCCCTCGCGCTCAATCCGAACTATGGCTATGCCTTAAACAACCGCGGCTTTGCGTATGACGAGAAGGGCGACCGCGACCGGGCTATCGCGGACTATACCGCCGCCCTCGCGCTCAATCCAAACCATTTCATACCCTTACACAACCGCGGTACTGCGTATGCAGAGAAAGGCGACTATGATCGGGCTATCGCGGATTATACCGCCGTACTTGTTCTCAATCCCAACTTTTACGAAGCCTTAAACAACCGCGGCTATGTGTATAACAACAAGGGCGACTACGACCGAGCCATCGCGGACTGTAACGCTGCGCTCGCTCTCAATCCGCGCAATGACATAGCCTTAAACAACCGCGGCCTTGCGTATAACAACAAGGGTGACTACGACCAAGCCATCGCGGACTGTAACGACGCCATCGCTCTCAATCCCCGCAATGCCGAAGCCCTGAACAACCGCGGCCTTGCGTATAATAACAAGGGTGACTACGACCGGGCCATCGCGGACTATAACGCCGCCCTCGCTCTCAACCCGAACTTAGCCTTGACTTTAAACAACCGCGGCCTTACGTATATGAATAAAAGTGATTATGACCGGGCCTTCGCGGACTATAACGCCGCCCTCGCTCTCAATCCGAACTTAGCCTTGGCGTTAAACAACCGCGGTTTTGCGTATTTCTATAAGGGTGATCTCGACAGGGCCGGCGAGGATTTTGAAGCGGCGCTGCGAATTGACCCAAACAATGCCCCTGCAAAGAGTAATCTTGAATTAGTCCGGCGGCGGCGGAGATAGTAAATCACTAATGCTAAAATAGGAAGTGACCATGAAAGTTAAAATCTTGTTAATGTTCATTCTCGTTGGTATCTTGGCGACCGCCTGTACAAAAGAAAAACCGGAAACAACAGTACAGGCTAAAGCAGGGGAGAAGAGTGTAGAGGTAGAAATTGAAACTCCCGCAGCGGATGCGCAGCCGGCGGAACCGGCGGCTCCAAAACCGGCGGCTCCAAAACCGGCCTCCGTACCGGCGGCGGCAGTTTTGACGGAAACACAAAGGGCTGAACAGTTTACGAAAGCGGGTGATGACTATTTTAAGCAAAGTAAATATCAGGAAGCCATTGACGCCTATTCTGAGGCAATTCAAATTAATCCGAAGGATACGGATGTCTTATACAACCGCGGCCTTGCATATCACAACAAAGGTGATAATGATCGGGCTATCGCGGACTATACCGCCGCTCTCAGGATCAATCCCAACGCGGCCGATGCCTTATACAACCGTGGTAATGCCTATGACGACAAAGGCGATTATAACCGGGCCATCGCGGACTATACCGCCGCTATAGGAATCAATCCCAACTTTGACGGCGCTTTAAACAACCGCGGCCTTGCATATTACAAAAAAGGCGATAATGACCGGGCTATCGCAGACTATAACGCCGCCCTTAGGATCAATCCCAACAATGTCAATGCCTTACTCGGCCGCGGCATTGTGTATGGTAACAATGGCGATAATGACCGGGCCATCGCAGACTATACCGCTGCCCTCAGGATCAATCCCAACTATGCCGGCGCCTTCCACAACCGCGGTTTTGCGTATAAGAACAAAGGCGATAATGACCGGGCCATCGCGGACTATACTGCCGCTCTCAGGATCAATCCGAACTATACCGAAGCTTTAGTCTTCCGCGGCATTGCGTATGGCGAAAAAGAGGATTATGATCGGGAACGCGCGGACTACAACGCCGCCCTTAGGATCAATCCTAACTATGCATACGCCTTCCACAACCGGGGCTTTTCGTATTACTATGAAGGCGATCTTGATCGGGCCATTGCTGACTGGGAAGCGGCATTGCGGATCGATCCAAACGATGCTGATTCAAAGAATAATCTCGAAATAGCCCGGCGGGAGCGGGGGCGGTAGAAAAAATGGAAGATAATATATTACCCGATCCCAATGTAGTATTCCCTGTACCTGATATAAAAACAGTTGTTTATATAAAACCGACGATTAAAAATAAAAATATTACCGTAGGGGATTTTACTTATTTTAGTGATAGTGATTTTGAAAGCCATGTAACCCATTTTTATGAATTTTATAATGACAAATTAATTATTGGAAAATTTTGTCAAATAGCCGCAGGCGTGGAATTTATTATGAATGGGGCAAATCATCAAATGGACTGTGTTTCAACTTTTCCGTTTTACATTTTTGAAAAATGGAATGAAAATGTACCTTCATTAGATAAATTCCCATTAAAAGGGGATACAATAATTGGAAATGATGTATGGATAGGACAAAATTCAACAATATTACCCGGCGTGAAAATTGGAGATGGGGTAATAATTGGAACCAAAAGCGTTGTAGGAAGTAATATTGAACCATATTCAATAGCAGCCGGAAATCCGGCAAAAATTATTCGAAAAAGATTCGATGATGAACTAATAGAAATACTGTTAAAATTAAAATGGTGGGATTTACCGTTAGGGGAAATAAATAAATTGATACCAATCTTACATAATAACAATTTAGAGTATGTAAAAGAAGCATTGAAGAAGATTGTAAAATAAAAAGTAATTGGTAAAAGGCATTCCAAACTAGGTTGACGCCAATTACTACCGCTGCCGGTATTGTTAGAGCTGCATTAATGAAAGCCAACTTTTGCTTGACTTTATCCCATGGTATACCTTATCATAATGATACTGATAGCTGTATAGTGCGAAAACCTGATATAGGGGTATCGAAATGGAGAAATCAAAATTAAGTCTCGAAATGGAGAAATTGATAGAAGAGAACACGGCGTTGAAAGAGGCAAACAAACTATTGTTAGACCTTGTTGACAATTATGATAAGGAATTAAACATTACCGCCGGTGTGTTGACCCAAACAACGGAAAAATTGAATGAAGCAATGGATTTTATTGACAAAATTACGGCCAATGACGGTCAAATTGATGCGATATAAGGACCCAGCCGGCGTTTGTAACAAGGGTTTAAGCAAAAAAAGGACCGGCGGAAACCGCCGGCCCTGCCCTTGAGGCATGTCGGAAATATAGTGATTTGGGAGGGGAACTATAGGTCCGACATCTTTAATATCGGTTATTTCCGCCAGGACTTAAGATATTTCAATCGCCTTCGGAAATAGATACATCCACAGCCAGGGCAACCCGGTAGGTTTTCCCCCGTTGTATGGTGATTGGCTTGACCACAGAGTAATCGCTCATCTGGAAACGTACCTCGTGGAGTCCCGGTTCCGTTGTTATGGGCTGCCGGCCGTTATCCACCGCTTCGTTGTCAAAAAATATCAGCGTTTTGTCCGGAGCTTCGAAATAAACCAGGGGGGTGGTGTCCTGAAGGGTAATGCTCAGGTCCAGGATCTTTCCCCGCTCTACGAGGAAACGGCGGTTTTCATTCCGGTAGTCGTCGGAGATAATCACCAACTGATGTTCCCCTTCCTTTAAAAGCCGGATTTCCCGGGGCCGTTCCACCACTTCGTCATCAACGAGTACCGTAAAAGGCCGCCGGGGGAGTTGTTCCGGATTCCGGATGGCTATCCGTACCGCCCCCTCATCGCTGAATATGGGTTTGGCGCTGAGCCTGAAGGGCATGGTTTCGACTTCCTCGCCGAGGTCTTTGATAGCCGGCAGGATTCTGAACAGGATGGGGAAGGATTCCGGGGGTACTATCCCGGTTGGAAGGGACGAATAGGGACTGGCCCGCATCCCGTGGTTTGAACGGATGGGGATCTGATAGATGATCTGGATTTTATTCGGAATAGGTTCCATGCTGATCTGCTGTGCATCCAGATTCGCCGTTCCGGCCTCGGGCGCCCGGTCAAGATTCGCGTAGAGCGCCAGGGCCAGGCTTCCCCGGTGGGCCATATAGGCCTGGGGTACGATGAGCTCCAGCTCAATCCCCTTAAAAAAACGGATCTCCCGATCCAGGGTAATCACCACCGAATCGGTATAGGAAAGGCTTATGGAATCGCCCCCGGGATTGTCCTGGGACACCAGGATGTTTCCGGCGTTCGATATATGCAGAGGTTCCGCCCTAAGCAGCTCCACGCCGCCGGGATGGGTGAGTAGGAAAAGGTACAGAAATGCCCGCCATGGGCGTATCATTTTGTAAATAACAGTCTCCCGGGATCCTGAGCTCTCCCATTTTGCCGCAACTCAAAGTGCAGATGAGGTCCTGTTGACTGACCGGTTGAACCGACTCTTCCTATAAGAGTACCGGATCGGACGTGACTTCGCAAGGCCGTTTCAAATTTTGATAGATGTCCATAGAGGCTGGCCCAGGTTTCCCCATGGCGGATAATGATATAGTTGCCGTAGATGGGGTCCGTACCCATTTCGATAACCTCCCCGTCCCGGGCGGCGTATACCTCGGTTCCTTCGGGGGCTGCCAAATCCAGCCCCTGGTGTACCCGGAAATTGCCCGTAACGGGGTTTACCCGGGGGCCGAAGGGGCTGCTGAGCCGGTAGGTCCGCAGGGGGTAGCGGAAACCGGTGTTCAGGAAAAAGGCCCGCTCGGTGGGGGAAAAATCCGCTCCGGGGATAAAGAGGAAACGCTCGGTTCCGCCGCTCCTGGTTACCGTGATGGGAATCCCTTCCTCCTGGGCCCTTCCGGTAAAGAGCAGCAATTCCAGGTCCGTTTCGGGCTTTTCGGGGATGAAGATGCCGTACATGGAAGGGAGGAGCAGGGTCGGCGCCCCGATAAAGCTATCCGGGTGGGGTATGTGGTTTAGGGTGGCCAGGGCTGCGTAGGGGATATTGCAGCGGGCCGCCAGGGTAAAGGCGTCGTCCCGGGGCCCGGGGTTATAGGCGTATACCGTAAGTACCCCCGCCAGGGACTCCGCCCCTTCTCCGGTACGTTCCCGGTTGTGGATACGCAGCCGGGCGGCCTCCACATCCGCAACGTACTGCCGAAAGGCCGTATCGGAACTGTCCAGCCGGGAAATCACCGGGAAAGGCTGTGCATCCTGGGCTGGGGTTTGCGGGGCGGAGAGGAGGAAGAGGATAGAAACCGTTTGGCCGAAAAAAAAGGCAAGGGTTACCCCTTGCCTTTTATACCGGAATTCGCGCTTATTCAGCCGCAATTGCTTCGGTAGGGCAGGCTGCGGCGCAGGAACCGCAATCCACACACTTGCCGGGATCGATCCAGCGGAGATTGTCTTTTTCGGAGATGGCCTCCGAGGGACATTCACTTTCGCAGGAACCGCAGTTCACACACGCGTCACTGATCTTATACGCCATATCACACCTCTCTAAATAAATTATTTATAAGATACAATATATTATCGGTTTTTTCAAGACAGGAATTCAAAATTCAACCACGGACCACACAGACCACACAGACAGAGACGATGCTTGGCGCCATTTTTGCTTTCTGAAGAAAAAAACGCAGAGGACGCAGAGGGAAGAACACAGAGGACACAGAGGGAAGAACACAGAGGACACAGAGGGAAGAACACAGAGGGAAGAACACAGAGGGAAGAACACAGAGGGAAGAACACAGAGGGAAGAACACAGAG
>NZ_JAJQRB010000055.1:0-18880 GCF_046533075.1 Treponema primitia | reverse complement strand
AAGAAAAAAGGGAAACCCAATAAAAACCCCCCTAAAAAAACCCCCCCCCAAAAACCCAATACCCCCCCCAATTTCTTTTCCCCCCCCCCCCCCCCCCCCTACGGCTTAATCTAAATCTTTTTCCCTTGCTGATTATCCTGGCCGCTTTTCTTACCGGATGTCCGGGAAACAGCCCCAGTGACGATACCACCGCCCCGGTGTTAAGCAATGGAGCCGTGAACAATCTGTCCTCTGCGAACGGAACCACCGCCACCCTCAGCTTTAGCTCCAATGAAGCGGGGACCCACTTCTATGTAGTGATGCCGTCAAACATCGCCTCCCCTAACGCGGCGGCGGTAAAGACGCCGGACAGTACGGCAGTGGCGGGATCGGCGGCGGTTAGTGTTGGGGCAAACACCATTGCTGTTACCGGCCTTACGGCAGGCGCGCAGTACAAAGCCTATATCATTGTAGTGGACACGGCGGGCAATCTCTCGGACGTGCTGACCATTGGCAGTTTTACGCCGGTGGTAGAGGGCCCGAGCACCTTTACTGTAACCTTTAACTCAAACGGCGGATCGGCAGTGACGGCGATAAGCGGCTTATCTTCCGGAGCCACCATAGAATTACCGGCCAATCCATCCAAGGATGATAATATCTTTGCCGGGTGGTTTACCGATACGGCACTCCAGAATGCATTTGACTCCAGTACACCTATTACCGGTAATTTGACCCTTTACGCAAAGTGGACACCAGAAGGCACAAATCCACTATTTACCATATGGCGTATTGGCACAGATGATAATCCTGGCACTCCGGAAATTGAATTATATGTGCTAATGGAATTTAAAAGCGATGGCACCGGCTCTAGTAAGACGTATGATGCGAGTGGTAATCAAATAGGAGCTGCGGACAATTTTACGTATAATTTAACTGCAACCGAAATAACCATTGGGGGTTTCGCTATCAATTATTCCATAACTAATGGAGGGAATACCCTGACTCTTGATGATTCAGAATATACAAAATGGTCAGCCTTATGGCTTGGATCAAGTATTACCATAACAAATCAGCCTGTCTTTGTTATAACAGAATACGCCATATCAGATACTTTGAATGCAAGCGTTGTGGTTCTTACTGGACCTGGCGGCTCTGTAACACTCGCAGAAGGTTCTATTACATCGGGAAGATTTTCAATCACCATACCTTCTCCCGGAGAAAATATTTTTACCTTGTCCGAATTAGGCAGTCTTGTTACCGTTCCTGCGGGTATGAAAGGCGTAATGATAAATGGACTAAATGATAAAGATCATACAGACATAGAAGTGGTATTGGCAAAAGACCAAAATGAAACGACAAGTTTTTTATACGCCGATACTGACGGAACAGTCACAGGTTCGGTAGATGGCAAATCTTTTAATGCAACTGTAAAAGCAGGGTGGAATCGGCTAATAGTTGATAATAGCGCCAAAACGATTATCAATGGAGTAAAAGAGGATCATCAGTGGGTATATGTTGATAGTTAAAATATGGTTTAAGAATCACCGTTTGCCTTCCAAGGCGAACGGTGACTGGGAATAAAAAGGAGGCGCCATAGGCGTTTACTTCCCATAATTCCGTTATTTTTTGAGGTATTCGGAAACCTCTTCAGGAGGAAGATTAAGCGCTGCGGCAATTTGTTCATCGCTTAGGCCTAAGGCCCGCAACCTTTGGACCGATTGCCACCGCTCCTGTTCCAAGGCCTGGATTATCCCGTCTTTCTCCTGGATTTTTCCGTCATATTCCATCGCAGCCTGCTTATACCCGGCCCGTTTTGCGCTTACTATGCCGCTCTGCCAATCCAGTTCATTTTTGAGTGTGTACTCATACCGCGCCCGCAGTATCTCGTCCTCACTTACGGTTAAAAGTTCTTCCGCCGCCATGGATATTGCCTCCTCGGAGTTTAGTATCTCGTTAATCAACTCCCGACATGTGGGGTCCTGGACATACCGGAAAAACACCGCCCACCGTTCTATGGTCGTCATTTCCGGAACCGGTTTGGCCAGGAACTGCTCCGCCTTCAGCAGTTCAACGTCAATTATAGCGGTCAGCCCCTCAAATGACAAGTTATGCTCCGGATCATAGTACCGGGGGCAGGTATGGGGGTTTTGTCAGGTTCTGTATTTATCATAATAAGGCTCCTTGTATAAAAGGAGGGTGCGGATGCGTAATTTGCTTTAGTAAGTTGGAAATAAATAGTAAATTTCGTTAAATAATCCTTTACGGGGGATCATTGTGGGGTTACAGTAGAAGATATCGCGGGGGCTATAATTCAGCTTCCGCGCTGGTGCGCCCTGATGAGGGGCGTTTTATATATGGGGCCGCTTGCCGGGTAACCGGTGAGCGGCGTTTTTTTTCTTAGCTTTCCCAAGGAAATCCGGCGCCTCCGGCGACCCACTCCACATACTGCACTGCCGTCCGGGGCGAGCGTCCATTGAACCACCGTTCCCAGCGGAGGGCATTATCCCGGAAGCGCTGTCGGGCCGCCTCATCGGAACCGGTGTTCAGTATACCCCGCTGTTCGGCGATGAAGCAGGCGATACGCAGGTATTCGTCCTGGTTTGGGGCGGTGTAGACCACGGTAAGGCCAAAGCGGTCCGCCAGGGAGAACTGTTCCTGCATGGTGTCGAAGGCCCGGATATCCCCGGTGGAGGCGGCGTTTGCAGCTTCGGCGGAACTGGGCCGGTCGGAAAGGCGCTCCTTTACCAGGTGGCGGCGGTTGCTGGTGGCATAGACCACCACATTATCCGGCCGGGATTCAACGCCCCCTTCCAACAAACCTTTAAGACTCGTGAAGGAATCGTCGGTGTTTTCAAAGGAAAGGTCGTCGATAAAGACGATGAAACGCAGGGATCGGGATGATAGAATATCTAATATGGCCGGCAGTTCCGGAAGACGCTCTTTGCGTACTTCGATGAGCCGCAGTCCCCGTTCAGTATATTCGTTGCATACCGCCTTAACCGTGGCGGATTTTCCCGTTCCCCTATCCCCGTACAGGAGCAGGTTATTGGCGATCTTCCCCTCAAGAAAGCGGTGGGTATTGGCTGTTACGATGGACCGCTGATCCTCATAGCCCGAAAGATCCGCCAGTCTAATTGGGTCCGGGTTAAGAACCGGCCTGAGTGAAGAACCGGACCAGGAGAAGGAACTGTAAAGCCCCAATTCGCCCGCCCCATGGCTGCGTATGTATGCAGCCAACTGCGGCAGAGCTTCTCCCCAATCAGCATTTCCTGGGAAGATTTCCGCCGGAATGCCAGACCCTGTTCCATGCCCCGGCCTCGATCCGCTGTCCAAGCCCCCATCAATACTGCCCATGAACCGGGCTGCTTTCGCGATGGCAGCCGCATTCTCCCCCAGGCCGGCTTTTTCGAGCAGACCCGCCAAATGGGCGCCCAGATCGGGAAGGCTGAAGGCAGCAAGCCGGCCCAGCCGGGAAAGATCGCCTTCGGCCAAGGCACGAAGCGCCGGGGAAAGCTGGTCCAGGTACATCGCCCCTGTGGTTTGCGAACCGCTATTTGCAACGGAGTTTCCCGCGCAGTTTCGCAGCTCCAGTTTCCGGGTAAAAGCATTGTCATCGGTGATAGTTAAAAAAGATATCAGCGAATAGAAGGAGTTAAACGAATCTTGCTGCGCGGGGAACTTCGTTGCAAATAGCGCGGGGAACTTCGTTGCAGGTTGCGCTAAGTTTCCCGCAAAATTCGCCCAGCCCCGAACTAAATCTAAAGGATCGGCCTCTGCTATTTGCAACGAAGTTTCCTGCGTAGAAACACTTTTCAGCAAAGCATCCAGGGATTGGATTAGGGGATGTTTCTTAAGTGCGGAAAACACCGAAAGCCCGGCAATATCCGCCCGTGTTTTTAAGATGTTCATAAAAAATTTCACCCACCTTGTAACACCGGTTCTGCGAATCGGCAGAAAAGGATATGCCCTCATTACGTTATCGGGGGTGGTGGTGTAAAAAATATCGGGGGGACCCCTTGGGGGTTCCTGATATTTTTTATAGCCACCAGGACCCCAAACGAAGTTTAAAGGGCATATCCTTTTCTGTTAGCGCATACTGCCGCGGTAGAAGACCCGGACCTGCTTGTACAGTCCTTCCCCTTCGCTTTTCGTTTCCACATCGGCGATGTCGTTCAGGGTAGTGTGGATGAGCCGGCGGTCAAAGGGGTTCATGGGTTCCAGCAAAATCGATCCGCGGTTTTCCCGGACCCGATCCGCCACGGTATAGGCCAGACGAACCAGCGATTCTTCCCGGCGGATCCGGTAGTTTTCGCTGTCCAGGATGACCCGCATATCCTCACGGCCCTGGCGCCCGGCGTAGATATTCACCAGAAGCTGGAGGGCGTCCAGATTTTTCCCTTTTTTCCCAATAAGGATAGAGGAATACTCGGAGTCGATCTTAAGACCAATCTTCCGCTCTTCCCTGAACAGTACCGTTACTTTTCCGTTATACCCCATGCGTTCGATAAGCCCTTCCAAAAAATCAACCAGCTTTTGTTCAAACTCATTTTGAGATTCCGGGTCACCAAAAACTGCAGCTTCCCTGAATTGACTAGTCTCGGGACTGGGTTTGGAAGGATTCAGCGATACCGGCTTGTCGGTATGAACCTGGATTTTTACAAATCCCTTCTTAAACAAACCCGAACGCTGGGTTTCAAGGATTTCGACATCGAAACCGTCCTTTTCAAGCCCCAACTCTTCTGCCGCCCGATCAATTGCTTCTTTTTCGGTACGACCTTCAAATTCATATACCATAACGCGCTCCTCGCGATAGAGATTACCTAAACGATTATCGTTTCTTCCTCTTTTTTGGCGGCACCAGTACCGGTGCAGGGGCCGGCGCTTCTGCCAGTATCCCCTTTTTCTTGGCCAGATATTTATTAATAGTAAGCTGTTGAACCAGGGTCAGCACATTTGACATGATCCAGTACACCAACAAGCCCGATGGAACATCATACAGGATGAAGAAGAACATAATAGGCATGAGATAGAGCATCATCTTCATCTGGGAATTGCCCTTCTGATCCGGGGTTTGGGTTACCTTGCCATAAAGTAGCTGTGAGCCCACGTAGATGAATGGCAATGCCCTTAGATTGCTCCATCCAAGAAGGGGTAAGCGGAAAGGCGCGAAATTCCAAATCGATTCCGGCAGGGATAGATCCGGTATCCACCCGGGAATGAACATAGCTCCGCGAAGATCAAAATGTGTATTGAAGAGATTGTACATGGCGAAGAAAATCGGAAACTGGACGAGCATGGGCAGGCATCCCGAAAGGGGATTGTACCCCTCTTTTTTGTAGAGAGCCCCCATTTCGGCATTCATCTTCTGGGGATTGTCCTTGTATTTTTCCTGGAGTTCCTTGATCTTCGGCGAAAGGGTCTGCATCCGCAGGGTTGACTCGGTACCCTTCTTGGTTAGGGGGAACATGACCACCTTAACCAAAAGGGTAAGGAGGATAATCGCTACCCCGTAATTGGGAATTACTTTATAGAAGATCATGAGCAGCCATTTTAACAGGGTTTCCAGTGGTCCCAAAAAGCCGCTGGTATTGGCAACCTTGATGAGCTGCAAATCCCGGAGCTTAAAGCTATTGGCCGCCGTATCGTAGACCCCCAGAGCGTTCTGGCTTTTGGGGCCCATGTAGAAGCGGTATACATCAGCGACGTGGGAACTGTTCACTGCGGGCCGGACCATGTACAACCGGGAACTGTCTGAGATCCCCGGTTCGGGACGGGTGGAGAAAACCATTTCCGCCTGACCCGCCAAGGGTACCGCGATGAGGGTAAAATACTTACCCGCCACAGCCCCCCAGGTATACCCGGGACTGATAGTCATGGGACTGTTTTTGGCCACCTTTGCCTGGTCGCCTTCGGTCTTGAATTTGCCGTTGGTAAAGGTATAGTAGCGGCGGTATTCGTAGCGTTGGTCCAGTTTTGCGAAATGCGGGCCGAACTGAGGGGCTGAACCCAGGGTATAGGCAACACCGGAGGCGCCGCCCCCTGAAAAGTTGAGGGACGACAGGGTTTGCCCGCCATCCAGGGTAACCGTCAACTCAAACATATATTCACCGGGCCTGAAGTCGTACCGTTTTGTCAATCGGACCCGGCTGCCGCCGGAATTCCCACTGCCTGAAACGGCAAAATCCCGGGAAAATTCAACGATAGAATCGGAAACACGGGTTACATTGAAGAAGGAATTTATGGGCTGGGCGTTGACATTCCCCAGGGCAATGGTAAAAGCATGGGATTCGGTTTTTCCCGGGAGGACCATTTCCACAAAATCATCCCGGTCGCTGTGTTCCCGAAGCTTATAGGAAACCACATCCCCCCCGGCATTGGTCAGAACTACCAGGGCAAGGCCGGTATCAATAGTTACCCGCTGTTCTGTACTGGGACCGGCGCTGATGGGGATTTCTTCGGGGAGAACTTCCTCCACAGAGATAGTCCCCGAATCAACCGGCTGGGGGTTTTCGGCAATTATCTGCTGTCCTCCGGGCTGTTCCGTTACCGTATTGGAAGAATTCGGCTGTTTGGGAGGGAAAAATACTCCCTGGATAAAGTAGAATGCCGATATCACCACAATTGAAAGCACCACGGCCAGTAATGTTCTTTTTTCCATGTAAACTCCAAGGGGAAAGTCTATCTGCTTTCCCCATCGCTAAGGTACCGGATCGTAACCCCCGGGATGGAAAGGATGACAACGCAGGATCCGTCTAAGTCCCAGGAACCCGCCCCGGAGGGCGCCGTATTTCCACACCGCTTCATAAGCATAGGCGGAACAACTGGGCGTATACCTGCAATGGGAGGGGAAATGGGGGGAAACCGCTTGCTGATAAAATCGGATCAAAAGCAACGCCGCTTTTTGTAAAATCGTCATTATTCAGTTCCCGTCAATAAACCGGTTCGAGAAAACAGCATTTTAAGCTGATCCATCCGGTCCGCCAGGAAATCCTTACCCGGATACACCAGTAAAACCAGGTCGTAGCCTGTTTTCAGCCGGTTCTGCATGAGCCGGTACGCTTCCCGGCCAACTCGCCGGCACCGGTTCCGTTCCACCGCATTCCCGAATTTCCGCGCAAACGTAAAAGCAATCCGGTTATGGGAAAGCCCGTTTTCCATTCGGAACAGCTTTGCGCCCGGACAGCTAACCGCCTTTCCACGGTTAAAAACCGCCCGTATCTCTTCCCTTCTCTTTAACCGTTCATTTCGCTTAAACCGAAAGATCCGTCTAATAGGGCTTCTTTTCATCGGAAGCGGTCAGTTTAATCCGGCCTTTTGCCCGCCGGCGCTTTAAAACAAGCCTTCCGCCGCGGGTTTTCATCCGGGCCCGGAACCCGAATTTGCGGTTCCGCTTTACTTTACTGGGTTGATAAGTCCGTTTCATGGGAATTTCTCCTATCTATATAATGGTCATGAAAGCAAATTAATAGAAATTCAGTATAGAAAAAGGGGGGAAAAAGATCAATAGGCCGCGGTCAACAAACTTTGTCCTTGTCAAAATCGCCTGTCTTGTCCTTTTCCGCCGGATTTGCTAGAATAAGCCCTATGCCAGGATGGCTCAGTTGGCAGAGCGGCACACTCGTAATGTGCAGGTCCCGGGTTCGATTCCCGGTTCTGGCTGATATAGTATTCCCGCTGTGGACTATAATTCTTCCCAGCGTTGCTGGATGTGCTTGGCAGTTTCTTCCGGGCTCTGGTCTTTTTCAAAAAGGGCGTATACCTGTTCCCGGACCAGTGTCTCAAATTCGTCAACCCTGCGTACACCGGTAAATTCCTGGACAGTCTCCCCAACAGTATACATATCGTAGGCCTTGGCATAGAGATGATCCCCGGTGATGAAATCTATCGCATTGCCCCGGCTTCCCGGAACCGCATGGGCTTTTTCGGCGATGAAGGCGCCCTGCTCCAGGAGAAAGGACAGGAAAGCCCAGGCTTCATCCTTATGCTTGGAACTCCGGGGTATACCGAGATACCAGCCGGTTAAGCCCAGGACAGGCTTTCCCCCGAAGGATGATTCACCGGGGATGGCGGTGATCCCAAATGCAGATTCCCCCATACGTTCACGCAGGACATGGATATCCGCTACGGAGGCTATCATCATTGCGGAACGACCCTGGATAAAATCTTCCCGTTTTTCAGCGTCGGTTCTGGTAAAGGTTCCCGGCAGAAGAAACTCTTCCTGCCGTAGTTGTTTCAGGAAAGCCAGGGTACCGGTAATAGCCCGGGCGGAAAAGTCCGGCCGGCCTTCCCGGGTCATGGCCGGGCTCGAAGCCCAGATCCAGGAAAAAAGATCCCGGTATACGCCACGGGGATTTTCCGGGCTTAAAGCCAGAGCCAGCGCATACTGCCCTGCGGATTTATCCGTAACAGAGCGGGCATAGGTGAGTATCTCTGCGCGGCTTTTTGGAGGCCGGTCAAATCCGGCGGATTGAAGTAGTTCAATGTTATAAAAGAGGGGGCTGGTAAAGGAAATCAGATGGCGCCCCCATTTTCCGTAGCCCTGATCCGGAACCGCAGGGGGGGATGGGTTTTCGGAAGGATTGTAGGCATCCAATTCTTCAAGGAGATCCTGCCGGATCAAATCCTCAAACCAGAGAGGATCCAGGCCAAGGATATCCGAGTTTAGGGGGGATACCTCATGCGATCTGAGGGCGCTCAGTATTTCTGCATAGGGCCGGTTATCCAGTTGGATCGTAACACCCGGGTTAAGGGTTTCAAAATCCGTTTTTAGTACCGAAAATGTTTCTGCTTCTGTTTCATCCTGCCACCACTGGGTAAATACCAGGACCGTATTTTTTTTCTGTACCGGGTTTACTTTTTTTATCAGCAGGGTAAAGAGAAAACCCACGGCCAGTAAAACCAATGCCAGAACCAGCAGTGTCAGATCGATTTTTTTGATATCAACCCGTTTATTCATACATCTTTCCTTTCTATAAGGTCCGCTATTTCCCGGCCTATGTCCTCGGAAGTTTTTCCTTCGGCGCTAAGGGTAAGGGAGGCGAATGCCCTATAGGCGGCTCCCCGGCGCTTATGCAGGGCGGCGTGGGTTTCCCGGGGATTTTCGGTATTGAGAAAGGGCGGTAATTCTCCGGTTCTCTGTGCCGTCATGCTGATCCGATCCCAAGCCGTATCCGCCGTTATTTCAAGACAGATCGTCATCACCCCTGCGCCGGAATCTTGCAACAATTCCAACGCACTAGGGTTGTCGATAAGCCCTCCCCCGGCCGCAACCACCCTGGGCCTCCCGCCGGTAATTTCCGGGAGAAGGCTTGCCAGCGCCCGGGTTTCCGCTTGCCGGAATATTTCAGGGCCCTCCTTGTAGAGGGTCCGGGGAATTTTCCCGGTCTGCTGTTCTATAAGTTCATCCAGATCGATAAATCCGGCGCCCAGAAGCTCCGCCAGGACCCGGCCTACACTGGTTTTACCCGAATGTTTTGGCCCGGTTATGAGAATTATTCTAGTAGAATGATTTTCCATGTGTATAGACCTACCATATAGAATAACTTACTATTAGGCTATAGTTATGAACGGATTGTGGATTCTTTTGCTTTTAATTTTTATCTCCGCCCTGCCGGTTCTGGTTGTTATAATTTGGCTCCGTGTACGCCGCTTCCCCATAGGGCTGCCGTGGTTTCTTCTGGCCCTTTTGGGAGGCGCCTTTTCCCTGGGAATAGCCGCAATACTGCAAAGTCTGTTCCCCAAGAACGATGAAGCCACCATGGGCATACTGCTGTTTAAAATCTTTATCCAGATTACACTGACGGAGGAGCTCAGCCGTTTAGGGGTTTTTTCCCTTCTTTTTGGCCTTTTCCGCCGTTTTGAACGAAGTAAAAACACGAAAGCCTACACCCCCACTTTTAGCGCCATTACGGGACTTATTGCAGGGTTGGGCTTTGCGGTAATAGAAACCGCCATATACGGCGTGGGGAATTTCAGCATCGCCCTGGTCCGGGCAGTTACCTCCGCCCCCCTGCACGGCGCCTGTGGTACCAGGATAGGCATGGCCGCCTTCCATATTAGGGATGCTCCCGGCCTCGCCCTGGTCCGCTTATTCTACGCCGTCGGCATCCACGGCATGTATAACTTTATGATCGTAAGCCCGGGTATCCCCCTGGTTTTCCCCATTCTTATCGCCTTTACCGCTCTTTTCTCCTCGGTCCAGCTAATCCGCTACTCGGGTAGTTGACCTTTTATGTAGAGAATAGTATACTACTTAAACAATTTAACGCAGGGTAGAGCAGTTGGCAGCTCGTCGGGCTCATAACCCGGAGGTCCTAGGTTCGAGTCCTAGCCCTGCTAAAATGAGACATCCCCACCGGTGGGGTATTTTGGACTATCTAAACACCAGGAGTGTTACGTTGTAACAGCCTCGGCGGGGAACTTCCTATTCAAGAGGCGTTCCTAATCATTGCAGAAACAAGAATGTCATATAAGACGACATATAAAATCGTCTTGGGTGCCATTCAGCAAGGATTAGGGAAATGAAAAAGTCTCTCCCCTTTTCAGTGTTCAAGCGGGCCAATCGGCCCTGCTTCGTGGTTGCCTTCAAGAATCAACAGACTGGCAAATACCTCACGCCAATCAGTACCGGGCAAGTAACCGAATCGGCGGCGATACAGACCGCCTTTGAGTGGCTCCGGGACGGAATACCTCAACAGAATGGCAAGCCGGTAGACCTCAAACGGTATTCGTTAAGGGAAATGGCGAAGGCCGCCGATTTAACCCCCGATGATGTTGATTTCATTATAAAGGAATTGCAACGCCAGGGCTTCCTCAAAATCGCAATTTTAACCGGAACCAAACAGGACAGGGATTTTTCAGAATACCTCACCAACTTCTGGGACTATGACAACTCCCCCTATATCAAAGAGAAACTACGAAAGAATCACGGAATCCATAGACGGTATTGTCTGGAACAGTCCGGGGCGGTCAAGAGATACTGGGTTCCCTATTTTTCCGGAAAACTCCTCGGTGAAATAACCCGGCAGGACATCGAGGCATTTGTTGAAACATTGGACGATGTAATCGTCATTATAGGGAAACAGCAGCAGGGCAAAAAAGCTAAAACAAGGCCGATGTCGGCGAAACGCAAGAACACTATCATTCAGGCCGGGACTATTGCCCTGTCATGGGCCTTTAACAAGGAAATGATAGATAAGGATGTAACCCAAGGTATCACATGGTTCTCCGGAAAGGCGGCGGAACGGCAGATTTTAACCCCTGAACTAGCCTCGGCGGTTTTCAGAATTACGTGGAACGATGACCGGGCACGGCTAGCTAATATGCTCGCTATGGTAACCGGTATGAGAGCCGGGGAAATACAGGGCCTACGGGTTCAAGACTTAGGGAAAGATTGTCTCTATGTCCACCATTCATGGAATCGGCGGGATGGCCTCAAAACTACCAAGACCAATGAGAGCCGGACAGTAGAGGTTCCTTTTCCGGGACTTATGCAGGAACTGATAACTATGGCTGCAAGTAATCCTCACCAACAGGATATGGAGGGCTATGTTTTCTGGGCTGAAATATTGGCGGATAAACCCATGGAACAGCAAATGTTTAATGGGCAGTTACGGGAGGCCCTGCTACAAACCGGGATGAGTGAAGAATCGGCCCGAAATTATACCTTCCATGGATGGAGACATTACTTTACCTCCTACATGAGAGACCGGGTCAATGAAAAAATATTACAACGGCAGACCGGACATAAAACCCTCATCATGCTGGATCACTATTCGGAACATTCCTTATCTGGAGACCGGGCAAAGATGCAAGCGGCACAGATAGAGACCTTCGGCGGTTTATTGCCGGACATGTCCGGGGCAGTCGCACAGGTGGGGGCATAGTATGGAAAAGGCGATTACCGAAAAGGCAGAATACGAACTTATAGAAATAGCCGCTGAACTGACCGCATTGGGAGATATGATACCCCTGTTAATTCTGAACTATGAGGACATAGAGGCCAATACCCCGCAGGGGGTAAAGATACTCCACCAAGAAATACGGAAACGCCTCGATGGAGTACGGAAGCAAATAGAGGGCTACTCCGGGAAGTGTAATACCGGAAAAGAGGGTCAGTCTTTAGGCGGGACATCGGTTTGAGTAAGGTAATAGCCCCGGATGTTGTTGAGGGTCTTCGTAACAGCCGCCACTGCTTCATCGGTGTATTTGTTAAGGACAGTAGACACATCTGGGGGCAAAGCCGCTTCCGGCTTAAAGAGTTCAAAAGGCTCAATATTCAGGGCGGAGGCGAACTTTACCAAAGTTTGCGGGGAAATCCACTTATTGCCGTTTTCAATGTTGCTCAGGAAATTAACGGAAATATCCAATTTTTCAGCCAAATCGGCCTGGGACAAATTGCGGCTATTACGAAACCGTTTGATATTGAGGCTCAATATGCTCCGTAACTCCCGTTCAGTCATAACCCACCCTTTTGGAGAATATCTAATTCTATTATTGGATTGATTAACTTGACCAACACCTAATGGAGATTGTATAATTCTCCAAAAGAGAAACTTGGAGTAAATAACTACAAGATTTCTAAAAAAGTTGCATTTTCCGGGCATTGGAAGGGCGGCTGGGAGCAACTATAAGGTAGGAGGATTTTATGAAAAAGTTGGGTTGTGGAATATTGGTAATATTCTTAAGCATCGGTTCAGTGTTTGGGCAGGAGGGTATTAGTGGGACCAGCCCTATAACAAGTGTTCTCCCTTTTCTTGCAATAGTAATTATTATTGTTGGTGTAATTATTGCCAAGAAGCAAGAGAAAGAAGATGAAAGCGATTTTAATAATAATATAATCGTGGACGATGGGTTCAAGCGGAAAAAGATAAACAAAATCGTGCGGGTATCACTTTCTGGTGGATTGATAGGGGCGGTTGCTACAAATCCCCGAAAGGCATTAGAGAAAGTCATACAGAAATATAATTCTGCTGGATGGAATTGTCATCAGATTCTTGATCATGCAACACGAAATATATTTATTTCGATAATACAAATTGTAATTCTGATTGTAACATTAGGTCTGTGGACATTTGGAGCCGGGTATTTGGTTTTATTTGAAAAAGATAATACAGATTATAGCCAACGCTGACAAAGGTAGGAGGACATAGTGAAAAAAATAGCCAGTCTGATGGTGATTTTTGTATTTTTGGGAATAGTAGCGGTCTATGCCGATGCAAAAGATGACTGGTCCTTTGAGTTAGCTACGGCAATAGGTAATATCGAATCTTCGATTAATCTTATTGAGAAGTATGGTTGGTCTATTGGAAATGCGGACCTTGATAAAAAAATCAAAAAATACACAGAGCTTCTTGATGTTGGTTTAAGAAATGGCTATCTCGATAAAGTGCAATATGACCAAAAGGTTGAAGCTGTAAATGCAATAAAACGCAGAATGCTTCAAATCGTTGGGGCACGGTCAGAGGGACTAGGGTTATGAAAAAGCAAATGCTATTTGTCATTATTTTGATAACCCTGTTTTCGGTGGTAATATATGCTGGCCCCCCTACTCCAGAGCAGGAGAAGGAGTTAATAGCGCTTATTGAGCAAGCCGAAAAGGTGGTTCAGGAGAGATTTGTGACTTTCCAACTCAACCCTTATGAGGGGACGGAGTACGAAGATTTAACCAGTGAGGAAGGTATTATTGGTAGAGTGTTTATTTTAGCCGGGAAGATTTATGACGATGGTTCCGGTGCTGCAAATTTGGCTCCGCCTGAAATAAAAAATCGTGTCTTGATGTTGACGATGGTTCTAATAGCCTATCCTTTTCAGTACGCTATGAACAAGAAGGAATGAAGTGTATGTCCCTTGACATTTTCTAATAGAGATATAATGTTTCTCCATTAGAAATACATCGGATTTGAGAATAAAATTGTATGTCTTTTGGGGGATATGTATGGGAAACTTTGATACTTTCATTGAGGCAGTCAAGAAATACGCAGAGGTATACAAGCAATTTGAGGACATACAAAAGGACAAAACCTTCGATTTTGTTCCCAAAACAGGAGACCAAAAAACCGGCCTAATTGGAGAAGCTTATATTTTTGAATACCTGAAAAGACAAGGATACCCCGACATTGAATTCGGTGGACCTTCTCAAAAAGGGTGGGATATAAGGTATCCATTCGATTTAGCAATAGGCAGGGAAGTATTGGTTCAAGTAAAGACCGTTTCGGCCTATTCAAAAACAAGGGCTATTTCTCCCATACATTTGCCTTCTTCCGGCTATTGGGAATTGTTTCTGGTCTCCTTGAACGGGCAATTTATCCCCGACAATATCTGGAGACCTACGGTAACGGCTTACGATACTGAGGTCATTACTGGAACAAGAATGCCCAAGAATGACCAGGACTTTGCCAGTGGCTTTACCGAAATTGAAAACGTCTTTGAACACTTCAAGAGCTTATTTCCGGAATTGTACTCCGCAAAGGCTAAAACCTCTGCAAAACCGAAGGCTGCTGCCAAGTTAACTAAGGAAGTGAAGAAAAAGGGGTAGACGGAGACGGCTCCTCGGGGTCTTTTGGAGAGGCTTTCCTTTGCACAGGAAGGTATTTTTCTTGCGTTTTCGGCTTTACAGGGTACATCGGGACGGTCTAAGAAAAGAAAGGACTTGAAAAGGGCTCTTTTCTGGTTTAGGATTCACTAATGCCAGATACGCAGGATGAAATTCTTAAAGAATTGCAAACGCTACAGAACGAACTGAAACCAATTATCTATCCACCAAATCTAAAAGACCTTGTAAAAACAGCGTTAGATTCCCGTATTAAGGAACAAGTTGATAAAGCACCTCGAAATATGTTAACGGGAATGAAAGCTATTATTAACGATGTTTTACGCTTATTGATTTCCGAGCAACAGGTTGTACGAAAACCAAGAAAAGCAGAAAATAAAAATATTCCAACAGAATATTGGATAAACACATCAGTAGATGATGTTTTTACTTTTCTTTCTCAATCTCAGCAAGCCGGTATTATAAAAATCGGGGATGTTAAAACTTTCATGAAAACTTACCTAAAAGGCAAGAAAGGCGGCCTTGTCGCAAATAGCTTCAAGACCAAAAAATCTCAACAGCAAAAAAATCGTAAACTATAGTAAAGTTTGGTAAATATATAATTCATCGAGTATTCTCTTCAAATGCGAAAGCCAATTAAGGCGTATTTATTCGCATAAGGAGAAGAATCTATGAACAAAGAAAGTATCGCAGGCCTACTCACCCGCAATCAGGCGGCGGAGTATCTTCACGTTTGCAAGACGACGCTAGACCGTCTTCCAATTCCTCGCATTCAGATACGGCGACGGATATTTTTCAAAAAAGTTACATTGGAAAAATATCTTGAGGAGTGTACTCAACTTAAGGGGGGTACGGTATGAACATTAAAAATCGTGAGAAGATAGAATCCCTCATTATTGATCGTCTGTTTCCCAAATTAGAGAAATTAAACTATGGGGAAATAAGTATTGTTATTCGGGTACATGATCGCAAAGTGGTGGATATTACCCACACGTTACTAGAACGGACTAAAGATTGGGAAGTGAAAAACGAAATTATCTATGGACATCAGGAATGATGATGAAATCGGTACAAAGCCTCAAATTCCGGGGCTTTGTATCACTTCATCATTTCTATAAATCATTACCCTACCATCTGGGTACACAGGAGATAAAGAATGAATATTGATGATAAGCAAGAAGGCGAAAAAAGTATTTATTGGACCGCCGAGGAATTACTAACACGTGAATTTCCTCCTATTCAGTGGATTGTCCCTGAACTCATTACAACAGGTCTTTCACTTCTTGCAGGAGCTCCGAAACTAGGAAAAAGCTGGCTAATGTTATCGGTTGCTATAGCTGTTGCTTCTGGTGAGCGTGTTTTTGGAAAAATTCCAGTTGATAAGGCAGGTGTATTATATCTGGCCTTGGAAGACACTGGACGTCGACTCAAGGATAGATTGCTTAAACTTAATGCCAAGGCAATGCCTAATTTACAGTTTATTACTGAATGGGACTTGGGGTTTAAGCATCTTTCGACATATCTAAAACATGATATGGGAACTCGCCTTGTTATCATCGACACTTGGGGTCGTTTTGCTAAAGTAGCACGGCCAAATGATTATTCAGAAAATACCGAAAAGGCAGTAGAATTAAAGGCTATCGCTGATAATCTGGGTATTGCTATTGTTATAGTTCATCATACCAGAAAAAAGACAAAGGATTCGTCTAAAGATTGGCTGGACGATGTTCTGGGTTCTCAAGCTTTATCAGCAGCTGCTGATAGTACAATCATATTACGTCGTGGCCGTGGTGATAAAAAGGCAGACCTATTGATAACAGGCAGAGACATTTCAGAAAAAGAATTGGTTTTATCCTTCGATCTGAATTGCGGTGGCTGGAAACTTGAAGGGGACAAGAAAGACATGCAAGAATCGGATGAACGACAATCAATTCTTGAGTGGATAAAAGATAATGGACCGCACCCTTCAAAGGCGATTTATGAGAAAATGAAGGAGGAAGGAGAAACACGGGCATATTCGTCTGTACGTCGTCTTTTATCAGCAATGGATAGAGATGGAGCCTTGCAAAAAAATAATGGGGTCTATGCGCTCGCTGATCGTTTTGCTCGCCCTGCTCAAGAGGCCGGAAACCTCAAAGATACCCCCGAGCAACACGAGCAAACGAGCGCTTCCTAATATTTATGTATACCTCCGGCTTTATCAGTAGAGCCGGAGAGTTTCAGCTAACCATCGTTACAAATTAAAAGATGTGTCTTATGACATGGTCGGAACTGTCACATAAAAATGACATATAGCAAAAAGGATTGCGTTATCCGCAATGAGTCTCAATCACTCTTGATAGGTCAAATAAATTATTGCGGAATGCCGGAGGATGTTAAAATAATCCTTGATGATACGCAATGAGTTTTAATGGTTCAAAAAATCACACCCTCATAACCCGGAGGTCCTAGGTTCGAGTCCTAGCCCTGCTAAAGAGATACGTTCTTACTATACAAATGGTCGTTTTTAAGTAACTCCTTGTCTGACAAAGAAATAAATCAGTTATGAAAAATGGTTCAAATCTTAGCTTGGCGGGGGTATGCAGGTATGTCTGCAAACACCGGCAGGGCCTGTCTATTATTTCCAGGTGTATGATTTGGGAGCCGTTCGGCGTTGAAAATACGATATTTACGAAAAAAAATTGAAATTGACTTCATTTAACAATAGGCACTCTCTTACCCCACCAAAGCACCTATAGAAATACTAGGAAATAGCGCTCTCAAACAATATCAAGATGCTGAATCTCTTTCGCTGTTCCCATTACGTCAAATTGAGGGAAAATATTTGATGCTTTCACACATAAATATTTAAGAAATAAAAACAAGAAAGATATGAATAGGGATATATTTTATTAAATTATTTGTAAGGGGAAACCATCGTAAACGTGTATCGTTATATGAAATGTACCTTATAACGTAAAGAAAACTGAAAGAAATATTGACAAAAGGTAAGAAAATAATATAATCAATATTATTTGTAAGCGGGAAATATAATGGCAAATATTAAAACAATTAATGTAAAAATTGAAAATTCGAGTTGGATACCTCCCCATACTGTTCCCCCTAAGCTTTACTCCTTGGCGAAAACAGGACGCATGGATATTGATTTAGATTGCTGCTTGTTATTTTTTGGAATATTGACAAAACCGCCAATTACAAGAGGATTTACACTTGCAGATTGTTGGGCATGGTTACGTTATCCCCCAGCTTTTATAACAGGGGCTGACTTAAGATTTTGTTCGGGATGGGCTGATATTGATTCTCATCAAAAAACTGTTGCAAGTGATGAACTTGGTGTTGCATTTACAACATGGGCATTACTTTCTACGCTTGATTTTCAATATTATGCTGATACAAATTGGGTGATTAATAAATTAAAAACGGTTACCACAATTAAGCGTTCCAAAAGAGGACCGTCAAAAACCCCAGACTATATTGCATATGATTTAAGCGGTGAAATGAGTGTACTTGAATGTAAAGGTGGACAAACGAATCAAAAAGCGATATGGGGTGCAATTGAGGGGGGAAAGGAACAAAAAAGCAATGTTAAATCAGCTGGTGGCAAAACATTCGTTCACACATTGGTGGCGGGAATGTTTATTCCACAGAGTGATTCATCAGAATCGGCTCTTTTAGCAATCGCTGATCCAGACTATGATTTGTTTAAAAGTGAAATCGAGAAATATAGCCCTGAACAAATTCTTAATTCTGCTCGACAAGTTGCAATCGCAAAAGAACTTTCATTGTTTGGTTTTACAGAGACTGCGGTTACACTTGTAACACCAGAAAAGGATCAAATTAATATAAGTAAAAAATTTTACCATGATATTGAAAATATTCATGATAATATTAAAAATAACAATGTGGTCATCAAAGATAAAGAATTAAAATGGTCGATACCTGTATGTATAAATAATGTTAATTACAATGGCGTACGTTTTACGGGAGAAATTTCAGTTGACGAATTAATATATTTAACTAATAAAAATGCAGAAACTCATTTAGACTCTCAAATAGCAGAGAAGCTATCAAATAATAGGTGGGTCAAAAAATATATTAGCGAAGATATTACAGAACTTAAGTCTCCATTTGGCGCTAGATATAAAATTGAATGGTTAAGACAATAATTGTAGTGAACAAAGATAAAACGTCAAAAAATTTTGGTGAATTGTGATCGAGGCTTCCAACCCACTCACGGATTTTTATATTTATGCCAAGGGTCTTATGGAGATATCTGACTATTGCTTCATTGAATTTGAACTTATAATTTTTTTAGTGTAAACGGTAATCATAGGGGGACTCTGTCTTCCC
>NZ_JAJQRB010000054.1:0-24058 GCF_046533075.1 Treponema primitia | reverse complement strand
GAAGACAGAGTCCCCCTATGATTACCGTTTACACTAAAAAAATTATAAGTTCATCTCTGCGGTTTTCCCTCTGGGTCCTCTGTGTTCTTCCCTCTCTGTTCTCTGTGTTTCTCCCTCTGTGTCCTCTGTGTTCCTCCCTCTGTGTCCTCTGTGTTCCTCCCTCTGTGTAACCTCTGTGTTCCTCCCTCTGTGTCCTCTGTGTTCCTCCCTCTGTGTCCTCTGTGTTCCTCCCTCTGTGTCCTCTGTGTTCCTTCTTATTTGGAATTGCTGTTGAAGAAACCAGGGACCCTTGTAGATTTTTTTGATAATCGTTATTATAATCCTATCCATGAATCAAGATTATTTATCCCTGCGTTTAGGCATAGACGTGGGCTCCACCACGGTAAAAGTGGTCGTAATGGAGTCGGTAAGTAAAAAAATCCTATTTTCTCGATATGAAAGGCATAATGCGTATCAATCCGAGACGGTACATACCCTTTTAACTGAAGTTTTCTCCCTTTTCCCCGGGATTGAGTTTAAAACGGCGGTTTGCGGTTCCGGGGGCAAGCCCATTGCGGAGGCCATACACGCCCATTATATCCAGGAAGTGGTGGCAAACGCCATCGCGGTGCGTATTTTCTATCCCCAGGCCCGGGTCGCCATAGAATTGGGCGGTCAGGACGCCAAGGTGGTCTTTTTTTACTATGACGAAGGGATAAAACGGCTTGTCGCTTCGGATATGCGGATGAACGGGAGCTGCGCCGGGGGGACCGGGGCGTTTATCGACGAAGTGGCTTCCCTCCTGCGGACCCCGGTGGAGCAATTTGAAGCCCTGGCCGCAAAGGGTACCGCGGTCTACGATATTTCCGGCCGCTGCGGGGTCTTTGCCAAAACCGATATCCAGCCCCTGCTGAACCAGGGGGGGCTGCCGGAGGATATCGCCCTTTCCGCCTTTCACGCCATTGTCAAACAGACTATCGGCGGCCTTGCCCAGGGGCTTGCGCTTAAGCCTCCCATCATCTTTGAAGGGGGGCCACTGACCTTTAACCCCACCTTAATCCGGGTCTTCGCCGAAAGGCTCGGCCTTAAGGAAGCGGATATCATCCGCCCGGAAAATCCGGAAACCCTGATAGCCTATGGTACTGCGCTGTCCTTGGACGAAATGTTTTTACAGGAAACTTCGGAATTCGAGCCGGAGAAGGCCCTTTCCGCCCTTGCCCATTACCGTGAAAATATCAGCGCCTCCATCCCCGTAACCCGGAAGCAGTATTTTGACACGCCCGGGGAGCGCAGCGTATTCGAGGAACGGCATAGACTTCCTGCCCAGCCCCATCCTACCGCTAATAAGGGGGATACCCTGCGGGTGTATTTGGGGATCGATGCGGGCTCCACCACCTCAAAATTTGTGCTCCTGGATGAAGATGAAAATGTGGTAGACAGCTTTTATTCCAACAATAAAGGTGAGCCCCTGCGGGTTATAAAACAGGCCCTGGTGGATCTGAAAAAGAAGTACGATGATATGGGGGTGACCCTGGAAATAATCGCCATGGGTACCACCGGTTACGGCGAACTGCTCTTCGATAAAGCCTTCGGCGCCGATTACCATACGGTGGAAACCGTGGCCCACGCCGAGGCGGCCCAGAAGTATATGGGCGGGGTTACGTTTATCCTGGATATCGGCGGCCAGGATATGAAGGCCATTACCATTGCCGATGGCATTGTTACCAATATTACCCTCAATGAAGCCTGCTCGTCGGGCTGCGGTTCCTTCTTGGAGACATTTGCTTCCAACCTCAATATTCCGGTAAATAAAATTGCCGAAGCCGCCTTTAACGCAAAAAATCCCGCAGAGTTGGGAAGCCGCTGTACGGTGTTTATGAACAGTACTATTATTACGGAACAGAAAAACGGGAAACAGGCGGAGGATATTATGGCCGGCCTGTGCCGTTCCATAATAGAAAATGTGTTTACCAAGGTTATCCGTATATCAAACTTCGCCGAACTGGGAGACAAGATTGTCGTACAGGGGGGTACCTTTAAAAACAACGCGGTACTCCGCGCCCTGGAACAGTACCTGGAGAAGCCGGTAATCCGCGCCCCCTATCCGGGGGAAATGGGGGCAATCGGTATTGCCCTGCTTACAAAAAAGCACATCGCCGCCCGGGGTTTCACTTCCCCCCATGGCCCTGCGGACAAAACCCGTTTTATCGGCCTGGATGCCGTGGCGGATTTTGATTATACCCAGGAAACGAATAATAGGTGCAGCTTTTGTACGAACAATTGTAACCGTACCCTGGTTAACTTTTTTTATGGGAAACATTCCTCAGGACCCTCCGATGAAGGAAGAATGACCTGGGTTACGGGAAATCGCTGCGAGCGGGGGGAGATAATCGGCAGCCTTGAGGATGCTTCGGTACGGGAAAAGATTAAACTGATCAACACCCAGATGGAAGCGGTCCCGGACATGATTAAGTTCCGGGAAAAACTGCTCTTCGCCGATTATCCGGTTACCACGGTATGTCCGGATAGAAATATTACCATCGGTCTGCCCCGGGTCCTGGACTTCTGGCGTACCATGCCTTTCTTTACCACCTTTTTTCAAGCCCTGGGGTTCAAGACCAGGATTTCCCATCCCAGTACCCGTAAGCTTTTTGACCGGGGTCTCCAGTCCGTGGCCTCCGATACGGTATGTTTTCCCGCAAAACTCGTCCACGGGCATATCCACGATCTGATAGCCAGTAAGGTTGATCGTATTTTCCTGCCCCTCTTTGTGCATCTTCCCCCGGATAATCCCGAGCCCCTCAGTACCTATACCTGTCCGGTTCTCAAGGGATATCCCCTGGTGGTGAAGTATTCCGATGATCCGCAGCGCAACTGGAACACCCCCCTGGATGATCCGGTTTTCCATTGGTTTAAACAGGATGACCGGGACCGGCAGCTCTGCCGCTATATGCAGGATACCTACGGTATTCCCCGGGAAGCCGTTCTCAACGCCATTGCCCAGGGGGACGCCTCCCTGAAGAGCTTCAATACCGATCTGGTGGCGGAAGGTTCCCGTATTGTCGCTGAGGCGGAACGGGAAGGAAAATTCGCCGTGGTTATAACCGGGCGTCACTATCAGTTTGACGAGATGGTAAACCACCAGTTGTCCCGTTACTTTACCAACTGGGGCATCCCGGTTGTTACGGTGGACGCCCTTGAGGGGCTGAAGGATCTGGAACTTTCCCGGACCATGCTGGACATTAACAACAGTAATCATGCGCGGCTCCTCTCCGGGGCTATATATACCGCCCGGCATCCTGCCCTTGAGTATGTGCAGATCTTCAGTTTTGGCTGCGGGCACGATGCGATTTACACCGATGAGGTAACCCGTATCATGAAGGAGATTTCCGGAAAGGCGCCCCTTATCCTGAAACTCGATGAAAGCGAAGTGGCCGGCCCCTTGCGGATACGGGTCCGTTCCTTTATCGAAACCGTTCAGGCCAGACGGGAACGGGAAGCGGGCAGGATGGAAATTAAAGCCCTGCAGGATCCCTATCCGGTTAAATTTACGAAGAAAAACAAGGACAAAATATTTCTGGTACCCAATGTAAGCCGGGCCTTCTGTAAGATCATGACCGCAGCAATCGGGAAGCAGGGTTTTAATGTTGCCCCCCTGCCCATGGGCGGCAGGGAAGCTATTCAGCTGGGTAAAAAATATGTGCACAACGATAGTTGTTTTCCCGCCCAGATGCTTATCGGCGAAGCCCTGGCGGTTTTAAAGAGCGGGGAGTACAACCCCGATGAGGTGGTTATCGGTACGGGAAAAACCTACTGCGACTGCCGGCTGGTGAACTATATGTTTCTTACCCGCAAAGCCCTGGACGATGCGGGTTACCCCCAGGTGCCTATCTTTTCCACGGACATTCACGATCTTAAAAATATCCACCCGGGCTTCAAGTTAAGCGAAATGTCCTTTGCCCGGGCGGGCTGGGGTCTGGTGATGGTAGAAATCCTGGAGGATCTTCGCCGTAAGATCCGTCCCTACGAATTTGAAAAGGGGGAGACCGACCGGGTGTTTGAAGTTTCGGTGGATAGGATCACCGACGCCCTGGGCCGGGGGGGTATGCTGAGCGCGCTCCGGGCCTATAGAAAGGCTATTAAGGCGGTCCGCGCCATCCGTTACGACCGGTCCGTACGCAAGCCCCTGGTTTTTATCACCGGGGAATATCTTTTAACCTACCATCCGGGTTCCAATTTTTATATTGAAGAATACCTTGAAAAGAATAATATGGAGGTGGAGCTTCCCCGGATGTACGATATATACCGGAACCTCATGCTTATGCATATCATTTCAAAGTTTAAGAACTATCAGGTGATCTATTCCAAGTTTGAAATGCTGCGGGCTTTTATGGGGGATAAATTTTTTGATATCGCCCTGCGTATTATGGAGATTTCGGCCCGTAAACATCCGCTGTACGAGCCTGCCATGCAATTGCCGGATCTGGCTAAGTACAGTGATCCTATCATAGACCGTTCGATCTGTTCCGGTGAATCTTTTCTCATGGCCGCAGATATACTGCATCGCGCATCCCGGGGGGTAAAGTCATTTGTCCTCCTTCAACCCTTCGGCTGCCTGCCCAACCATTTTGCCGGGCGGGGAGTTGTAAAGCGCATTAAGGAAGACTATCCGGGTATTCAGATCCTTGCCCTGGATTATGATCCGGATACCAGCTTTGCGAACATAGAAAACCGTTTGCAGATGCTTATCATGAATACCAGGAACACTCCGCCGAGCCCCAATGGCGAGGTTCCCCTCAGGATTGCCTAGGATGTTTAATCCCCTTACCGCCGGAACGGATAGGATAGTTTTTCTCTTTTTCTTTTTTTCCCTAAGCGGATGGGTAGGGGAGACCATCATGGAATCAATCGTCCGCAAACGGTTTGTGAGCAAGGGTTTTTTTAAAGGCCCCTGGGTACCGGTCCACGGTTTTGGTGGTTTTGCGGTGTATTCCGCCGGTTTGCCCCTCAAGCCCTATCCCCTCCTGGTATTTATTTCCGGCGCCCTGCTTTGTACGCTGGTAGAATACCTGGCTGCCCTTCTTCTGGAAAAAGCCTTTAACAAGAAATGTTGGGACTATGATACCTATCCTTTTACCTGGTGGTGTAATTATAAAAAACGTATAGCCCTGACCACATCCCTGTTTTTCGGTCTGGTAGCAGTGGCCTTGGTGTATTTTTATTGGGATCTGGCCATGGATCTGATACATTTTATCGGCCCAAAGGCGCTGCTTAGGATAGATCTGGTTTTGCTTGGGACCTTCACTGCGGATGCGGTTTTTACCATCCGGCGGTATATAAAAAATAAAAAAGCGGGGATACAAAACCCTGTGGATGGATTGGCATGAAAGATACCCTGCTGTTTGAAAAGATCGCCGCCGGTATTCTTACCAGCAGCAAATTCTCTGAATCAAAAAAATTTATCCAGCATGGAAAAATTTCTGTTTATGAACACAGCTTGGATGTGGCGCGTTTAAGTTTTAGTATGGGTGAGTTTTTTAAGATCGCCGATACGGAGAGCCTTGTTAAGGCCGCCCTTCTCCATGATTTTTTTCTTTACGACTGGCATGTGCCGGACAAGATGTGGTCCCTTCACGGATGGACCCATCCTGTTGTCGCCGCAGAAAACGGGCGAAAATACTTTAACATATCGGATAAAGAGGCGTCCCTAATCCGGACCCATATGTGGCCCTATACCCTGCTGCACCCCCCCAAATACCGGGAGGGCTGGATAATTTGCATGGCGGACAAGGTCTGCTCCGCCGCAGAAACCCTGTGCCGGTGGAGAAAGCCTACTGTGCATGGGAGCGGAGTTTCTTCAGTTCAAAAATAATCATGATCCCGGTAAACAGGAACGCCACTCCGTCCGCTACCGGGGTGGCGGCAATGGCTCCCCAGAGGCCCCAGATTCTGCTGAAGATGAGTATACAGGGAATAAGGGCAATACACTGACGCATCAAAGAAAGGACGATTGAAGTTTTCGGCCTGCCTGTCACCACAAAGAAATTAGAGGACACGATCTGGAATCCGTTAAGGGGCAGCATTATCATCATTACCCGCATAGCCCAGGGGGCGAAGCGCATCAGGGCGGGGCTGCCGTTCGGGGCGAAGAGGCGTATTAACTGTACCGGGAACAGCTCCGCCAGGATAAAGCCTACCGTGGCAATCCCCGTGGCGGCGGCAATGGCCCCCAGGTATGCCCTGAGGACCCGGTGGTATTTCTTTGCCCCGTAGTTGTACCCCAGTATGGGCTGAGCCCCCTGGTTGATCCCGAAGATGGGCATGAGGATAAGCATGAGGATAGACCCGTTGATGTTCATCCCCGAAAGGGCGATATCCCCCCCATTGGATACCCCCAGGGCAGCAACCCCGTACCAGCCCATGGTGGAATTGTAGAGGAGCTGCACCGCGGACATGACAAACTGGAGAAAAAACTGGGCGGAACCGAAGACCATGATCTGGCCCACGATATTCAGGGATGGCTTAAAAGTCTTGAGCCGGAGCCGGATCACCGCCTTTTTACTGAAATTGAAGGAAAGTATCCAGATTGCCGCCGCAAGCTGGGAGATGATGGTAGCCCAAGCGGCTCCTTCCACTCCCCAGTGGAAAATAAAGATAAAAATCGGGTCCAGGATCATGTTCATCCCCGCGCCGATGAACATACTCAGCATGGTGATGGTAGGAAAGCCCTGAGCCCGGGTACAGTGGGAGAAGCCGAAACCCACCAGCAAAAAAACCTGCCCCAAAAGGATGATCCGGTAGTAGCTGCGGGCGTAGCTTAGGGAAGTACTTCCCTCCTGAGCCCCCAGTAAGGAAAGAATTGGGTCCAGAAGGGCTAATTCCACGGTCATTAGGATAATTCCCATACCAATGAGGAGCCAGAAACAGTGGTTCAGGGCGTTTTCCGCCTCGTCCCGGCGGCCCTGGCCAAGACGCATGGAGATCATGTTCGCCGCGCCGATGCCGAAGAGCATGGAAAAGGACATGGTGATGGTCATGAGGGGCAAAACCAAGGAAAGGCCCCCCAGGGCCACCTCGTTTACCCCCCGGCCAACGAAGATCCGGTCCACCACGTTGTAGAGGGCGTTGACAATCATCCCGGTAATAGCCGGAATGGAGAAGCGGAGCAGTAATTTGCCGATTTTTTCTGTTCCCAGCCTATCGGCGGCGTTCATGTGGGTGGTATTTATGTCTGACATTATCGTAGTTTCCCATATATGGAAAACTTTATACAAGCCCCGAAGGGCGATTATTGGCAGGAGGGAGGATATGGACAAAAACGATGGGGCACAAAAAATTTCTTAAAATTCTTAAAAAAAACTAACCATTATTAAAAAGGTGTGGTAAAATGGTATAACAAATTGAAGCAAGGAGTTATTTATGAAGCGGATAGTGTTTTTCCTTTTTGTGGTGGGTATTACCCTGTCAGTGGCACGCCCGGTTTATGCTCAAAGCAAGGTACCGGAGTACCATTTTGCCTCGGGTCGGTGGGGATTTATCGTTGACAGGCTCTTTCAGAACGACACGGCTGCCCCGTTGGCCAAGGTCAATTTCCGTGTTCCCCAAAGCGGGGCCATGGAGTATGTATTCAATATTCGCTATGAAGGGGGCGCCGAAGACGGTCATGGCGGGGTAGGGATACATATATTCTCGGATACCGCCTATGACGGCGCATCTTGGGGCTGCGGCCATTCCTATTTGCTCTGGCTCAATTATGATGAAAAGCCCATTAGCCGGGATATTCCTGCCGGACTGAGCGCCCAGGTATACCGTAGTTTTACCAATTCCCGGATGGAGCTGGTACAGAGTATCAGCCTTAAGGACTATGAGAAATTCCTGACCTTCGAAAACAAGGACAAGCCGGTTTCATTTAGGATCGAAGCATATGGTAATACCGGGGATATCCGGGTTTACGATCCCACCGATGAAGGCCGGTATTATATGATCAAAGTAAACTCCAGGGATGTTCCCCTCAAGGGAGATTGGGTTGCCCTAAGGACCAATGGCCTTAAGGCGTCCTTTGCCTTGGGCATGTAAGATTTAACGAAAAGATCCTTGAAGACCCCTGAATTCGTCAGATTTCAGGGGTTTTTTTATTCCCCCTACTTTTGGTCCAGATTATATACTCCGTCCCAATCTTCTGCGGGTGGTTTTTTCTCGTAGTCTGCACACCGTTTCAGGTATAAATCTGCGGGTCCGTCGAAGGGCTGGATCTCAAGGACCGCTGCAAAGGCTTCTTTCGCTGCTTTCCAGTTTCGGCCTTCAAATATATCCATGGCAGCGTTGAAGAGCTCCGCAGTTTTTGTATCCTCTGCGGATGCGCCGTCGGCGGTATCTAAAAGTTCGTAGAGCCGGCGGGGGTCAGTTTTTCCCACCACCCGTACCCGGTCCAGCCGCCGTAGAAGAAATTCCTCACCGATTTTAGCGTGGGTATAGTCGCTGATAAGGATTCCCCGGGTATTGTACTGCTTATTTACCCCCTCAAGCCGGGACGCGAGGTTCACCGCGTCCCCCATGATTGTATAGTCCATCTTGTTTGGGGTCCCCATATTACCTACTACCATGTCCCCGGTATTGAGACCCAGGCGGGTAAAGAGCGGTTCCGATCGGTCTTTTTCTGTGATAACGCCTTTTTTCACTAAAGCTTCTATTACTGTCTCATTAATTAAGCCTTCTGCAAGGGCATCTTTATTAATGGTAATTTCCGCCTTTTTCATTTGAACTGCGGAACGGCAGGCCATAATAGCGTGGGTTGGCAGTTCCAGCGGCGCCCCGAAGAAGGCGATAATCGCGTCCCCCTCATATTTATCAATGGTCCCCTGGTTTTCCATGATAATATTACTCATCCGGGTCAGATAGAAATTAAGGAGCTGAACCAGGCGGGCAGGGTCTCCAAGGGCTTCTGAAATGGTAGAAAAACTCCTGATGTCGGTAAATATGGCGGTCATATCCCGCTTTTCGCCGCCAAGCTGCAGTTTTGAGGGGTCCGCAATGATCTGTTCAATAACCTTTGGGGCAAGGTACCGGGAGAAGGCGGTACGGATAAAACGTTTTTCCTTTTCTGTTCCCATAAATGCAATGGTTTCCCGGAAAACAAGCGCTGTAACCAGGGCGAGTACCGGGGCCAGGGGTTCCAGGACAATGCCCTTAAAAAAGAAAAGGCCAAAGGAAAAACCGACAAAGAGACATGCGGACCCTATTCCCAGGAATAAACGGATTCCCGGGCTAGCTTTTGTAATGCCGATAATCACTATGGGAGCCAAGAGGAACAGTATAAGGACACTCCAGAAGGAAGGCAGGGGGGTAATAAAAGAAGAGGATAGAATAGTGTCCAGTACCACCGCATGGGTACCCACATTAACGTATTCGCCAAAGAAGGGGTTGACCCCAATATCGGTGGTACCCGTGTCGACCCGCCCAATGACGCAAAACTTTTCGCCCAGGGTTTTCCGCAAATAGGCGCTGGTTTCTTTTATTGCGGCATACTCTGTTTCAAGGTATTCAAGAAGGGTTTGACAGTACCGGGCTTCTTCCAATATATATGCGGCTTCACTATCCGAAGCAACTTCCAAAAGTTTCTTTGTCTCATTTTCAAGGTAAGCAAAAGCGGCGCCAAGAAAGGTTTCCAGGAGGGAGAGGCCGTCATCACGCAGGGTGAGGTACGTTTCAAAGGCTTCATCGTTGGTTTCATCCACCGCAAGGGTGCGGGAACTGCCGGCGCGGTCAAAAACAGAGGCAATGGTTCCGGCGTTTTCTGTAAGATAGGGAAATAAATTCCGATCCGCAAAAAAGAGGGCATCCAGGTATTGTTCGACATTGGACTGGTATTCCGCAAGCAGGGAAAACCGTACAAAAGAAACATGGGTATAGCTATCCCGGTAGTTTGTTTTGGGCCAGTCCAGGAGCATGGCCCCCGTATCGTCCAGGGGAATGACTATATCCGCAGCGTTCGGAAGGGAAGTCCCTTTCATAATAAGTTTGCGGCGCTGTAATTCAATGGATGGATTTCCCAGGGCGCCGACTAGGGGTGCAAAGGCAAGCTGTAAATACCAATGGTCCTTAACTTTACGGGTTAGGTATATACGCCGCCTGATACCGTCGGTGTCGATTTCAACGTTGGTAAACCCCGCCCCCCGGACGGCTTCCATGAACGAAGGAATTGCAGGAAGCACATCAATGCTATTCCCGCCCGGGATATCCTCTGCGGCGATAATAGGGTAGGAAAACTGTTCTTCCGCCAGGACACGCCGCTCCGCCTGCTCACCGGTAAGGAGGAATTCATCCTGCAGGTTCAGGGTTCCCCAGGCATGTCCAAACAGAGCGGCGGCCCGGGCAAGGTATTCATCATTATTTCTGGTGATACCCAAGGTATCCCGGTAGAGGCCGTCCCGCTCAAGGGCGATAGTTTCCAGTATATCATCGATATAGCGGGAAGCTTCTTTCCCCTGGATTTGCCCCGTACTGATAGCCTTGAGCAGTTCCGTCATGGTAAGGCCTATTTCGGAGAAATGCCGGTTATAATCGGCCTGCAGGCCCTGCAGCAAATACACCTCGTCCACCTGGGTAGGGCTTTTGTCGATATACTCAATATCGAAAATAGCGGCCCTGGCGCCGTACTCCTTAAGCCGCAGGAGCCCTTCGGCCATCACCGACCGGGGCCAGGGGAATACCCCGATATGGGCCACCGACTGGTCATCCACGTCAAGAAAGACCACCTGGTCCAGGCGTTCCCGTTTGGGCCTAAAGCGCAGAAATATATCGTAGACCTTATGTTCCCCCTGGCGGAAGAAAGGGGTCAGGGAGAGGGCGAAAAACAGAAGGCTTGCTCCCAGGGCTACCAGGGCGGATGTTTTATGGATAGTCATAGCTTATTATACCCGATCCTCCGTATGTATTGTCTACTTGACTATCCTACTTGTTTGGGAATAATTAAAAAGTCCCCTAAGCCCACAAGAACAAAGGAATGGAACATGAAAAAGAGGTATGTTTCGCTTTCGTTGCAGATTCTGTTGCTGTGTCTTGGTTTGGTACTGACGATTTCTACGATTTTTTCCGTAATTTTTATGACCAACCTGTCCAAGATTACGGAAAAGAACCTCCGTTCCAATGCGGATATAACCATGCGTTACCTGAATGCGGACATACAAAACGCCCTGGCCCCGGCGATTCAGATGACCACCCAGGCGGCCGCCTTTGCGGCGGACGTTCCTACCGAGGAATCCTTTGCCAGCATCCTCAAGGATATACTTTCGACCAATCCTACGGTCTTTGAAATGTATTTTGGGACCCTTGCTTCCCGTTTTGACGGGGGCTATTTTGTTACCGCCACAGACTGGGCGCCCTATTCAAGCTCCGAAACTTGGGATCAGGTTAAGCGCCCCTGGTTTATAAGCGCCATACAGTCCTCCCATCAAATTGTTATTACCGACCCTTATGAGGATTCCCAAACCGGGAAGATTTGTGTCTCCATAGTCCGGACCGCCGAAGATGCAAATGGGCAAGTCATTGGGGTAACCGGGGTCGATGTGTTTATGGATGTCCTTGTGGATTTGGTCAATGCCCGGAAGATCACCGATGACGGCCGCAGCTTCCTTATTGATGCTGACGGGTTGTTCCTGACCCATAGCGATCCAAGCTATATTATGCAGCGTAACTTCTTTGACACGGTTGATAAATCTATCAGCCGGGAATCGGTATTAACAAAGGCTGGGACGGTTTCCCTTGCCAGGGATACCTACGTCTGTTCTTCCCCGGTAGCCGGGACGGAATGGTTCATGGTTTCAACCGGGTCCCTTGGGGTACTGCGGGAGGACGCACAGGTTTTGTTACGTCTCATCATTTTAACTGCCGTTTTAATTGCAGTATTGATATCTATTGCCGCAATTTTTATGAGTACCGCCATCACCCGTCCCTTTAAAGAGCTGGTAAAATGTTTCGATGTTATTGCCGGCGGGGATTTGAGCATTGAATCCAGGGACTATGCCTCTAAAGAAGCGTCCGCCCTTTCCCAGGGCTTCAATAATTTTACCGGAGGCATCAGCGCCCTGGTAAGAAAGATACAGGATTCTTCGACCTCGATACAGCAGATCGCGGATAATTTATCAAGCTCGGCGGGGATAACCCGGGAAACTATTTCCAGCGCCAGGGAAGTGGTGGAATCTATCCGTACGGACATAAACCGGGAGAACCAATCCATCGGCGAATCCGAATCCAAGGTTCTCAATATTATGAACGAGATCGAACGGCTCAACGAAAAAATAAACGGCCAGGGTAATGCGATAAGCGACGCTTCTTCTGCAATGGAAGAGATGGCCGCCAGTATTCGTTCTGTGGAACAGAGCGCTTTTTCGATGAGCGCCAATGTAGAAGAATTGGTAAGCTCCTCGGCGGAAGAAAAAAAGCGGCTGTCGGAAGTAGCGGAAGCGACCAAGCAGGTTGAGCTTGAATCCCAATCCCTGGCGGAGATGAACAAGGTTATTTCCGATGTGGCAACCCAGACAAACCTTCTTTCCATGAACGCCGCCATAGAGGCGGCCCACGCCGGGGAAGCAGGCAGGGGTTTTGCGGTGGTCGCCCAGGAAATTCGTAAACTGGCGGAGGCCACCTCCCAGCAGTCAAAAAATTCCAGCGAGGCGCTCATGTCGATTCAGAAAAAGATACGGGGAATCGCCGCCGCTTCCATCGAGGTGGAGCAGTCATTTGTGCAAACCATTGAAAAGATACAGGATGTTGAGAAGATTTCCACCCGTTTACACGACGCTACCCGTGAACAAAGCATAGGGGCGGAACAGATAGTACGCTCTAATCAGATAATCAACACCATTACGGTGGACGTTAAAAACGGCGCCGGGGTTATGAAAACCGAAGCTTCATCGGCATCGAACCTATGCCGTTCCCTTACGGAATTAAGCCTTGGGGTAGCGGAAAAGGTTACGGCCTGTGAGCGCGATTTTAACACCCTCTCGGATCATTCCAATTCGGTGGTCCAATTCGCGGAAAGCGCCGGGCATGGCGTTGTGGATTTGGATGAGTCTATCAGTATATTTAAGGTTAGGGCGAATTAGCTGGGGAATTTTTGCGCTACTTAGTAAGTCGTTCGGCAGTATTCTTCCCGGACTGCTATAACATGTGATATACTTCTTCCTGTAAAAAGGAGGCATTGATTGCCCTTTTCTGACATCGTAAAGCAAGCTCGACAGACCTTGGGAGTGAGACAGGAAGACCTTGCCCATGTCCTAAAAGTCTCCTATGTTACGATAAATCGCTGGGAAAATGGAAAAACTGAACCCAATCAAATGGCCAGATCGGTCTTTTTTGAATATTGTCAATCTAAAGGCATACAAATTCAGGGGGAAGGCAATAAAGAATGACCTTAACTCTGCACCGTTATGAACGAGACCTGCTCGTCTGTATGCGACAATTGGTTGAGAGGGTGAATTGAATGAAAACTATCGGAAACGTTGAAGAATTGTTAAATGCAAAAGAAGGTGAGTCTTATCAATTTAAAGAAGCGAAGAAAAGATTTGATTTTGGAGAAGCCGCTAAATGCTGCTGTGCTTTGGCAAATTGCGGTGGTGGCAGCTTGGTGTTTGGCATTACCGACAAACGTCCGCGAAAGGTGGTTGGTAGTGAAGCATTTAAACAGCCCGAACGTACACGCAATTGGGTATTCTTAACGTTAAATGGATTAATTCTCGACAAAAGAATGCTGTTGCTGATAAGGAAAATCGGGGATGAACGTCTGGAATCCTTTACGACCGATGATTTTCTGGTAATTAATGCACTATTCCATGGGAATAAACTCTCAGCCCAATTGCTCTCGCATACGAAGCGATTAATTGATATGGGCATTGTTGAACACTCAGGCAGGGGGAAATATGTATTGGCCAGGGGTATTTATGGGGCTGTAGGCAAAAGTGGCGTTTATACCCGTAATACAGGTTTGGATAAGAATACGAACAAAGAGCTTGTGTTGAAACACATAAGGGATAATGGAAAAAATGGAACCCCTTTATCCGAAGTTCAACAAGTTTTGCCCAATTATTCTCGCTATCAAATTCAAGCACTATTGCGTGAGCTGCGCGGTGAAAACAAGGTATTTTTATCGGGTAAAACAAATGGTGCAAAATGGTACATTACATAAGTGTGCAAACAATTGCTTGTGATTGCTTGGCAGGTGATTTTGATCTAATTTGAGAGCAAGGTGAGTCTTGCTTTTTTATGAAAATTTTGCACTCAAATAATTATCCGATTTCACAAATTACCTTTTATAATTTTACATAAAATACTCTTGTTTTCATAACCACCGACCGCAGCAGATTGAAGATACAAGTTCCACCCAACAATTTTGATACTATTATATTCCCCATAATAAATATATAGCTCACTCTCCTTCCCATTTGAGTTCTTGAACACAGTATTTTTACTTTTTATATTTAAATCCAAACATTGAGCAACATTATCAACTACAGTCTTACCATTCAAAAACATAACTTCAAAATCTTTGTTTAACAAGTATTTCAATACAGGTAAATCATTATTCAAATGTCTCTGCCTAATATTTTGAGGAACATCATTCCATTTTGGTGTCGTTGCCCATTGTACAAGATCCAAATGGACACAAGTATCATCATAATATGAATAATTACCAAAATGTTTGATAAAATAATCCAATGGGTCAAACCAGCCTTTATATGGGTGTACTTTAAAATATTCATTACAATATTTTAAAACAGCGTTTGCTTCATCATCTGTCAATTCTTCATTATCATTCCTTCTTAATTTTTTCCTGGAACACAGCCTTTCATTATTTTTAAAATCCAACAAATCATTAGAATTGTCTATGAACTCTTTGTCACTTGGATTTAAGGAAATTGTACAAACCTTTGACTTGTCATAATTTCCAAAAAAAACAATAGGAGTAGTTTGGGGAGTGATAAACATATTGGGGTCTATTCTTCTCTTTATTCTTTCTATAATCATATCCAATCAATTCCTTTTAGGTTTATAAAAATGAGTTGCAATAGAACCAGTGGCAGACAGGTAGCATCCTTTCAGCATTGACCTCAAACTCCTTCCCTAAAGGTCAAAAATGTTATTACCAGATTTTATAGTAATATGCCCGTCAGAATGAAAGGTAGTATTCCCACTATGGATAGACGTGCAACCATCAGAATGAAAATCGGTAGTTCCACTATGAATCGTGGAACTACCATCTGACCGAAAAGTCATATTTCCGGATCTATGGGACATTCTCCCCTCTGAATTAAATGAGGTATTTCCAGACTTATGGGCAAATATTCCATCAGAAGAATACCCTGTCTCTCCATCATTGAGAGAATCTTCAAGGTCGTCCATAGCATGTGTCCCAATGTTCCCAAAAAGCATCCTAAATAATCCCATAATAGTACTCCTTTTTATAGAAAATCGTACCCTAAAAGTTACAGGCTGACAATAACTTTATCAGTTAAATGTAATTTTCGTTTACGATTCATCTTCTTCTGAGTTGACCAATGGTTCAACCAAGATATCTTTAATCGCAATACGAGGTATCCGCCGCTGGTAGGTTTCGGTTATTTCGGAGGTTTCAACGCTGATGATCAGAGCTGAAACAACAACTTGATCGCCCAAGGGAATAACTTTTCCGGCTACCACATAATTGGCCCCTTGTTTTTTACCGGCATCGGCGATGGACCTGTCCGAGTCAGTGTCTTCAATGAGCCAGCGTTTTACCAGCTTCACCGATTTTTCCCGGGAATAATAATAGGCAAAATCATCGGCTAAGAACGTTAATACCGGCGGATTGCCACCCCCTGTTATGGTGAAGGGATAAATGGCAATATCGGGCTTGGATTCCATCTCTGAGAAATGTGCGCTCAACTCATCCATGAGGGCAGAAATATCGGGCTGAATAGTCTCCAGTTCTTTGGGAAACGCTTTGGGTAATGGCCGTCCCCGGTCTACCGGAACTGCTTTGGGTACCGGCTGCTGTTCAACCTGAACCGGAGCTGCCGGTTGTATTTTATAATAAAACCATACTCCAAGTATGAGCATTAGGAGCAAGGTAATAAGTCGTGTTTTTTTGATAATAAAACCCACTACCAGCACTACGGCAAGCACGATAAGTATCATTGAAATATCCGGCAAAAGCAATATTTCTTGCCAAAGATATTTTGTCAGCAGGTTGTCAAGGGTACGAAAAACCTCGGTATCAAAAATGTTCATTGCTGACTCCAATAATTTCACTGGTTTCTACGCTTAAAATTCTGAGGTTGAGTGTCCACCGGTGTTGAATTTCAGTAAGTGAACCGGTAACTACATGAGTAGATCCCAGCCATTTCCCCAGAGAAACGATGGTATCGTCACTTATGTATCCTGATGCTTGTAATTCCTGTTCTTTACGCAAAAGTTCCAGATTGTTCCGATCCACAACGCTGTACTTATTGGCATCTTTGTTTCGATTTGCCACCAAAAGCGATATAAAATCCTGTGAAATATAGTCCGCCGTTCCCGGATCATCTGCGGTAATAATCAATGTTGCGATTCGTCCGTCTTGTGGGATGCTCTCCTTTAGTGTTAGATACGCCAAATTTAAAGACGCATCGAGTTTTTCAATACTCAATCCTTCATCTATCGGCATTGGATCCTCTATTATTGGCGCCGGCTCTACCACCGGTAATACATCCGGTTGACTTGCGCATGAGAATAGCCATAACATCGTAAACAATACCAAAATGTTGATAGGTCTCATTTGCTTCATAATCCCTTATTACCTGGTATGACCTTTTGGCCCTTATTTACTTTGAGTTTATCATTGGCGATCTGACTTTTAATGTCATAGTGAAAAATTTGTGGGAATTTTTGAATTATTTTTGTTTGTACAGCCTATGCATATTTTCAATTGTTTCCTTAACCATTTTAACAAATTCCGGAGGGTTCAGGACATTGATCTTATCGCCCTGACTCAACGCCCATCGAAGTACCTCCGCTATCTGATTAGTGGTAAATCGGACATAGACGGAGCCATCGGGACGCTGCTCTACGGTTTGGGTTTTATGGTAAAACCGTTCAACCGCATAGGTGCCAATGTCTTTATGCAGCATGAACTCGAAGGTATAGGTTTTGCCCCCGGTATTAAATACACCCATTTGCCGGTCAAAAAAAAGTTCCTTATTAAAATTATCAGGTACTGTAAAGGTTTTTTTGGTCAGCTTGATGTCCTTGAACCGTGAAAAAAGATAGGTACGGGTAGTTTCGGTTTCGTGAGCATAACAAATGATATACCAATATCCCCGGTGGCAAACGGCATGATACGGATCCAGGGTATGCCCAATATAATCCATTCGTTTTAAGGAACGGTAAAGACCTGTAAAGGTTTTGTGTTCCTTAAGGGCCTTGAAAATACCTTCAAAAACTTTGGGGTCAATGGCTACGGGTACATCGGGAATAAAGCTGGTTTGAGTTTGGGAAAAAACAGAATCTAAGGTTACATTATCAGGGAGGGATCTAATAATCTTGCCGAAAATATCCCTCAATTTTTGTTCCAGAGGCGTATTCCGGTATTGTTCAAGGAGTTGGTCAAAGATTGCGATTGAAAATAGTTCCCCTTCGGTCAAAATGACGCTTTTAATGAAAAAATTGGGTTCGGTATAGTAAAATCCCCGCTTCGTGAAGTCATATTCGATTGGGGCCTGGTACATATCCCGTAAATAGTCGAGGTCCCGTAATATAGTCCGTTGGGTTACTTCCAGTTTTTCGGACAGGGCGGCGGCATTGGGATACTTGAGAGATCGAATTTCGTCATCAATTTTCATTATGCGATTGATGCGGACCTTTTCTTCTTGCTTCTGCTTCATATACCGATTTTATAGCAGAATTGCTATGACTTCTAGTGTCATGGTCACTGGTTGTCATGGGGGTTTCATACAATTCCAGCAGTTAACGGCCTTCAGGCTATGACCAAAATCTATTTTCAAATGCCCAATTATCGACTCATTGGCATGTTTTCAGTTACTGTTTTCAAAGTTTCCCTAATAGTGTCACTGGGACATCTATTTATTTCCACATTTTGGGCATACCGGCATTAATTTATCGCTAATGTCCATCTTTACAATATCTTTATATTGGAACAGGCTATCTTGATTAAAGAAATCGACGCCATTAATACTTCGCATTGCCCGTATTTTTTCATGATTAACCGAGTACCATATATATTTATACCTATGATGACACTCTTCATACGAGCAAATAGTTGTAGTTACAATCATATCACAGTCATTACAAATAGATCCATTTTCTGTTTGCCGCATTATTCCACCGCAATAAGGACATTTTTCATCGTTGAATTCAAGTATGGTTTTCAGAAAGATTTTTTGTAAGCGGCGATATGAGTTAATATCAAAGAGAGTTAAAGGCAGAACCCCAAAACGGTCGCCTGCTCTGGAAGCATAGTTGATTAAAAACTGTTCATTATTCTGTATCAATGGTAAAGCAAATATAGTGAGGTCAGCGGATTCATTGGATTTTTTTTCAAGAACCGATAGCATTTTAAGCCGTTCTTCGTCTTCTATCTGGCAATAAAGAGGTATAATTATTATGTTTTTAATAATAGGAGTGCCAGCTTTTTTATTAACTTCGAGAATAGAGCTTTTTAATTGCAATGACAAGCGACGTTGTCCTTTTTCTTGGAAATTTTTATTATTTTTTGCAATAACTAACTTTTTACAGAATGCTTCAATTTCTGTTTCTGTAATATCATTATCCCAAATAAGACGATCGTCTAATCGGCTAAACCTTTCATAGTTTTCACCGTCTTCAATAGGAATTTGCAAAGTATTAGTAATAACAAGCTCACGTTTTGTAATATCACGGAATTTTATATTAAATTTTCCAGATGCATAAAATACGGATACAGACAAATTAGTCCGGTCAAAATTATCTTTATCGATTTGTTTAAATTTCAGTGAATTCAAAGAATAATGAATAAGTGTTTTACAAAATTTTAAATATGCCTCTTTTGATTTTGAAATATCCGGTTTAATTTCCACTTCTTGTTCTGGTACGACCGATTTCTGCATTTCTTTCCAGAGGGAAAAACCTTTTTTATAGTCTTTATCGAATAAAAAGATATTAGTTTCATCTATTGGATTAGAAACGGATTTAATTCTATGAAGCAATCTATAAAGCTGGCTTTTTTTAAGTTCACTAAATATATTTTTAAGCTGATTTGCGTCAGTGATCATTTCTTGTGCAAGGTCCACTTCTATTTGTTTCTGCGGATCACCAAAGAAATTATCAGGTATCAGTTCTGATATTGCTATTTGAAAAGATCTATCAAAACCAAAGCCTTGAAGATTGGTATCACGACTGTTCAATATTCCTTTTATTTGGCTATGCTTATATTCAAGATCGTCAATATTTTCTTTCAAAAAACGATATACTCTATCAATGAGTGTTTTTACAACCTTGTTTTCATATATCGCAAAATCATCCTCTTCAACTCGGGAAAAGAGCCTGGCAGGTTTAAGACCTGAGGCAGTTCTGGCAAGCCAATCCTCACTATGTGAAGCAAGGTATGATATAGACTCATATCCGACTCTTTTTACCGTATCAATTGGCCTAACCTCATTGATGGATTTCAGATGTGATTTTGGCCTTGCACATATTCTTTTAAGAACTGGAACACTTTCTCTGATTTTTGCAAGGGTTTCCCTTATATCTTTGATAGCTGTACTTTGGTCTACGGCATACATGCGTAATTGTTTATCATGTATTCCATCAAGAGGTTTTTTTGATCCTAACTGTTCATATTCACAGCCAAATTCTGAATAAGCCTTGGAAAAACCCTGATTAACACCACGAGATACCAACTGGTCTATGAAATCATTTTGTATAGCTTCGGTCATCTTGTTGTACTATCTCAAATCCTTTATACGTTTGGTAATTATTGTATTCATCTTCTGATAATTTGACTGTTCCGCGAATAGCTTCAAATATTCCATCCCGTCTTTATTATCAGAGGTTATTACTTTTCGAAGAATTTTTGTGGAAATCTGATAATCAAGAGCATTCTCTATAGTACCTCCTGCTTCTGTAAAAACAGCAACAAAATCAAGAGATTGGCGGAGAATTCGGTTTCCAAATGAAACATCAAAATGTTCTACTAAAAGATCATCTAATTTCTTTAATTCTTCGGTAACTTTTTTTTCGCTAAAATCCTTTTTTGCATTATCGAAAAGAACAAGCAAATTTTCGGATGAAATGCTTTTCTGACGCACATCATTATAATTCCTTTCATCTAATCCTTTGCTATTAAGAGATAATACTTGCGCCCGGTCATAAACCTTGTCGGTTATTTCAAAAGTTGACTCATCCTTATTAGAAGTTCCAATAAACCATACATTTTCAGTTATTTTGATTTTTCTACCATCTATTAAACCTTTTGCTCCGGTTAGAAGATTTTGTTTTTCAAGATAATTCGCAAGATTGCTTCTTTCTTCATCTGATGTTGAAGCTTTTGTATCTCCGTTTCGACTCTTTTCTATACGTTCCCAAATTGAGTAAATACCTCGGGAGTTTTTTTGCATTAATGAACTTATATCTATTGGGATAGATGAAGGAAGCGTCCTCATATCAGAAGAAACTAGTTCTATAAGCCAGTCTTCGGGATTCGGTTCTTGTAAAATTGCTAAAAAATCTGAAAAATAGTATTCCATTCGGGCCAGGTTCATTTCGTCAAAAACAATGAAAGTTGGTATGTCTTTGCATCTATCTCTTCCACTACGATAGAGTTCGATAGTGAAGGTTTTGGCGTTAAACTTTTTATTAAAATCATTATAATAGCCAAGCAGTTCATTTCTGTCCCGCCAGGAAGATTCTACTGGTATAAGATGGTTAAAACCAGAAATAGCTTCTGAAAATATTCGTGGGAGACTGGATTTTCCTGTACCTGACATACCTTGGAGTATAAGTAACCGGCTTACTGCCATTCCTGCAAGAAAAGACCTTATATCATCTGCTGTATAAAAAAGCCGCTCTTCGTTTCTTCTGCTGCCTGCAAAATCTCTAACGTGGGTAACTATTTCTTCAAGGCTGGAAAGTTTTTCTCGTTTCCATCTATTTGCGATGCCTTGTTTGAATTCAGATGTTTCTACTTCTGAATCAACTTTAGTCAGAGCCGGGCATGTATCGCCGGTTCTGGATTCGAGGGCTGTCTTGTGGCTCTCAAGTTCTTTAAGGAGATGTTCGTTCAAGGTATTGGTAGCTTCAATTTCACGCCTAACGATTTCAAGTTCTCTTTGAGAATATTTATCGGCTTTGAGTTGTTCCTTATAACGAGTATTATCCCGATCTAATTTATCATAATTTTTCTCAAGGTCTTCGTATTTTATTTCAGCTTCCTCCAATATATGAAGCCGTTTTTCATCAGGATATTTTTCAATTATATGCTCAAGCTCTGCATTACGATTCTTTAACCTATCGAACTCATCTGCAATAGATTTAACATCAAAACCGGTTTCAGTTTTTATGTTGTCAAGTATAAGTTCAATTTTATTAATTTTCTCTGATTGTTCTGCATACTTTGTCTTGATGGCATCATATCGTAATTGGGTATCATTTAATTGGACTTCTAACGATTCTACTACGTCAGGAGAAGCAGAGTTATAGAGTTGTTTTCTGTTTTCAAGGGTCTTGCGATCATTTTCAAGTACTTCTCTGCTAATCTCCAGATTATCTTCCTGACTGTCCAAGTCTAATTTTCGCTTATCCAGTTCTTTAGATTTATTTCTAATGCTTTCCCGGTCTTCATTTAGCTTTTTAAGCTCTTCGTCAAGGACAGAATCGGCTTTTATTTTTGCATTTTCTATAATTTGATCAGCCTGTAATCTTGCCGAATCGAGGATTTTTAAAGCTTTTTCTTCCTCATCCTTCCTTTTGGATTCTGCCTCCGAAAGTAGACCTTTAGATTCCTGTAGCTGTTTATTTAAAGGTTCTATTTTGTTTATAATTTCTTTTAAATTGAGATTTTCTTTCTCGGCAGATTGACGGAGTTTATCAATATCGTTTTCGATCCTTTGTTTTTGATCTTCAAGTTCTTTAACATCTGCTTTTAATGTAGCTAAAAGCGTATCTTTTTTAACATTAAAGTCTGCTTGAGTTACTGCCGTAGAAGTAGTCTCAATAGTAACAGGCGTAGGTTTCTGTAATTTTTGTTGGACGGGACTGTTGTTCGCTTGTTTTTTGGCCTTCTTGCTCATTTATTCCGCCTCCTCAAGCGTTCGTAATAAAATATTAGCTATAAAATATATATTTGTAATATAGTAATTATAATCATCTTTAGACATTGATTTGTCAGAGTCATGACTAATAAGATTTCGAATGTTATTCATTTTAATTATTTTTTCATAGAATGAATTCATTTCATTCATTTTAAAAAGATTTAATATTTCTTTGTATGGTCGATAATATCTTAACACAATAAGGTTAAGAGATTTCTCCAGTATACTATTACCCATTGTATTATCAATATGGATTATCGCTCCTTTAAAACTTAATCGTTCAGAGAAAATATTTTTATTAATATTAGCGATATTTAGATATTTTTGGATCATAATTTTTTCATTATTTTTGCTATCACAATAAGCATTTTCTCTAATCTGCTTTCTTTTTTCTTCGGGCAATATTTTTATTATTTTATTTAAGAGGAATTCCAATATCCTCCTGTTCAATCCACCCACTATATTTTCCCTGTCAAATTCTAAAATATTTTCTTTATTCATTAAGAGAAAAATGTCTTGAATATCTCTATATAGACGAGTATATTTTTCTTTTCTTCATTCAAGTGCCGGGAAGTTTTTGAGCATAAATACGCTAATGTTAGCGTTATTAACAGGGTTCATCGATAATTTGTTTATCTCCCCTGCTATAACATCATGCAATTTTTTCGGCCCCAGATATATATTTTGGGAAGGATTCTCCATCCATTGTATTTGGCGTAGGAAAAAGTCATTATCATATCCGTCGAAATCCAGGGGAGATTCTACCTTATATCCGCCAGGAAACATTGGATCAAATACTATGCGCATTTGTAGATAGTATTGTAATGGTTCACGATTTAATCGTCGTATTTTGAATTCTTCATTTTCTGCTTCATTATACTCAAAAACTTCTTCTTGAGATTGATTTATGGGTACAACATATTCTACTTCGGTAAAATCAGATTCAATTTCAGTAAAAAGAGCCTCATATTCATCTTCATCAATAGCACCTTTTTCTTTTTTTTCCTGCGCTTTTACAATTTTGCAATACGTGGAGTATGCTTTTTCTATGCGCCATTTAGATACGTTAACGCCGGGGAAAGTACTGTTCTCATTATTAGCGATAGTTAATTTTTTATCAAGTAAGTAGGTATCAAACAAAGATATTCTTTTATAAATGACGATTTATGCTCTTATTTTATTGCAGGATATAGAATTAGTCAATAGCCTACATGATATATCTTGCGATAGTTTATGTTAAAGATTGACCCTTTGTTGCATACATAACTGCATACATTTTGCGATATTCAACGACTACCGCCCCATTTCCAATATAAAAAAGGTCATTTTATAAAGCCTTTTTCCGCCGCTTTCATCCTATCCCCAACCCGAAGAAAAGAATAGTCAAAAACCCTCCGGGTTTTTTTCAAATCATTGTATGCCGCCGTCCCAGGGGCAGCCCTCCACGGTCCATCCCCGCCCTCTCTCCGCTCCCTTTGGTCGCTCCGTTCAGTTGGTCATGTCCCGTTCCGGGCCGCCCGATACCTTAAACCCCAATAACCGCCGCTATCCCCTGCGGGGCAAGCGGCGCATTAGTCGGCAAGTGAAGCAAGATCCGAAGATTGCCAGCGGAAGCCACAACCCCCATTTTGAAACATTTACCCGCTGTCCTCCAAAGCCGGGGCATACAAACAGCGGCCCTCCCATTGCCCCATACCGTATAGCCCTTATGGGGACTAAACCGCATGGGGCAATTCCGGGCCGCCTAAAGCCCTATCCTGCCC
>NZ_JAJQRB010000053.1:0-21449 GCF_046533075.1 Treponema primitia | reverse complement strand
CTGCGCGGGTCTACTACAGCAGGGAATTCCAAATGTGCTCGGTCAGGGATGCCCCACCCTCCCCCCGCCATTGTCAGTTAGCCCCACACTTAGTTAGGTAGCCTTCCGCCCCTAAACAATGCGCCAAACTTAGTTATGCAGTTCCTAGATTTGGGGTCGTGTCCCGCGGATAGCTCCTACTCTTAAGGCCGTTTTATGAAGATCCTGGAGGCTTTACAAGGTTTTGGGGGGACAGTTTAGACTTTGTATTGCTTATAAACCGTTTGAAGGGCAAGATTAACGTGCTTGGTAAAGTCCTCGGAAATACGATCAATAATGGCGTGTTGTTCATCGGAGGTCCCTTCGCTCTTGAACAGCTCCCAAACCTCCACCCCCATAGCCTTGGCAAGACTACAGAGGGTTCCGGCTTGGGGATAATTGTTGCCCCGCTCAATGTTTGAGAGAAAAGTTATGGAAATATTGGCTTTTTCCGCCAAATCGGCTTGCGAAAACTGCCTGCGAAGGCGAAAAGCCTTGATATTTTTACCTAAAATACCCTTGAGTTCCTCTTCTTCCATACTTCGCCTTTCCTTTCTCTATTCTCCTCCTTAATTAGAACCTCTTGAGGCTCTTGTTGACAAACATTTATACCTTCTATATACTATAGAAGCATAACTTCTATAGCCATTGGTGGTTTATCCAAAAAATAGTATAAACCCCGAAAATTACTGCCTGCCCTTGAGGGCGAGGACAACAGAGGAGCGGCGGGTGGGCGGACTGAAAGGCCAATGCTCGCCTTACTACAAACGGAGGATTTTATGAAACGGAAATTACTATTTTTATGTGTAATTATTAGTATTACCAATATGTTTATTTATGCTGGCGGAATGACTGATTTAATGAATTGTGACTCATTTGCATCGCAATATATTGATGGAGATGCTATAAGTGGACCAACAGTAAGAGCAATATTAGAACAAGCAAGAAGGGATAACGTGTATCCGCTTTTTTGGAAAAGCATGGGGCAAAAAAATACCAATAATTTTGAAACATTTATTAGACAATATGGAGTTTCTGAAGAGCATCAAAATTATTTAATATTCATGACGCTACGATATATTTTACTGGACTATTTCAAGCAAGATAATTTAATAGTATGGGCAGAGAATGCATTAACGTCAGGTGCTGTCATGAGTGAACAAAGAGGAAAAAGAGGGGGTAATGCATGGATATATTAACCGAAGCCGAAAGTTTGGTTTTTTTGAAATTATCTGAACTATTGAACTGCGATTTACAAAAAAGATTAGATCACGGTTCACACTTATATAAGATAATTCCAGAATTAACGAGAGATGATATCAACGAATGTCTTCAAACCCTTTCTAATTATGGGTTAATTAGAGTTACATTTGTATTATTCGGTAAAAAGACCGCAACATATTTGATGTTAACAGAAGCAGGGCAAAAGCATTTACTAAAATCTCAAGAAGAAGGAGAAGGAAGCCGCTAAAACCAAGGAGACAATCAGACGAAGATAAACCATGGGAGGAACCATGGAGATAGTGGAAGAAGATATCAAGCGATTGAAAACGGGATTGAGTGAACTCACTGATCCCCGGCTGCTCGGAAGGAATTTCAGGCATAAGCTGATAGATATAATAGTCATTGGATTCAGCACAATCCTTATCGGGGAAGCAGATTTTGAGGCAATGGAAGATTTTGGGAATGAACAGGAAATATGGTTTCGTGAATTTCTGGTATTACCCAACGGAATACCGGACCAAGACACGTTTCGGCGATTGTTTGAACGGATAAACCCGACGGAACTGAAAAAATGTCTAGACGAATGGCTTGCGGAGCATGAGAAAACCGGCCAGGAAGTTAATATTGACGGGAAAACGATCTGTGGGAGCGGGAAAGCAGGGGATCATACGGCGCTGCATGTAGTGAGTGCCTGGGTTACTGAGCAAAATTTGATCTTGGGGCAGGTAACTACCGATGAAAAGAACAACGAAATTACCGCCATCCCCCAACTATTGGATCTGATAGATGTTGCCAGGGACACTATCACTATTGACGCTATGGGGTGTCAGACGGTATTATGCCGCCGCTTCATCAAATTAAGGAGATCGAAAAAATGATAGTAAAAATTGAAGAAGCCCTAAAAGCAAACAATCTTGAAAAATATATTTCTCTCTTTGATACAAACAACTTCGTTGATGTAAACTCAATTGCAAACTTAGAAGAACCAGATTTGGAAAACCTTGGAATTATGGCCATGGGAGATAGGAAAAAACTTGTAAAGTTATTTTCAATATACCGAGAAGAAGCAAGAAAGAATGCAAAAATATTTAAAATCAAGAAAATCAAAAGAATTCTCTTGATTGGCACTGTTATCACTGTTGCCGTAACTGTATTATGTTTTTTGGGCTACTTTTTTGTTTATCCAATTGTTTTATATAAACAGGGTGTAAAATATGAAGGAAGTGGCAGATATGATAATGCAATAGTCTCTTATTCAAAGGCATTGGAAATAAGTAATCAATTTGATATAATCGATAATTCAAAAACGTTATTTAATAGAGGGACGGCATATTTAACAATCGGAAAGTATTCAGAAGCAATAAAAGACTTTTCTCAATATACTACTGCAAATGTCACCGATGAAAAAGGCTATTTTAACCGGGGTAAGGCATATTTGATAACAGGAAAATACAATGAAGCGATTAATGACTTTAATAATGTCATAAGAATCAATGCAAATAATTTCGAAGCATATTATTATCGCGGTCAAATATTTGTATTAAAATCTGATAATGAACAGGCAATTACTCAGTTTTCTAAAGCCTTAGAAATTAAATTCGATTATATAGACGCTTATATTGAAAGGGGCAATGCATTACTCGAAAAAAAAGATTATGATGCAGCATTTTTGGATTATGAACAAGCGCTTTCAATTAATCCACAGAATATTAAAGCATATTATTATATGGGTAATTTGCATTTAGAAAAAAAAGATAAAGTAAAATCAGACAGTGTATTTATTCAAGGACTAAACATACCTCTTATATCAGCAGTTGATTATTTTTACAATGGAAATATTCATTATGCACAAGCAAATTATGTCAATGCTATTGATTCTTTTACAAAAGCAATAGAGAACAACCCGCTATTGCTTGATGCATATTTTATGCGTGGAAATGCAAACGCCAATTTAAAACTTTATGATAAAGCTATTATTGATTTTCAATATATTATAAGAACTAATCCGGAATATTTAAACATTTTCTATAACCTCGCAAACGCTTATTATAATTTGGATAATTACTATCAAGCTACTGAAAATTACTCGAACGCATTAAATAAAAACCCCGATATTTTAGATGCATATTATAAACGTGGAATTTCGTATATTAAAATAAAGAATTATCGTTCAGCTATTGGAGACTTTAATAAACTCGCTTCTGAAAATTATAAAGATTCAAGTATATATTATTGGCTTGCCTGCTCATACCTTGCATTTAATGATGATAATAAAGCCATTGAAAATTATACACAATCAATTCAGAAAAGATTCAACGTAGCAGAATCATATTATTACAGGGCTATTGCATATTATAGACAGGATAATTGGAATAAAGCCTTAACTGACCTAAATGAATCATTAAGACTAGATTCAACAAATTATAACGCCGCAAGTCTTAAAACAAAAATAAACACGGATGGTCCTGCGCCTGCCCATCGTTTGTCTGGTTCGCGAGTTTCAAAAGACTATAACGGAAAGTACATTGCACTTACCGGCAATGTAAATAGTATTGGGATAGACCATGGCGCAGCGACACTTGGGGGTGCAGCAATTGGCGGTTTGCTTTTTGGTCCATTGGGCATTCTTCTTGGTGCTGGATTAGGAGCAGATTCAAAAGATGACCCATTAGTAGCCAATATTTCAGGAGTTAATTGCTATTTTAACGAAAATAAAAGGATGGAATATTCAAAGTTGTCAAAAGGCCAGGAAATAACTGTTATTGGAAGATGTAATGAATCAGGTAGTCTGTATAATTGTTATATTTATCACCCAATGATCTTCAGTTTTAGCTGGTAATATTTTTGGAGGTGTTTCATCATGGAAAAAGAACTATGGCAAGTTTTAATTGACAATAATCTCGAACCTTTTGTAATGATTTTTGAAGAAAACAATCTCGATAGAGAATTGTTGTCTGAATTAACCGAATCGGATTATGTAAAACTCGGTATAACCGGGGAAGCAATAAAAAAAATGCTTAAATTATTTTCTTTAAATTATAAAGACAAAGTACAAAATCCAGAAATTTCAGATTTTTCCGGAAATCAGGAAGCAATAGTTGAAACAGCAACGACGGCTAAGGAAATTTCACCTGTGCATAAGATATTACTAGAAAATAATCTTTCGGAATATATTTCTATATTTGATAAACATAAACTTAATAGCCTTGATATTATTTCAAAACTAACTGAAAATGATTTATCAGAACTTGGTATAATTGCCATAGGTGATAGGAAAAAAATAAAATCCATATTTGATATTGCGGAAAGGAAGATCGATGAATCAAATAAAGTTGTTGTAACGCAAACAGTAAAATCAGAAGAGACAAATACTGGAGGCATAATTGTTTCTATCCTAATAGGAGCAATACTAATTAGTTTTGTTTTGTATTATGCTATACCGCGATTCATATTATGAATAAATTAATTGCAATACCGCAAATGAGTGCGGGAATAATAATTTATATTATCCATTTTATTCTTGTAAGAACTTGTCTCTCATATAATGCTATTCCTATAAGATGGTATATTGGAGATATTTTGTCATTAATCGTATGTGTGCCACTATTTTGTAATATTGAAATATTATTAGGGCTAAAGAAAAATAAAAAATTGTTGTTTGAAGCGATATTTTACTTCATTATATTTTCATTACTATATGAAGTAATTTTACCATTGAAAAACAAAGAATTGACAAGTGATTTATTTGATATTGTATCATATGCTTTCAGCGGATTTATTCTCATTTTTACAGATATGAAACTAAATTCAGGTTTAAAAAAACATCGCATATTAAAATATGCTAATTTAAAGTCAAAGGACGGCATTCAATGAAGAGATTTGGTAGTGTCAATAATATTTTGCAAATAAAGACAGGTTTGCAGTCAAATGATAAAATGAGTTAACCAAAACCAATTTGTCATAAAAAGAAACCATGGCAGAAAAAATTATACAATTCAATCGTACCAGCGCCTATGAACTTAGCCTGTATTTGACAAGGAGCTGGCATATCGCCTAACTAAGTGTGGGGCTACCTGACAATGGCGGGGGGAGGGATGGGCATCCCTGGCCGAGCACATTTGGAATTCCCTGCCGGAGGAGACCCGCAGGGGCTCCATAGGCAGACTCTACAAGCGTGCGAGCGCCAGGGATGCCCATCCCTCCCCCCGTCTTTGCCAAACCGCCCGGCTCCCGTGGTTCTTCCGCAAACCCTAGCCGTTCAGTAACGCTGCGATATCCGACCGACGCCATTTCAACGCCACATCCCCCGGGCTTTCTGAGGAGATATTCCTGATAGTTTTATTTGCCCCCAGATCAATGAGCAGGGAAACAAGATCCGGCGTACCCGTATGGGCGGCATAGTGCAGAATAGTGTTTCCCGTGGAGTCCCGGGCGGCGATGGCCTTACCGCTGAAGGTCGCGTTGATTGCTTCCCGTCCCTTGGTAATGGCGATTTCTGCGGCGCTCTTCCCGTCACCGGCCACGGAAAAGACGTTGGAGCCCGCGTCGGCCAGGAGTTTGGCCTGATCCCACTTATTCTTTTCCAGAGCCAGCCTAAGGGGGGTCTTCCCATCGGCGTCAATGGCCGATACCCGGCCTCCCATGTCGATGATGGTCTTTAGTATTTCCGCCGGAGCGTTTGACAGGACGGCGATATGCAGGGGCGAGTGGCCGTCATCATCCGGCACGCCTATCCATTCTCTGGTAAGCAGGGTGGAAACCATCCGGGGGGAAGTTACCAGGGCGACCTGGAAAGGGGTCTTCTCTATAATATTTTTTGCGTGTATTTTGGCGCCCCAGCCGAGGAGGAGGGTAACCATGTCAACCCGGTCCTGGGCTACGGCGATATGCAGGGGAGTGTCCCCCCGGCTGTTTCGGGTGGTGGGGTCTGCTCCAATTTCGTTAAGCCGCTCCGCCGATGCGCGGTAGCCTGCGAGTATCGCTTCCATGAAGGGAGTATTCCCTTCGGTGTCACGGACTTCCAGGTCCGCGTCGTTGCCGATGAGCAGGGTTTCCATTTCGATTATGCCCCAGCGTATGGAATCGTGAAGGGGGGTCTTTCCGTTCAGGGCATGGGCGTTGATGTTCGCAGCTTTACTGATAAGTGTCTGAGCCGCATTTACCGAATTCCACCGTACCGCTGCATGGAGGCAGCTGTTCCCCTGGAAATCCCGGGCATCAATATGAGCTCCCTCTGCAAGCAGGGCGAGAACGGTATTGCGGGAATTTACCTTAACCGCCATAAACAGGGGCGGTTCCCCCATGGCGTTGGGGACATCGGGATTTACGCCCTTCCGCACGATCAGGGGAATATGGGTATCCAGTTTCCACTGGGCGGCATAGTGGAGTATCGAATTCCCCGCGCCGTCCCGGGCCATGATGGTAGTGGAATTGAGTATCCACTCCCGGACTTTCCCCGGGGGTATTTTTTCGGGGAAGCTCAGATAGAGGGGACTCTCCCCGTTAGCGTTATTGGCAAAGATATCCGCTCCCCGGACAATAAGCAGTTCCCCTGCTTCCCGCAGATCCTCCCTAACCGCCAAATGAAGGCTGGTATCCCCCGCCTTATTCCGGGCATTGACCAGGGCCTTTCTATCCAGAATCATGGCCAGGACATCCGTATCCGCGTGGACCTTTACCCCGATATGCAGGGCGGTGTTTCCGGTGCTGTCGCTTTGCAGAACCGTTTCTTCGGTAATCAGGGCGGGCAGTACAGGACTCTTCTCCCGCAGGGCTAATTCAAAGGGGGTAACACCTTCGTTATCCGCCGCAAAGAGATCCGACTTATACCTCAGGAGAATACTAATACTGTCAACACGGTTTTCCTGGACCGCAAGGTAGAGCGGAGTTTTTCCTTCGATGTTCCTGATGGATACATCCGCCCCGCCTTTTAAAAGCGTCTCGATTGTTTCAGGGGTCCGGTTCAGGGATATCAATATATGCAGGGGAGATTCGCCGTGCTCATCCCGAAGATTCGGGTCCGCCCCGTTGAGGAGGAGCATGGACAGGGCTCCCATGTGGCTGGCCGGGGGGGTCCCGATGTGCATGGGGGTATTTCCCTTGGCATCCTGGGCGTTTACGTCCGCGCCCCGCCGGATGAGAAGATCCATGATGATAAGATTTCCCGAGCGGGCCGCTTCGTGGAGGGGGGTAGTTCCCGCAGCGTTCTTAACATTGATATCCACCTTTTTATCCAGGAGGTATTGGGCCATACCGGGATAACCTTCTCCCGCAGCGAAGTGCAGGGGGGCAATCCCGTCACCGATACGGGTATTGTAGTTAGAGGACCGTACCGCCGGGGCAAGGTAGTTGTAAATGGGGTTCGATGAGAAAGCCCCCGCCAAAATGAGTTTTTCCGCCACGTCAAAATGCTCTTTGGAGTTTACCTCTTCCAGTGCAAGGTCCAGAGCGGTTTTCCCGTTTTTATCGGTAGCTTTAAGATCACTCTCCGCATTAATGATGATTTCAACGGCAGATGCATTTCCTGCTATGGCCGCCAGTTGCAGCATGGTTCTGCCGTCGGTATCAACCGCCCGAAGTGATGTGGGGGTCAAAACGGTTCTTAGGAAATCGCCTCCTATGGCGATAGATGCCACAGCAGGGGTTTGCCTTTTTGGCTCTGGATGATGAACATTGGCGCCGGCTTCAATGAGCAGGCGGGCACTTGCACTGTCCCTTTTCTCTATGGCCGCAGAAAGGGGAGTATGGTTTTCGTGATCCAGTAAATCTATTTTTGCGCCCTGGGCAATAAAGAATGCCGTCATTTCCGGGTTCCGCGCTTCCGCTGCGATATGCAGGGGGGTCCGGCCCTTGGTGTCCGTGGAATCGATCCGTGTCTGTCCCAGAAAAAACTTTTGGGCAGTGTCGAATTCGCCTTTCCCCAGAAGGGCCCAGACATCGTCTTCCACACTTTCCTCAACAGGCGGAGGAGGGGGGGGCGGGGGCGGAGGAGGGGTGGCACAGGATGCAAAAAGGGAAAGGACAATGCCCAGCCCGAGGAAGAACCGTATTAAGGGAGAACTCCAATTGGCGCTATTCGTATTCATCATACCTACAGATATCGACCAAACCGGGGAAAAACTTTCGTATTATAGGGAAGCTTATTTCTTTTTACCCGGATCTGCGCCGCCGCTTTTGGCATCCACATTATTCAGTATCGCAGAGAGACGGTCCTTCTCAATAAGGTCGATGAGCCGGGCTTCGGTAAATCGTTTGGCCTCATCGGAAAAGTTCCCCACGGTGATACAGATACCCTTACCGGCCTTTGCATCCTTGAGGTGGGAGTGGAAATCCCGCAGGATAAGTTCCCCGATGGAGCCCGGGGTTCTGATAAAACGGAACATCACCGTGTCGGACCACTTCGGGGAGTCAACATCCGCAAGAATATCCGCCCATTCGTTCTTATTTACCGCGATATTGGTGATCTTTGTTTTGGCCTTGTTATAAAAACTCATCACCACCTTCCGGCAGAGGGCGACAAAATCCGCCGACGGGGCCATGAGGAAGATCTGCAAGTTTTTATTTGCGTTGAGTTCCTGGTATTTCCCGATAAGGAGGTTCACGTCTTTATAGGAAGCGTTGATGCTCTGAATATCCTTAAGGTGGACCAGGGCCTTGCCGATTTCCTGCCGCTTAAGAAACAGAGTAGCCAGACGGTACTTTAATTCCAGTAAAACATCCGGTTTGATACTCTGATGTTTCAGCCCAATCTCGAAGTCCAGGATGGCCTTCTCCTCCTGGTGCTGGTTCATGTTGATGGTCCCCGCAAAGAGGCAGGCTTTGGGGCCCATCACCGGATCGGGCCGCAGGTGGCTGAAAATCTTCAGGGCCTGATCAACCTGGTTCGCATCGTAGTAACATTCCGCCAAAGTATAGAGCGATTCCTTATCATCCGGGGCAATTTCAATGGCCTTGCGGATAAAATTCATGGCTTCCCGGTATTTTTTAAGCTTAAAAAATGAATGTCCCAGGTAGCGCAGGGCGGCCGGGTTTTCCGGGTCCTGGGTCCGGGCTTGCTGGAGCAGTTGTATGGCCTTCTCGTAGCCCTTTTTCTGGAATTCCAGAACTCCCAGGTTAAAGTTGACCTCAAAATTATCCTGCTTAAGGACCCGGGCGGCGGAAAGGCCCTTGTAGGCCTCATTTTGCAGGCCCTTTTTCAGGGCGGAAATTCCGTAATGGAGATTTATTTCAAATAAATTGGCATCCTGATGTCCCGGAGCAATTTCCAGCAGTATCCCATAGGTTTTAAAGGCATCGTCCCAGGCTTCTTCTTTGTAATACAGGTTCCCCAGGGCGGTGAGGGCCTGAAGATCATGGGGGTTTTGGGCCAGGCGTTTATTGGCGTCCTTTAAGATGGCGTCCCTGCCCTTTGATTTCTTTCCGCTGCCGTCGTCTCCTATTCCTTTAGAACGGCCCATTATTGTTATGGCAAGGAAAACACCGAGAATAAGCACTACCACAACGGCCAGAATAGGAATGAATCCACCCATGATGACAGTATCGGTAAAAAATCAACATTCTTCAAGATTTCCTGCAGAGGCTGTTCGGTAATTAAAACGGTTGACAATGGTAATAACCACGACTAAAGTCTAAGTAAGTTTATTTTCTCTTGAAAGGAGCAAAACCAATGGCGTCAACTATTGGTATTAAGGTCGCAAACGGTGAGTTTTATCCCATCATGGAGGAAAACTCGCCGATCAAGAAACGGCTTATTCTTACCACCGTTCACGATAATCAGAAGAGTGTCCAGATAGATCTCTACAATAGTTTTGCCAAAACCATGGCCGATGCCCTGTATGTCGGCAGTCTTGTGGTGGAGAATCTAAAACCCCGGTCTAAGGGGGAGCCTTCCATAGAGATGGTTCTCTCTTCCAACGCTGCGGGGGAAATTTCTGCGGACGCCGTGGACCTGGATACCTCCGTAAACGGCGAAAAACAGCATCTCAGTGTTTCTCTCACTTCTATGGAAGAAGATGGGGTGGACGAGGAAATTCCCGAATTTGAACTGGATTCCGGCGAACATCCTCCCCGGGGGCTCTATGATAAGGCCTCTTCCCTACACAAGGATGATGAAAAGAAGAGCCCTCCCTGGGTTTTAGCGGCAGTTGCCGTTATACTTCTTCTGGTGGTCTGCGGCGTGCTCTATTTCTTCTTCTTTAACGATACGGGCATAGCGATTCGGACCGGCCGGAGCCGTACGGCGGTTTCGGCGCAGGAAACTTCGGTGCAAACAGCGCCTGCAACACCCGATCCGGCAGCGGAAGCGGTTCCTTCACAGCCGCCGGCAACGCCAACCCAAGATCCGTCTACAATTGCCGCACTTACCGCAGAAGCGGTTTCCGGCTCGTCTGCAACACCCGCTCCTTCTACAATTGCCAAGGAAGCGGCTTCGATACCGGTTATCTCGGCTTCCCAGCAGCAGCCCAAGGCTGCGGCCCCCGGAGCAATACCCCGAGCCGCCCGGACCAGAACCCCGGCGCCGGTAGCCTCGTATCGGGTTCCGCAGACAATTCCCAGAGGCGGGGCGCCCTATAAAATACGCTGGGGTGATACACTATGGGATATTTCGGAGGCATTTTATCGTAATCCTTGGTTGTATCCGCGTATTGCCCGGTTTAATAAGATCCGGAATCCGAATCTTATTATTTCAGGAACCACCATCAGGATTCCTCCAAGAAATTAAGGGTTCATTGATACCCCGGCTTTTATCTATCCTCATCGTCTCCCTTCTTAGCCTTGGATCGTGTGGCGCCGACACTGTTTTGGGCATAAGCCGGGATGCGGCGGCGCAAAAGCTGCGGAATGGGGATATCCTGTTCATCCTTGACAGCCCCCCGGACACGATGGGGGAGCTTGCCCGAATCCATGTTTCGGCGCCCTATTACGCTGGGTTATTGCTTAAATCCCAGGGTAAGGGGACCGATGCGCGGGAACCGGCGCTATTCGAGGCGGCGCTGGACGGGAAGGGGAGGCTCCAACGGGAAGCCGCCCGGGAACTGCTGCGGTCCCTCCCGGAGTGGGACGCCGTTTCGGTCCGCTCCTTCCTGGGCCGCCTGGAATCCAAGGAGCGGCGGATCGCCCAGCCGGCTATTCTGACCCTCAGAGCAGCCTGCCTCTACCACCTGGGCCGCTTTACCGAAATTGAAGCCCTGTATAAAGATACGGCCAACCCCGGAGCATGGGATCGCGCCTTCATCCTCCTGGCTGCCCTCAAATCGGGTTCTATAGATTCCGAAGCGTTATCAGATTTTTTTCTAGGCCAAGGCCCTGAAGCTTCCGGGGAATCTGTCCATGAAGAAGCGCTATTTGCGACGCAGTCCTCCGCGCAGCGTTGGGCCTTGGAGGAAATCGGAGACCGGCTTACGGATGCCGTGGGTTCCGCCAGGGCAGAGGCGGTGACGGGTCATTTTTCCATAAACCGCTTGGCCTACGGTGAGGGACTGGCCCATTTCCGGAAGACCCTGGAGCTGGAGGAGGGGCTTTTCTTTCAGTATCCCGCCTTGCTGGGGGATCTGGGCCGGGCATTCCTGTACGGCTCCGCCCCGGCCGATGGGATGAATCTGTTCCTGGACTGGAATAAGCGTAAAGCCCCTGACATTCCGGAGATACGGTACCGCATTCTCTACTATGCGGGCAGAATTCAGCGCCAACTGGGCCATTATTCCCAGGCGTCGGACTATTTTGCCCAGGCCTTGGACTATGCCGCCGATCCGCTTCAGGCTGATGTCTGTATCTGGTATATCCTCAGCATGAGCCTTCAGGAGCAGCCCCGGGAAACCGCCTCCCTTATAAGCCGGTGGCTGCCCAAGTGGAACCGGGACAGCTATTTTTCCGATATCCTGGATCGCCTGGCCCGGTATCTTGTGGTTAACCGCCGCTGGAACACCCTTGCGGAGGTATTTGCCCTCATCGAAAACCGATCCGATGGGGGAAGCATCGCAAAATACGCCTATATCCTGGGCCGGGCCGTTTCCGAAGGCCTTTTACCGGCAGCTCCCAAGCCGGCGGAGGAGTACTTCCGAACCGCCTTAAACCAGGGGAACGCTTCATTTTATTACCGGGCCATGGCCGCTTCCCGGCTGGGGCTGAACGCCGTTCCCGGGCTGTCGGACCAAAGCGCTGCAGACCAGGAATCCAATACTACGTCCGATGACTTAGCATTCCTCCTCGGTTTTTTTGAGTACGGCGCTGCTCACCTTGTCTTTCCCTATCTGCAAAATGATGCGGATAGGTTCAGCCCCAAAGAACTGCGGACCCTGGCCTCCGCCTTTGCCAATGCGGAACGCTGGGGGGAATCCATTCGGGTGGTTTCCCTCTATGCGGATCGGGAAAATTATGTGATGAACCGGCGGGATATGGAGCTCCACTATCCCCGCGCCTTTGGAGATTTAGCGGAGAACCGCGCCCGGGATGCGGATATCCCCCCGGAACTTCTCTTTGGGCTTATCCGTACCGAAAGCGCCTTTGTCCCGAATATTCATTCCTCCGCCGGGGCGGTGGGGCTTACCCAGCTCATGTCCGCCACCGCCAAAGACATGGCGGGCCGGATTAGCCGGCAGGGAGGACCGGATTACGCCGGGGGCGGGGAGATAAACCTGGAAGACCCGGCGGCAAACATGCACCTGGGGGCGGTGTACCTCCGCTACCTCATGGACCGTACCGAAAGCCCCATGCTTGCCCTGCTGGCCTATAACGGCGGTATAGGCCGGATCCGCCGCTGGCGGAGCGCCGAGCCGAAACTGCCCGGGGACCTATTCCTGGAAACCATTGAGTACAACGAAACCCGGGAATACGCCCGAAAGGTTCTGGCCGCCGCCGCTGCCTACGGATATCTGTATTATGATATGACGATGGAAGCAGTTCTTGCCGATATCTATAGATAGGACATACGTCTCAAATCACCACAAATGGAGGAAATCGGTCCGTGCCAAGTAGGTTTAACCCCCTGAGAACATTGAAAGCCTTTTTTGCCCGTCCCGATTTACGCTTCCGGGTTGCCTCGATTTTTTCCGCCCTTGTGCTGGCCCTGCTTGCGGCGCTTCTGGGGATCTCCATAACCGGGGCGCTGGTCAATAACCCTGAACTTGCCCGTGGTCCCGGGGATTTTCTGGTACGCGCCTACGGTATTCTGTCCTTTGCGATCCCCCTCTACCTGCTGATAGCCGCCGTACTTCTGGCGGACCCCCATTTCCGGCCGGACCGGATTTTCATCCTTACCGGCACTACTTTTCCCTTTTTAACCCTAGCCATAGGTTTCGCCTTTCTTCGGGACTTCAATGTCCGTTCCCTGGAATGGGATTTTCTCGCAAAAACCGGCCGGATAGGTTTTAGCCTGATCATCATCCTCATGACGGTGATAGAAAGTTTCCTGATCATGGCCCTGACCTCCCTCTTTTTCCCCGGCCCTGAGGCCATTCGGTACGGAAAGGAACTGAAAAAGCCCCAGGAAAAAAAGCCGCGGCCCCTGCTCTTACCGGAGCCGATACCGGTCCCGGCGGAACAGGAATATCAGCCTGACCCTGATGCGGATCTGCCTTCCATCGACAAAATTGGACTGGATCCCTTTTTTGAATCCGGGGACTTTACGGATGATATTGGATCCGATATGGTGCCAGGCACCGATGATGACGACGACGACGACGATATGATGCCAGGCGCCGTTTTTGACGACGATGACGAAATGGTGCCAGGCACCGTTCCAGGCGCCGTTTCCGACGAGCCGGAGTTGCCCTATACCCAGCCTAAGGGGAAGGCCCCCAAGGCGAAACGCCGGGGCGCCTACAAGGTGCCCGTGGAGGGGATACTTAACCAGTACCCCGACGGCCAGTACTGGATCATTGATGACGCCACCAGAGCTGCGGCGGTAACCCTGAAGGGAACCCTGGAGGAATTTAAGATACAGGCGGAGGTTACGGGCATAAGCAAGGGGCCGGTGATCACCATGTTCGACATACTCCCCGCGCCGGGGGTAAAGCTCTCCAAGATCGTAAACCTTGGGGACAATATCGCCCTGCGGCTCGCCGCATCGTCCATCCGTATCGTGGCCCCCATTCCCGGCAAACACGCCGTGGGCATCGAGGTGCCCAACGCCAAGCGGAACATCGTGTCCCTCAGGGAAATCATTGAGGGGGAACAACGCCGGGAAAAGGACCACGAAGGAAAGAAGATGGAGATTCCCGTGATCCTAGGGAAGGACATATCCGGGGAAGCCCAGACCGTGGATCTCGTACAGATGCCCCACCTGCTTATCGCCGGCGCCACCGGATCGGGAAAATCGGTCTGCGTTAACGCAATGATTCTTTCCATATTGTATCAGCGTTCCCCTGCGGACTGCCGGCTCATCCTGATAGACCCGAAGATCGTGGAGCTTAAACTCTACAACGACATCCCCCACCTTTTAACCCCGGTGATCACCGAGCCGAAAAAGGCCTTCCAGGCTCTGCAGTACTGTATCTACGAGATGGAACGGCGCTACGCCTGCCTGGATTCCATGGGCGTCCGGGACATACGGAGCTACAACCGGCGTATCAAAGAGCGGAATATGGCGGCGGAACACATGCCCTATATCGTGGTGGTGATCGACGAGTTTGCCGACCTCATGGCCACCACCGGAAAGGAACTGGAAAACACCGTTGCCCGCCTGGCCGCCATGAGCCGCGCCGTGGGCATCCATCTGGTATTAGCCACCCAGCGCCCCTCCATCGACGTAATCACCGGTCTTATCAAGGCCAATATCCCCAGCCGCATCGCCTTCATGGTGGCCAGCAAAATGGACAGCCGCATCATCATCGACCTGGTGGGCGCAGAAAAACTGTTGGGCAAGGGTGATATGCTCTACGCCGGAGTGGTGGACCCCTTCCCCATCCGCATCCAGGGGGCCTTTGTCTCCGAAGAAGAGGTGGAACGGGTGGTGGAATTTGTCAAAGGCCTGGGCGAGCCCGACTATATCGACGACGAGATCTTCATCGACGATGAAGAGGACGATCTTGGCCCATCCCTGTTCGACGACGAAAACGATCCCCTCTACGAAAAAGCCCTGGAAATCGTGATGTTGCAGCAAAAGGCCAGCGCCAGCTACATCCAGCGCCGCCTCAAGATAGGCTACAACCGGGCGGCCCGGCTGGTGGAATTGATGGAACACAACGGTGTTGTGGGACCCGCCCAGGGGTCCAAGCCGCGGGAACTGCTAAGAAACCCCTCTTTGTAGCATTAAACTTGCGTCACTATCTCTATCCCTTCCTTCTCAGCGATACTATTTAACAGCTTATCAAGGGTTATGAGTGTTGCCCCGGTTCTTCGCGCAAGGGTCAAATAGAGCATATCATAGGCCGAGTAATCCAGGCGTATCGCTTCATGCAATGCTTCTACATTGTTTTCTGATACGGGAATAAATTCATCTATTAGGTTTTCTGATAATTCTAATAATTTAACGCAGTCTTCTTTTTGTATATAGTTTCCCCTATAATATTTCCGTATTACATTGGCCACTTCAATCCTAAAGAATTCCGAGGTGATTGTTTTTTCGGACGATTCAACTAAGCGCCTGAAAATAGTTCCCCTTTCCCGTTTTAATACAATTTCAATCGCAGCGTTACTATCTAAAACTATAATCACCTATCTCTGTCCTCCCGGGTTAATTCAGCCGGATCGGGGAATTGCTGTACCCGGTCTATATTGAGCTTATCAATTTCTTCCAATACCGCCCGTCTTCTCGCCATTCTTTCATCGCTTATATTTAATGCATTTTTTAGCAAAACTATTGTTTGTTGCGGAATGCTGCGATTTTCTGTTTTTGCTACCCGGGAAATGGTATCGTAGAGTTCTTTTGGGAAATCCCTTACCTGCAATAATGGCATAAAAACCTCCATGTATGCAATAATAATGCATTTTGCATATGCTGTCAATATTACGCCTTACACTTGCCCCTTCCCTATTTCCCCCAAAACCCATATACTAAGTGAACATGGAATTTAGCGAATTTACTTTACACCCCGATCTTCAGCGGGGTATAGCCGAAATGGGATATGTAAGCTGTATGCCCGTTCAGGAACAGGTGCTTTCCAGCGCCTTTGGAGGTCAGGACCTCTATGTGCAATCCCAGACCGGTACGGGAAAAACCGCCGCTTATCTGATTGTCATATTTCAGCGTCTCCTTTCGGAACCCCTTATAAACGGAAAAAAGGCGATCATCATGGTCCCCACCCGGGAACTGGCGGTTCAGGTGGAGGAAGAGGCGAAACAGTTGGGAAAATACCTCCCCTTTATCGTAGGGAGCTTCTACGGCGGGGTAGGCTACGGTCAGCAGCAGCAATTACTCCGGGATAACGCCCAGATTCTGGTAGGAACCCCCGGACGGGTGCTGGATCTGAACAGTTCCGGCTATATGAACCTCATGGATATCGCCTTTTTGATCTTAGACGAGGCGGATCGTATGTTTGATATGGGTTTTTACCCGGATTTGCGGAAGCTTATCAAGGTAGTGCCCCCTGCGGACCGGCGTCAGACCATGCTTTTCAGCGCAACCCTGAACGCCTGGGTCAAAAACCTCGCCTGGGAGTATACCAAGTCCCCCCACGAAATCGAAATTGAGCCGGAAACGGTGACCGTGGAGGAGATCGAACAGGTTCTCTACCATGTTCATAGTGATGAAAAAATGAAGTTCCTCATGGGTATTCTGCAACGGGAAAAACCCGAAAGCGCCATCATTTTCTGCAATACTAAAAAGTACACCGAAATTGTGGCCAAGCGCCTGGAAATAAACGGCATCAACTGTGAATTTATCATGGGGGATCTGCCCCAGTCAAAGCGGCTCAAAATCATCGAGGATGTAAAGGCCGGCAAGGTCCGCTTCCTGGTGGCCACCGACGTGGCCGCCCGGGGTCTGGACATTGACGACCTGTCCATGGTGATCAACTACGACATCCCCATTGAAGCTGAAAACTACGTTCACCGCATCGGCCGTACCGCCCGGGCGGGAAAGTCCGGCAAGGCTATCACCCTGGCCAGTGAGCAGGATGTTTACGAACTGCCGGACATTGAACGATATATCGGAAAGAAGATACCCTCCATCATTGCCGACGAATCGCTCTACGGGGAAGACAAGAGCGATGGTATGCGCATCCGTACCGATAGCTACGACGACCGTGGCCGGCGGGATGATCGCGGCCGCGACAGCCGCAGGGATAGCCGCCACAGCGAAGGCCGGCGTCCCGGCCCGGGTATGCACCGCGGCGATGGACGCCGGCGCGAAGGCCCTCCCGGAGCCCCCCATCACAGCGAAAGCCCCCGGCATGCCGGACCAAGGCCGCAAGGGGATCGCCCCCAGGGTGAGGCAGGCGCCGCTCGGTCTGAAGGCCGCGGACACCGTACCGGTCCCCGGGATGGTTCCGGACGCGGCGCGCCGGAGCTGGCCAGCCTTTCCCAGGAAGAGCGGATGGCCTACTACAAACAGAAGTACGAAGGAAAGCCCGGCGAAGATTCCGCCGGAAAAGGCCAGGGAAGAAGGGACGACCAGAGCCAAAGTCGAAACACCGGCAGACGAGGGCGTGACGGCGGAGATCGAAAGCCCCGGGATCAGCGGGATAGCGGGGATCAGCGCCAGGGGGGAGACCCACGCCAAGGCGGGGACCAACGACCCGGCAGCCCGCGGTCTGCAGACCAGCGGCCCGGCGAGAAACGGCGGGGCGGCGGGGACCAGCGGTCCGGTAACCAAAGGCCCGGCGGCCAGAGAGCCGGCCAGTCCAAGCGGCCAAACCAAGGCGCACCAGCCAAGGCCGCGCCGCAAACCGGTGGGCAGACTGCGGCGAAGAAGGGCATCCTGGGCAGGTTACTCGGGATATTCAAGAATAAACCGAAGGACTAGAGGATCTCAATCCATTCGCGAGTCTAGTTTAATACCCCGGAGCTTGTTCCGCAGAATTTCATTTGTTTACGATTTTAGAAGATAGTTTTGCTTCAAGCTCTTCTACCCGATATCCTTGTTTTAAGAGTTCCAGAACCTCATTTAGAGTTTCCACTCGGCCTTCTTCCCGGCCTTCTTCTCTTTGAATGCGGCGTTCCTCTTTTACTGCATTCACAAACCCGTCAAAAAGCATATAACCCTCCTTCCCGGTAATTTGCATGGTCACCTCCCGGATTGTTTCTTCGGGGTAGTCCAGGCGATCTAACAGAACGGTTATGACATCATCTATCACTTTACGCAGGTTTTCAGGGATTTTCAATGCCCGTTCTGTAAAATATTCCCGGGGTATTTTGCTCAGAACCGAATTCCCGTCATGGGTTTTCAACTGATCGATGAGCATGATAAGGGAGAGGGTGTCGTTAAACCGGATGATGTCTTCTTGGGTATACCGTTTCAAATCCACCAGTTCGTACTCGAACTTGGGGATGTACTTGTGAAACACCTCATTCAGGTCGGTTCGGTTCAGAAAGTTCAGCTCCGCAGTCCAGGGGCCGGGGCCGTCATAGAAAACTACCGGCAATACCGGGGGATAGTGGAAGTCCTTGGTTGAGCTGATCCCCTTCGTTTCCTGATTTACCTCCTTTTCATAGTTGTCCAGGACCAGGCAAATGTACTGCAGCATTTTGAAGCTGGACCGGAAATTAACCTTTGACTCGTGCTCCACGATGGCGATAACAAAAAGGGGTGCCTTTCCCTTTAGGTTGATCCGTTTCACCGTGTCTGAATCCTGTCCGTCCTGAAAGAGGGGTAGGAACCGTTCGGTGAGGTCTTCGATATCATCGGGGTGAATATCCTTTAACAGGTCGATGGGTATGAAATCCCGCAGGAATTCCACAAAGAGTTCGTGGTTGCCCAGGATAAGTTTAACACTGTTATCCCTGGTGTGATAAATCGCCATAAGCGCCTCCTCCCCCTATTAGGGGACGAGGATGGATTATGCTTTACCGGATTCGGAAAATTTATATTTTTTTAGCGGGATTCTTGGGTCAAGCTTAGTGCTTTCTCTGTGAAGATCTATTTCGCGAAGTATATAAATATATTGACTTTGTGCGTGAATTTATATACAATATGATTGGGAGTAAGAAAATGGCACAAACCAATATCAATATACGTATGGACGAGGGCTTAAAAAAACAGGCGGAATCACTTTTCAGCGAATTGGGCATGACCATAAGTACGGCGTTCAACGTTTTTGTGCGTCAGGCGGTCCGGCAAAAGAAGATACCCTTTGAAATCAGCGCGGAAAGCGATCCCTTCTATAGCGAATCAAATATGAAGGTACTGTTGCAATCCATAAAGGAAGCGGATGAGGGGAAGTTCATTGTAAAAACAATGGAAGAGCTTGAAGCGATGGAAAAATGAATATCGAAATATCCCAATGCCGCGGCCATTACGGCGACAAATAGAACCCTGGAAACAATCTCCGCTTTCCGGTACAATGGATCCCAGCATTAAAACCTTGGAGAATAATCAGTGATTACCGTTACCGAACTCAGTCTCAGCTTTGGAGAGCGTATCCTTTTCAAGGATGTTAACCTAAAATTTACCCCCGGGAACTGTTACGGCGTTATCGGCGCAAACGGCGCGGGGAAATCCACGTTTCTCAATATACTTTCCGGGGAAACCGAGCACGATAAGGGCGATGTGTCCGTCAGTACCGGCGAACGGATGGCGGTGCTCCGGCAGGACCACTTCGCCTTCGAGAAATACTCCGCCATGGAGACCGCGATCATGGGCTACGGGAAGCTCTATGCGGTACAGAAGGAGCGGGAGGCGATCTACGCCAAGGAAGACTTTACCGAAGCGGATGGGATGAAAGCCAGCGAGCTTGAGGCGGATTTCGCCGAGCTTGGGGGCTGGGAAGCGGAATCCCAGGCGGGGCAGCTCCTCTCGGGGCTGGGTCTGGACGAGGAGGACCATGGAAAGCTCATGGCGGATCTGGATGAATCCAAGAAGGTCCGGGTACTTTTGGCCCAGGCGCTGTTCGGCAACCCTGACCTGCTCCTTTTGGACGAGCCCACCAACGGCCTGGATCTGGAATCCATCACTTGGTTGGAGGAATTCCTCATCAACTTTCCCAACACGGTTATTGTGGTTTCCCATGACCGGCACTTTCTCAATGCGGTGTGTACCCATATCTGCGACATTGACTTCGGCAGGATATCCCTCTATTCGGGGAACTACGATTTCTGGTACCAGATGAGCCAGATGCTCCAGCGCCAGGCTAAGGATCAGCAAAAGAAAAACGAAGATAAGGCCCGGGAACTGAAGGAATTTATCCAGCGTTTTGCCTCCAACGCCGCCAAGAGCCGTCAGGCCACGAGCCGCAAGAAGGTGCTGGAAAAGCTGGACCTGGACAATGTGGTGGTTACCAGCAGACGGTTTCCCTTCGTGGGCTTTAAGCCGGAACGGGAAATCGGCAACAATGTGCTGCGCATAGAAAAACTGCGTGTGGAGCTTGAAAACCCCGGCGGCGAAGCGCTGTCCCAGGAAATTACCTTTACTGTTAATAAGAACGATAAAATAGCTTTAGTGGGGGCGGAGCATCTGGCAAAAACCAGCCTCTTCGACGCCCTGGCAGGGGTGAGCAAACCCGCTTTAGGGGACTACTACTGGGGGCAGACCACAGCCTTCTCCTACTTCCCCAAGGAAAACAGCAGTTTCTTTAACTCCGATTTATCCATCACCGATTGGCTAAAACAGTATTCCGCAGACCAGGACGATACCTATGTGCGCAGTTTTCTTGGTCGTATGCTCTTCTCCGGGGACGAGGCCCTAAAGCCGGTGAACGTCCTCTCCGGGGGTGAAAAGGTCCGGTGTATGCTCGCGAAGATGATGCTCTCCGGGGCCAACGTACTCATCCTGGACGAGCCCACCAACCATCTGGACCTGGAGGCCATCACCGCCCTTAACGACGGGCTCATCGCCTTTCCCGGGGTACTCCTCTTCAACTCCCACGACCACGAGTTCGTAGGCTCCGTGGCGAACCGGATTATCGAAATAGTACCCGGCAATATTCCTGGGGGGATCATCGACCGGATGATGCCTTTTGACGAATATCTGGCGGATGAACAGGTCAAGGGGCTGCGCGCAGAGGCTTATCACCATGTGGAGCGGCTGCGGATTTGATATCTTATCGGCATAAACGGACGGGGGAGGGGCATCCCTGACCGAGCACGCTTGTAGAGTCTGCTTCCGCAGCCCCGCT